>JAUNAV010000021.1 GCA_030527425.1 Tissierellia bacterium
CTTTTAAAATAATTTTAATATAGATTTTTTATCCTTCGCATTTTCTAATTTATAAACAAAATTATCATTAGAAAATAAATCCATTAATTTTGCTAGTAGTCCTACTTGCTCCTTTGGGTCTTTAATCCCTAATACAAAGATATAATCTACATCTACTTTTTGATCATCAGTTCCCATATGAATGAACTCAATATTATTATTAAGCTTATTAATAAAAATAAATGGCTTTTTAATATGGATAGTATCAGTATGAGGTAAAGCTATTTTTATTTTAGAAAATTCTAGACCTGTAGGAAATACTGCTTCTCTTTCTTTTATTGCTTTGTTGAAACTTTCTTCTACAAAATTAAGTTCTTCTAATTTCGTAGCAATCTGTTCAAAAAATTCATCTTTGTTTTTACTATCGTTTTCTAAATCTATCAATTCTTGATAAATTAGTTCACTAATTTCGTTCATAGCACCCCTTTCTTTAAACTAAAATAAGTCTCAAATTTTCTTTTAAATAAGCTTTTAAATCTTTTGAGATATCTTTATTTGATATAAAAATGTCTATATCGCTAAATTTAAAAACTTTCTGAAAAGATATTCTTCCTTCCTTTTCGCTGCCACCCCCTATAATATTTAATTTAGAATTAGAAGAAATAATTTTCTTCATCTCTATAGAATAAGCATTATTTTCAGTAATGCCTTTCTCTAATGAAAACCCTGAAGTACCAAAAAAACTTTTATCAAAATTCATATCTGATACTTCTTTTAAAAGCTTTGGAGAAAAAGTCTCCATAGTAATTGGCTGGACTCTGCCGCCAAGTAAAATTACTTCATTATTTGTCTCATTCATTACTTTTTGAGCTATTGGTATACTAGAAGTGACAATAGTGACTTTTATATCATTGCTGATATAATCTATTAAGTAGTAATAAGTAGTACCACCATCTATATAGAGATAATCACCATCTTCTATAAATTTTGCTGCTTCTTTACATATTTTCTTTTTGCTTTCCGAATTTAGCAGTAGCCTTTCCTTAAATGATGATTTTCGCTGAGCGCCACCATGAAATCTATTAATTAGCTTATCAGACTCTAATTCTGTAAGATATTTGCGTATAGTCTGCTCTGATACGGAAAATAAATCTGATAACTCTTTTGTTGTTGCTTTTCCCTTGTTTAATATAAATTTGTAAATATCTTCTTTTTTACTTTCAATTTCCATTTACTTTCGTTTCTCTTTCGTTATTATATTTATTTTTGGTATTTTACTTTCATTTTCATTATATATTTGTGTATTTAAATTGTCAAGTGAACTTTGCAAACATTTTTTATATGAATAATTACATTATCCAAATAGTTCTTTTATCTAATTATTTTGTACTTTTAATTTTACATATGACAAAATATAAACAACAATATTTCAAATATATAAAAACAAACCCGAAAATAGTAAATTTACTATCTTCGGGTTAGCTTTAACCTCTAGACTTCCCTCCTGCAATATTTATAGTTACACCGTGAATATAGCTTGCTCTATCGCTTAGAAGGTAGGTGACAAAATCTGCAATTTCACTGAGTTTTGCACTTCTTCCTAAAGGTGTGGTTTTGGTAGATGTATAGCCTTTTCTCAATTCTTCAATGGTTATGGATCTTGTGTAGGCTAGAGCTTTTTCATATTCTAAAGTTCTAAGTCCTGTTTCTTCTACAATATCAGGAGCTACTCCAAGTACTCGGATATTGTACTTTCCTAATTCTTTTGCCCAGCTTCTAGTAAAAGAGGTCACAGCTGATTTAGTTGCAGCATATACCGATTGGCCTTCGCTTCCTTCTAGTCCGCTTGCAGAAGACATATTGATTATAACGGCTTTTTCATTTTTTAATAGTTCATAACCAACTTCCTGACTTACTATATATAATCCTTTAAGATTTACATCAACTACTAAATCAAATAATTTATCTGATATTTCATATTTGCTCCTTGGACTATTTTTATCCAAAAGTAAAGCTGGTTTATTGATTCCTGCATTATTTACAAGCCCATCAATTCTTCCAAAATGATCAGCAGTTTTCTCAACTGCCTTTTTTACTTCTTCTCTATCAGTAATATTAGTTTTAATATAAATATAATTATTCTCGTTGGTATTTTTAATATCAGCTTTATCTACCAAATCAAAAACACTCACTTTTGCTCCGACTTTTAATAATTCCTCTGCTATGGCTTTACCAATTCCAGATGCAGCGCCTGTAACAACTATTACTTTGTCTTTTAAGTCTAACCAATCCATTTATTCCTCCATAATCCTTACATATGAACCTATTTTAATTTTAGGCACTTGTTTATTTTCAACTACAATGCTGCCTGGAAGTAAATTTTCTTCATCTTCTGTAAAATACACTGAAAGATGGCCCAAATCTTTTAAATTTTTAAATGCTTCATCTCCTACATATTTTATCTTGTAAATCTTATCATCTATTTGTAAAATATCTCCTATTTTTATATCTGATTTCACTTCGTTAATATCAATAATATGACAATAGTCTTTTAGTGTATCTGGAGCATTTTCTCCAAAAAATATTATCATATCATCTTCAAATTCTGAAACCATATCTCCAATTGCATTTACTTTTGTTTCGTATATTATTTTCATCTTTTCTCCTAACTATATAATCCAAAACTACAAATCCAAGCCACCAAGACTCTAGGAACGCCTGTTAAAAATCTTGAATACATTACTGATACCACTCCAACCTCAACTGTTTCAGCTTCTGCCTCTGCTAATCCCAAACCAACGGGTATAAAATCACAAGCATTTTGCGTATTTATTGCAAATAAGGCTGGTAGTGCTAAAGAAGGAGCAATATTTCCTTTGGCTATTTCAGTACCAATAAGTGTTCCTATTACCTGAGCTATGACAGCCCCTGGTCCTAAAAGTGCGCTTAAAAGTGGTATTGAACATATAAAGCCTAAAATAACAAGTCCTAAGACATTTCCAGTAAGTGGTGTTAATAGATGTGCAAACCAGTCTCCAAAGCCTGAACCTTGAATTATTCCTATCAACATCGCTACAAATGCCATAAATGGTAAAATTGTTGTAATCATAGAAGAAACAGCATCTCTACCTGCCTGGTATAATATATCAACAACTCTTCCAGCGCCCATACCAACTTTTTGTATTATGCTATTTGAACTTTTTTCTCCCAATGTCTCAGATACCTTCTTGTCAGAGCTATATTTAAAATCACTTTTTGTATCTTTTATATTATTTTTGTCTTCAAATGATTCTTTTTCTTCTAAATTAGAATCTAAGAGTGTAATTTGTTTAATACCAACATCTGATACATATATATCTTCTGTAATATACTTTGCAAGTGGTCCAGATTTTCCTGTTGCCATTATATTGATAGTTGGAATATTCTTTTTAGGATATATCCCACATCTTAATGTTCCTCCACAATCTATTATTACTGCAAAGATTTTTTCTTCAGCAACAGAAGTTTTAAAGCCATTGACTGCTTTTGCTCCTGTTAATTCGACTATTTTATCTACAATCTCAGGTTTAGCTCCTCCACCTGTAATATATAAAAGAGTATCTTTTTCTCCTTCTGGACCAATGATTAAAGGTCCTCCAAAGCCTGAATGTCCTTTTACAACTTTTACTTTTTTCATTTTAACTCTCCACTCTTATTTCTCTTTTTAGTCTAATACCTTGTTGTCTTTCTACATATCTTGTCGTAAAATCAGTAACCCAACCTGCAAAAAAGTTCATTACGAGTCCTACTAAAAGATATCTTATAGCTAAGTCAGTGACATCTAAGCCTAAAGCTTCGACACCTTGTGCAATTCCTAGCCAAGTAAATAATTCTCCGACATTTATATGTGGAAAAATACCTAAGTTTGTATGGCAATGTTGTGCAGCTGAAGCATAATAGCTTGGTTTCATAAATTCCGGTAGAAATTTACCCATCGAAAGTGCCATAGGATTACCTAGCATAAAGGCCGATATAAATGGTAAAATACCATATGCCAAAATCTTGCTTTTAGAACAATACTTTGCAAATTTATTTACTTTATTTGGACCTATTAAAGCTATTAATGCATTCATAAAAACCAAAAGCAATAATACTTTAGGAACAATACCTGTGACCCACGAGACGAAAGTCTCTCCTCCTAGTTCAAACAAGTTCATAAAACCACTTGCCAAATCAATCAAAAATTTCATTTTAACCTCCTATATTAAATATTTTTGATGTTATTTGTTGAAAAGGTGATTTTTTAAGCTCTATTTCTTCACCATTTTTAACTTTTATAAAGTTCTCTTTTGCATTTAAAATCGCCTTAGTTTTAGACCTAGAAAACTTTAATAATTTTAAAATCTCCTCATCAAATTCTAAAAGATTATAATTGTTTAATTTATTAAATTCTTTAAATCTAGAAAATACTGTAAAACCAGAAATCATAGATGCATTTTTAATATTTCCATAATCATCTATTAAAAACATCACAATACATCCTTCAAAGAAGATTCCTTTTTTAATTCCTATCGCAACCTTTCCTTGTTTAATAAATTTGCTAAAATACTTTCTAAATGACTTCATCTGTAAAAAAGTAAGTAAGTATTGTAGCATAAACATCGAAAATATTATTATCATTAACCAAAGCATACTCTCACCTAAATAAATTCGTTTTTAAAATCAAATTCTTTATAAATTGATCATAATCTTTTGCTTCATATAGCGATAAAATAGATTCTTTATTAGTTGATATTTCAACTATTTCATCATATAAATTTAGTAATATCGGATTATAATTAGCATGTGGTATTCCTGCCAAAAAGATAATCTTAATGGAATCTTTACTTTTTGGTGTTAAAGCCATTGATATCAAAAGTTGATTATCATTTCTAGTATGGGGAAATGCAATATCACAATCAAATACCATGCTTGCTTTCTTCTCCCTCTCTTTTATCTTTTCTATAAAAAGCTGATCAATCTTATTTTTTTGTTTCAATCTTTCTAACATTAAATCAAGATTTTTCTCATAAGAATCAGATTCTAAAATCATAAAGTCATCCTTTTTTAAAGTCTTTAATAATATAGAATTTAAAAAAAGCTTTGTATTTAGATTTATCTTTTTAGTAATTCTTATCTCTTCCAATTTAAGTTTTAAACTTTCAATATCAGATAAATCTTTATTATAAACAACTAGAGCATTAACACTTTTTACATCTTTTATATTTGTAATTATCAATTCATATTTCTTCATATCTATAGATTTTAACTCCATATAATCAAATACATCTATTTTAGTATCCGATTCAAATACTTCATTGATAATTGTTTTTACCATAAGAGCACTAACGCCTCCTCGGTCTAAAATTAATGCAATAGAACCTACCGATTTGACCTTCATTTTTTCTTCAGTTATATATATTTGAAAATAAGCGCATATATATGAAATTTCTGATTCACTCATATCAAAGCCACTATTTTTTTCAATAACATCGCTTGCAATCTTTGCTAATTTATAGGCAAGTTTATAATCTCTTTTTATATCCGATAGTATTGGGTTTGTAACTTTATAGCCATATTGCAATCTATTTAGTAGAAAAAACAAATGGTATACAAAGTCTTTTCTAACTTCCTCAAAAGAGATTTGTATATCCATTTTCTGTCTGATCTCATTTAAAATATCTACTACCAACTCATCGATAGATTCTGGTATATTAATAAATTCTAGTTTTTTATTTATTACAGGAGTGCTCATTCCAGATATTGGAATCATAAAATAAATTATTTCATTATTTTTGAATTTGACCTTGAATTTAGACTCTATCTCTTTTGCCATTTGCTTTATTAAGTCAAAATACTGATGCGTTTCTAACTTTTTATATTTATCAGATAATTTTACAATTGATTTATTTTTTCTTAGTCTTTCTACACTTATATTTATAAATCGTGTTAAATTATTTAAAGTGTCTAAATCAATTTTTTTATCAAATAAGTATTTATCGACTATAGATGATATAGCAATTTCATTTTCAGTAGATAAATATATTTCATCATAGAATTTTTCAAATACAAATAGTCTAAAGCCCAGCTCACTTCCCCTAAGTTCTATACCTTTATTTACAAGTCCTATAATCTCTACACCATACTCACTTAGAAAAAATCTAAGCCTTTCTATATCTCTAATTATTGTTGATCTAGATACACTCATAGCGTAGGCTAATTCATCAGTAAGATAAGTTTCTCCATCCTTTAAAGTGTCTAGTATAAAAGCAAGTCTGAAATTTTGATATTCAAATTTTTTATTCTCTCTTATGATCAGATCTCTTTTTTTATGAAATTTAGCCAATTCAAATATGAAAATTCTATACTTCCCCTCTTTTTCTCTAATTATTGCTGAAGAAGATAATAGCTCATTTAATTGTTTAATGTCATTTTTAATACTCCTTTTTGATACATTAAGCTCTTTTTCTAATTTTTTAGAGCTTATTGGACCTTTTTCTAGAAAATTTAAGATAGTTAAAATTCTAGAATCATATTCAAACCATTTCATCCTTCACCTCATTTCTTAATATCATTATAAATGCGAAAAACAAAATAATTAATATCAACTTTTTCACTTGTGAGGAAAAAATAGAAATAAATTCTATTTATTATTTATTTTTAATTACTCATTTGATAATTTTATATATTAATCTTTATCTAGGCTAAAAAGTATGTTATTTATATATCTATTTACTATATTTATAATATGGGAAATAGATTTCTGTTAAGATGTATATAAGTCTTTGGAATTTTAATTATTTTAAACAGTGATTTTTCAACGTCAAAGAAATTTATTTGATGTGTGTAAAAAAATATTATCAATTTGATAATTTTTTATCACTTTTAAAAAGGAGAAATTTATGAATGAGATTATGAAAATAGTAGAGGGCATTAATGGTATTTTGTGGAATTACATCTTACTTATCTTATTGATTGGTGTTGGTGTTTATTTAACCATTAGGCTCAAGTTTCCCCAATTTTCACGAGTTTTACCTGCTTTAAAGGGGATGCTATCTGATATTAAAAACAAAAAGCAATGTGAAAAGGGCACAATGACGCCATTCCAATCTTTAGCTACAGCAATTGCAGCTCAAGTTGGAACTGGAAATATAGTAGGTGTTGCAACAGCAATTGCTTCTGGTGGACCTGGTGCTGCTTTTTGGATGATATTATCAGCATTTTTTGGAATGTCAACAATATTTGGTGAGGCTGTTTTAGCTCAAATATATCGTGAGGTCAAACATGGTAAACTTGTCGGAGGACCTGCTTACTATATAAAAAATGGCCTTAAATCTAAGTTTTTGTCGACATTCTTTGCAATTGTATGCATAATGGCCATGGGAATAATTGGAATTATGGTCCAATCTAATTCTGTTGTAAATTCACTTCATGAATCATTTCACTTGAATATGACAGTAATTAGCGTAATTCTTATAGTTCTTGTTGGAGCCATACTTTCTGGTGGCATGAATAGAATTGGTGCTTTTACAGAAAAAGTCGTTCCATTTATGGCTTTATTATACATTGTAGGCGCATTAATAATTGTAATTAGTCATATCACTGCATTACCTACTGCAATCAAAATGATTTTTATAGGTGCATTTGAACCAAAAGCTATTAGCGGTGGTGTGTTGGGAATCGGGCTAAAAGAAACCATAAGATTTGGTCTTGCACGTGGTCTTTTTTCAAATGAAGCTGGTATGGGTTCAACTCCACATTCACATGCTGTTGCAAAGACAAATCACCCTGCAGAGCAAGGTTTTATAGCAATGATAGGCGTTTTTATAGCAACTTTTATAATATGCCTTTCAACTGTTATGATCAACCTCACTTCAGGATCCTATGATTATTCTATTTCTGCAGCTGAGATGACAAAAGATGCAACTTTAATGACTCAAATTGGTTTTAGTACAACTTTCGGTAAATTCGGGGGAGGATTTTTATCAATCGCACTTACCTTCTTCTCTCTGACAACTATTGTTGGTTGGTACTTCTTTGCTTTAAGCAATGTAAAACTTCTTTGTGGCAAAAAAAGAATAATAAGTAAGTCCTTTAAATTCATAGTATTAATATTTTTAGGTCTAGGACCTATTGTTGAACCGGACTTGATTTGGCTTTTAGCCGACATGTTTATGGGTCTTATGGCTCTACCAAATATTATTGCCATTATATTCTTATCAAATAAAATAATTTATGTTTTAAAGGATTATGATCAATGCGTCAAAAATGGTGATATTAAATGGACTTATGAATATCAAAAGAAAGAATAATAATATCTTATAGATTGAAGATGGGTAGATTGCTACTCATCTTTTTTATTCTAAACTAAAAACTGGCCTTTAAGGCCAGTCTTATTATAATTTTTCATTTACTGAATTTAATTTTTGTGCCATCGACGCTTTTTTATCTCTTCTATCATCGATTTTTAGCACTGAATAAACTCTCTTTGCTCCTTTGTCAAAAACAGATTCTTGCATTTTTCTTACTGCTTTAAAAATCTCATCGATATCGCCTTCAATGCAAGTGCCCATAGGGTTAAGTGAATATTCTAATTCTTCATTTTGAAGTACTTTCTCACAGCCTGCTACATACTTACTTACACTTACATCTTCGCCAATTGGAAAAATACATACTTCTACTACTGCCATTATTTACCTCCCATAAATTTTTCAAATATTTTATACATATCATAATGATCATAAACTCCACCAATCTCTCGTATAGAATGCATTGCAAAGATTGGATTTCCAACATCAATAGACTTAATTCCTGTTTGAGTTTGAGTTATTGGTCCAATAGTCGATCCACCTCTTTTATCAGATCTATTGTAGAATTTTTGAACCTTTACTCCCACATCTTTTGCAAGTTTTTCAAATTTTGCAATAGAATGCGAATCTGAAGTATAGGCGCCATTATTTGCAATTTTAATAACCGGACCTTTATTTATATATGCTCTATTTGTAGGATCAAATTTATTTGTATAATTTGGATGGATGGCATGTGCCTGATCAGCTGAGATCATAAATGAATTATTTATTGCTATTTGATAGGATTCAAAATCATATCCTAAATTGTATGCAATTCTCTTTAATACATCTTTTAGATATGGGCTGTCTGCTCCTCTTCTTGTATTTGAACCAATTTCTTCATTGTCATTTATAATTACAAGATTAAATTTAGTCCTGTCTGCTTTTCTAATTGCTTCAATTGAGGCATGGGCCATGGCCAGATTATCAATCCTTCCAACTTGGAAGAATTCCTCATCAAAACCGATAATAGATCCTTTTTGTCTATCATATAATGAAAGTTCAAAATCTCTTATGCTGCTCTTTTTAACTTCTAAATAGCTTGATAATTCTTCAAGAAGGAAATTTTTCTTTACAAATTTATCATCTATTGTCTTTACTATTGGTTTTATCTCATCTTGCAAATTATATGAATATCCATTATTTATTTCTCTATTTAAATGAATTGCAAGATTGGGTATGCTCAAAAGGTCCTTATCGATCATTATATTTTTTTCAATTAGCTTCTCATCTTCTTCAATAACAACTCTTCCGCATAGAGAAAGTGTCCTGTCAAGCCAAGTGGATACAATCATTCCACCATATGCTTCTGTGTTAAAAGTGAGCATGCCTTCATTTATAATTTCAGGATTTGCTTTAATTTTAAATGAAGGAGAGTCTGAATGGGAACCAATCATATTAAATCCATCTTCAAGGTCATCTCCGACAGTAAAAGCGATAATTGAAGATGCGCCACGTGTTAGAAAATATGCTTTATTTTTCTCTAAATTCCACCTTTCATTTTCTTTTAAATGAATAAAACCCGATTCTAGAAGTCTTTTTTTTGCATTTTCTATGGCTAAGAAATTACAAGGACTAGAATCGATAAAATCTAATAAGTCTTTAATAAATTCTTTTTGCATAAAACACCTCTATTGTTATTTTACTCTTAAGACCAAAAGAAAAAAGCTTAGCATTTAGAAAGCATATTTATTTTTCAAATACTACAAAACTAACTAATGAACTAGAAGGCTCCTCCCAACTTGCATTCACTTTCTTATTATTATTTAAAGTTTCACTCATACCAAATTCTTCTCCCTTTTCTAGCACGAAAAGAGTGTATTAGCCTCTTAAAATTAATTATAGCATATAACTAATATGAAAAAAGCTTTCCATGATGGAAAGCTTAATCGAGTACGATTTGTTCAATTTTAAATTTTCTTTTTCTAGCACTCATCTTTATCCAATAAAAGTATATACCAGAAATTACAGCAGCTAGAATATAGCTTATGGTATAATTTAATCCAAATCCAATGCCTGGTTGACTAAAAATAAACGAAAATACTATAAAGCAATAAAATGTGCCAGGAATTAATGTACTGACCCCCAGAAGTTGGACTAAGAACCCAACTGAAGGAGGTCAGTACACAGCTCTTAATTTTTTATACTATATGTCGCTATATAACTTGCAATATTGTGTTCATGCAAATTGCCCACTCCATTGGTATCATCAAATATTGCTTTTAAAATAAATCCCGCTTCAATTTGTCCATTTACTTGTTCTTCTATGGTATGAGAAAATTGTATGCCACCATCTTCTTCTTGCATTTGTCTTAAATGTTCTTTGTTTTTTAATGGATTAAATGGCAATGTATTTTCTAATTTTTCTTCTTTTAAGTCAAAAGCATAGTTAATACCAATATCAAGTCCTGAAAGAAGTCTCCCTTTCTTTTTTAAAATTCTATAGCATTCTTTAAATATTGGTTTTACCTCTTCTACATAGCAATTTGAAACAGGATGAAATATCATATCAAATGTTTCATCTTCAAAAGGCAAGGGCTTTGACATATCATATTTTATTATTTCTATATCATATCCTTCTCTTTGTTGAACTTCTCTTTCTCTTTCAAGTTGTTTTTCTGAATAATCTAATACTGTACATATAGCTCCAAGTGCGTTAAATATTGGCATCTGCTGAGCTCCGCCACTTGCAAGTCCAAGCACTTTTTTGCCTTTAACATCTCCTATCCAATCTTTTGGCACATATTTTACTGGAGTAAGTTTTATATTGTATTTGCCTTTTTTGGCATCTTCATATTCTTCATGGCTGACAGATTTTGACCATATCCATCCATTTTCTACCCAAGAGTCAATTTTCTTAGAATTTATATCAGTGTATTTCATATAAACCTCCTATAGATTAAGTATTATTCCAATAAATGCTCCAATTAGAATTACTAAAATTGGATGTATATTTTTAAACTTATATACAACCAAAAATATCCCTGCAAAAATTAAAATAGATAAAAAGTCAAAAAAATCAATCAAATTATGCGTTTTTTGATAAATTTCAGGATTAAATAGGCTAAGCACTATTATAGAACTCATAGCTCCTAGAATTAATCCTGGTGTGGATGGTCTTACTGCATAGAAGATATGTTTAATAGTGTCTGATTCTTTAAATTTATCAAGTGCCTTTGAGATAAAAATGATGATTATAAAAGCAGGTAAAACCAAAGAAAATGTTGCAAGAAGACTACCTATTATGCCATATGCATTAAAGCCTGCATAGGTAGCTGTGTTAATTCCTACAGGCCCAGGCGTTGACTCAGATACTGCTATCATGTCTAATAATTCTTCTTTTGTAAACCAATCATAATTTTTTGAAATATCCATCAAAAATGGAAAGGTCGCAAGGCCTCCTCCGACGGCAAAAAGTCCTGCTTTCATAAATTCTAAAATTAAACTTAGCATCTTAACCCCTCTTTAAAATTATGCCAAAAATACCTATTGCTATAACAATAATTGCTGGTGATATACTAAAAAAAGCTATAGTTACAAATGTAAAAAGCATTATAATTAGGCTTGTCTTATCTTTTATTGTATTTTTAGCCATCTTTATTACAGTATTTAAGACCAGCGCACAAACTGCAATTCTAATTCCTGTAAAAGCATGTTTTACAATTTCAAGATTTTGATATCCTTTTAAAAAGTTTGCTATTATTATAATTATTATAATCGATGGACTTATCATGCCCAAAGATGCAAAAAAGGCTCCTAATACACCTTTCATTTTATATCCACAAAATGTCGATGTATTTACAGAGATTATGCCAGGTGTTGCTTGTCCTATGGCATAATAATCATATATTTCTTCTTTGCTAACCCATTTTCTACCATCGACTAGTTCTCTTTCTAACAAAGGCAGCATGGCATAGCCGCCTCCAAAACTAAATAATCCTATTTTAAAAAAGGTTATGTATAATTCAAGTAATATTTTCATAATTTGCTCCTATTTTAATTATAAACAATAAGAAAGAAAAGGCCAAATTTATATTTGTACATTAATAAAAATATTTGATTTTTTATGCTGTTTTGCTATAATATTTTTAGCTAAATCTTTAAAGCATTAAAGGATGACATTAATTCGAAAGGTGTAAAATGAAGAATAATCTCAAATTTCCAGGCCTTACAATAGGTACAGAATTTTATGACAAAATAGAAAAAATAACCCAGAATTTTGGAAAAAGGGCCATAATAATTGCAAATGAAGAAGCGATGAATACTATCGGGGAAAAATTATTGTCAATACAATATAATAATGATATTAAAATCAAAAATTATATCATCAATGATAATAAGACTACATTTAAAAATGTAGTCAAATTACTTACAAATCCCAAAATACAAAAAGCTGAAATGATCTTTGCGCTAGGCGGTGGTTCAACTTTAGATACTAGTAAAATAGTTGCAGACAAATTAAATATGCCAATTTTTACATTTCCAACTTTGCCTACAGCACCTCAAGCAACTACTGCAATGAGCGTTGTCTACAATGACGATATGACATTTGATAAATACTACTATCTTAAAAAGGCGCCAGAGCATATTTTTATTGATCTAGATATTTTAAAAAAAGTTGATGATAAATATCTAAAGCAAGGAATAATATATGCTATTTTTAAAGACAGATGGCTAAATTTACAAAAAGATAATTATAAAAAGAATGCTTCTACAAATATGGCCAATGCAATTTCTTCATCTATGATAGAAAGTATTTTTGAAAATAAATATTATTTTGAAAATAGGGATGAGAAAGCTTTTAAAGATATAATATTTTCAATAATCGTAAGTTGTGGATATGTTAAAAATCTTATGATTTATGAAAATGTACTAAATATTTCTCTTTTTGATTGTCTTTTAAAAGATATTTCAATTGATAGAGATATGCTTTTTTATGCTCCGCTATTTCTTTCTATAATGATATCTAAGAAAATCGATAGAGAAGATAAATTAAATGATCTCTTTGAATTCTACAATTCAATTGGTCTAGATCAATTTATAATTGATGATAAGAAAATTTTATTAAAAGATTTGTTTAATTTAATAGATGACAATCTAGAATATAAAGATATGGATAGTAAGCTTAAAGATTTGTTTAATTTATAAAAAGCTTCTAGATAAAATTATTTATGCTATAATATTTTTAGGAGGTTATTATGAAAAAAGTTTTATTAGCTTACAGCTCAAAAACTGGAAATACTGAAAGATTGAGCCAGTATATGTATGAGTATCTTAAAGATGACTTTGATGTGGATTTAAAAAAACAATCTGAAGTTAAGTCGTTTGATTATGATTACATACTTGTCGGCATGTGGGTATTAAAAGCTGGTGTTGACAAGAACACTTTAAAATTCATTGACAAGATTCCAAATGACAAAAAAGTAGGTGTCTATGGAACTTGTGGTGGGGCACATATGCATAGAAGACATGAAGTACTCGATAAAAGAATCGATGAAGCTTTTAAAAATCACGATGTAATCGGAGTAAAACTCACGTATGGCAAGGTTGATCCTAAAGCTCAAAAACTAATTGATTCAATCGTAGGTAATTTGTTTCCAGAAAAATTTAAAAATGAGCTAAAAGAATTATCTGCTAATTCTAGAGAAGCAACTGAAGAAGAAAAAAGAGAAGTTGCTGAGTACTTTAAAAGCAGAATGTAGTTTAAATTTCGACTTCCTGACCGGTATAGCCGGTCTTTTTTATTCTCTATTATAGAAATTGATATTGATTATCTTTAAGTCTTTTGGGTATATAAAAAATAAATGAAGAATTTAGACTTGGATGAAAATCAGAAAAGAGGAAATTATGAAAATTAATGAAGTTTTAAATATCAAATATCCAATACTACAAGGAGCAATGGCGCATGTGTCAAAGGCTGAAACTGCTGCTGCAGTGTCACATGCAGGAGGCCTTGGAATGATTGCAACTGGTGGATTTACTCCAGAGGAAGTTAGAAATGAGATTAGAAAAATAAAAACTTTAACTGACAAGCCATTTGGAGTAAATTTGGTTTTAATTCATCCGATGCTCGATGAAATTAAAAAGGTGATTTTAGAAGAAGATGTTAAGATAATTGCTTGTGGAGCTGGAAATCCTGCGCCTCATTTTCCTGAGTGGATTGAACATGGACTTAAAGTTATTCCAATTATAGCAAATATCAAAATGGCCAAAAAGGTTGAAAAGCTTGGTGCTGTGGCATGTGTATTTGAGGGGAATGAAGCAGGAGGACATATTGGAAGCCTAAATACAATGGCAGCTCTTGTTGCAATTTGTGAAGCTGTAGACATTCCAGTTGTCTCAGCTGGTGGAATATATACTGGAAAACAAATGCTTGCAGCTGAAGTACTTGGAGCAAGTGGCGTTCAGATGGCTACAAGATTTTTAGTTGGAAAAGAGACTGAAATCCATGAAAATATCAAAAATTTCTTAATAGAAGCTAAGGATTCTGATACGATTGTGACAGGTTTCTATTCAGGTCATCCTGTAAGAGTTGTAAAAAATAAATTGGCTCAAAAATTATATGAACTTGAAAAAGAGGCCGCACCTAGTGAAGAATTTGAAAAATATGGTGTTGGATCAAATAAAAAAGCCGTTGTCGACGGTGATATTGAATGGGGTTCTGTGATGGCTGGTGAAGGCTTGGCATATCTTACAAAAATTGAACCAATTTCTGATATTATAGAAAATACGATTGAAGAATATAAAATGGCAAAAGAAAATATCTGTAAATAAATACTTTTAGAATTTTAACGGTTAATGTGATATTCTCTTTTATAAATTTTAAGGCGAGAATTTTTTCTCGCCTCTTTTTTCTTATATAATTAGATTCAAAAAGTGATGTTTAATAGATTGGCTACCCTAAACATCACCTTTAATTAACCTAGTATAAAATATTTAATTATTAATTGATTTTTAATCCCATTCAGTAATCTCACCAAATTGTTTAAATATCTTTGGTGAAAAACGTCTTGGATTGTTATTTTTTAGATCTTTGATGTAGACCTTATAGGTTGTGACTGCTTCATTTCCAAGTTTTAGAATTACAAAGAGATTTATTACAGCCATTATTCCCATGAAGATATCGCCTGTATTCCATACAACTGAAAAATCAGCAACACCTCCAATATATACCATTATTAATACTAAGACTCTATAGATATTTAAATAAATACTTTTAGGACTAATAAATTCAATATTGCTTTGTCCATAGTAGAAATTGCCCAAAATTGATGAGTAAGAGAACATAAAGATGCATATTGCTAAGAAGAAATATGCCCAATCTCCTACTTCATTTGCAAGAGCCATTTGAGTAATTTGTATACCTTGAAGATTTGGATCGGCGTAAACTTCACTTCCTGATAATAAGATTATAAATGCAGTAGCTGTGCATACTAAAATTGTATCTACATATACACCCAAAGATTGGATAAATCCTTGTTTTGCAGGATGATCAGTATCTGCTGTTGCTGCTGCATTTGGTACAGAGCCCATTCCTGCCTCATTTGAAAATAATCCTCTTCTAACACCTGTAGTTATAGCCATTCCTATTGTCTTTCCAGCAACTGCTCCGCCAACTGCTTTAGGGTTAAATGCTGAAAGGAAAATATATTTAATAGCCAATGGGAATTTTGTTATATTTGTAATTATAATAAAAAGGCAAAGTAATATATAGAAAGTTGCCATTATTGGCACGATTTTACTTGTAGCTTGTGCAATTTTTTTTGCTCCCCCAAAGATTACTATAGCTGTTAAAATCACAATGACAATTGCGATAATTCTTACATCGAAACCAAATCCATTTGAAATTGCACTTGTAATTGTATTCGATTGAACGGCATTAAACATAAAACCAAAGGTTATAGAAATTACAATGGCAAAAACAATGCCCAATTTATCCATTCCAAGACCATGTTTTATATAATAAGCTGGTCCTCCTCTATAGGTTCCATCCTCATTTTGTCTTTTATAAATTTGTGCCAAAGTGGATTCAATAAATGAAGTTGCACCACCTATTATTGCAGTCATCCACATCCAAAATACAGCACCTGGTCCGCCTGTTGCAATTGCAGCAGCCGTTCCTACTATATTTCCTGTTCCTATCCTACTTGCAGCAGATATACAAAAAGCTTCAAATGGTGATATCGCCTTATCTCCGCTTTTATCCTCTCCAAGTAATTTAAACATATGTCCTAAGTTAGTTATCTGGCCAAATTTTAGTCTAATTGTAAAATAAATACCGACAACTAAAAGTAAGATAGCGACGAATTTTGAATAAAATACATCATTTAAAACGCCTGTTAATTGTTCAAAAGCTTGCATAATCCTCCTAACCGGAAATCAAATCCATAATTGCAAATGCCATCATACTCTCTGCAATTACAGGAGCTCTAAGCCCCACACATGGATCATGTCTTCCCTTAATTTTTAAACTAACATTTTTCTTTTCTTTCAAATCAACCGATCTTTGCTCCTTTGCTATTGAAGGTGTTGGTTTAAGATCAATCGTAGCTATGATATCCTCACCATTGGTGATACCACCTGTAATTCCCGCCTGATTATTTGATAAAAGTTTAACCTCTCCATTACTAATCTCAAAATTATCATTATAAAGACTTCCTTTAGTATTTTTAAAATCTTTTCCAAAACTTACAGCCTTTACTGCAGGAATTGCAAATAAAAAACTTGAAAGCACTACATCTGCTCTTTTTAAAAATAATCCTCCAATGCCTGCTTTAACGCCAGTTGCCATAACCTCAATTGAGGATGATAAAGAATCTTTTTGTGCTTTTGCATTTTTTATCTTTTTAATTATATCATTTTTTATTCTATCGTCTATAATTTCTATATCTTTTTTTTGAATTAGCTCTAAATCTTTTGTCTTTAAATCATAAAAACTCATATCCTCAATATCATATATCTGTTTAATATGTGAATAAATATTAATATTATAATCAAGCTTTAATATCTCTTTTACGATAAAACCTAATGCAACCAAAGCTGCAGTTAGTCTAGCAGAAAAAAATCCCCCACCAGAAATATCCACATCATAACCAAATTTTGATATTGCAGCAAAGTCTGCATGAGAAGGCCTTGGAATGTACTTATTATAATCTTCTTTTCTTACATTTTTATTTTCAATAAATACAGTTATTGGAAAGCCGTTGGTTATGCCATTTGTAACGCCTGATAAAAATACAACCTCATCTTTTTCTTTTCTAGCTGTTGTTAGAGATGAAACTGCCTTTCTTCTTTTCATAAAAAGATTTAATTTGTCATAATCAATTTCAAAGCCTGCTCTTATTCCATTTACAGTTGCACCTACACCTTTTGCATGGCTTTCTCCAAAGATATTTATCTCAAACATCAAAAATTTCCTTCCAATTATCCTTTTTAGCAATTTTACCTGCTTCAACAATTAAAGCATGAAAAATTTTAGCCTCTTTTGCTGTGAAATTTTCTTTAATGAACTCATTATCCAAAGACTTTTTTGCATTCTTGTAATTTTTAAAATCTCCAAAACCAAAGTATTTTAGCATTCTTCTTGCATATAAATCATAGATAAAAACCGACCTATCATATACATAAATTAAAATATCATCCGCAGTTTCATCGCCAATTCCTTTGACTTTTAAAAGTTTTCTTCTAAGAGTAGCTGTGTCTAAATTTTTTGCATATTCATCATTTTGAATAAACCATTTACTAATATTTTTTAAATACATGCTCTTTGCATTAAAAAATCCAGCAGGTTTAATTAGCTCTTTTAAAAAATCATCATCTGCATCTATTATTTTTTGAGGATTTAAAATCTTCTCTTTTTTTAGATTGACAATTGCCAAATGCGCATTATTCCAATTAACATTCTGTCCTAAAATAGCACCTACAATTATCTCAAAACGACTTTCATGCGGCCACCATTTTTCATTTGCTATAATTTTTTTCCTTAATAATGAATAAACTTCTCTAAATTTCATAACTATCCGCAACTTTTAATAATTTTTCTACACTTTGAGCGCTTGTAATTTCAAATTGGTTTTTTCTATCATAATCAAAACTTAAAAATTCATTAGAAGAAGTTTCATCATAGGCCATAGTTGAACAGGAGGAATGTATTTGATCTACTTTTGTGTAGTCAATAAAGTCTGTCGCATTCTCATAATTTATGCCACTTCCTGCAAGAATTTCAATGTCTTTTGAATATCTTTTTACCAATTCTTTAATATTACCTTTGCCTAAAATAGCCGTTTTTTTGCCACCTGAAGTTAAAATTCTATCCACTCCTAGATCGATTAATATTTCTGTCGATTCAAAAATATCATCAGTCAAGTCAATTGCACGATGGAATACAAAAGTTTTTTTGTACTCATGAACTATTCTAACAAGCTCAGATATTCTTTTTGTGTCTATATTTTTATCTTCTGTCAAAATACCACAACAAATTCCATCGACCCCAAGTTTTAGCATATCTTCAATTTCTTTTTTTAATTGTTCATATTCTATATCATTATAAAAAAATCCACCGCCTCTAATCCTTGCCATTGCGATGATCTCTAAATCAGTTTTTTCTTTTAAAATTTTTATTGCTGAAAAAGATGGACTCAAACCACCCAAAAAAAGTGCTGAATTAAGTTCAATTCTTTTAATCCCAGCATTATAAGCTATCATTGCATCTTCTAGGCTTCCACAACATATTTCTACTTTCATACTATCTCCTATCTTTTCTAATTATTATAACATTAGTTTAAAAATAAAAAAAAGCAGATAAACTGCTTAAACTTTTATATTTGATGCTATTTGAGTTAATTTATTATAATTTTCTAAAATGAAATTTCTATAGGCACAAAGGTATTTTCCCTTGTTAAAAAAAACTTGATTTTGTATTTTGCAATTTCCCCTACAAAGATTATAAACCTTACAATTTTTACAAGCAATAGCGAGATTTTTCTTTGAGTTTATAAAATTTTTACTCACAGTATTTTTTGCCATGTCAAAAAATTCATCATATTTTAAATTGCCCATCTTATATTCATCTACTGCAAAAAAGTCGCAAGGATATACATCTAAATTGCTTTCTATTACAAATTGTAAAGAACAATTTCCAAGCATTCCGCATTTAGTAGGCTTTATATTTTTAAACATGGGTATTAATTGCTCAAAAAAATCAACATTTAGAATGTCACCTTTTTTATAATCCTCATACCATAATTTAAAAAAGTCATTCCAAAATCGTTCAAATCCTCTCGCATCTAATACATCCCTATCTTTTTTTATAGGATTTATACATGAAATTATCTGCACGTATTTTATATTATTTTTTTTATAAAATTCATACAATTTATCAGCATTTCTAGAAAGTAAACCTGTCAATACAGTTAGAATATTGTAATCTACTTTATAAGCTTCAAAAAGTTTAATAGCATTTATTACTTCACTATAACTATTATTTTTAGGATTTTTTCTATAATAATTATGATTTTGTTCATATCCATCCAAAGATATGCCAATTAAAAATCTATTTTTCTTAAAAAATTTAGCCCAATTATCATCAACAAAACTGCCATTAGTCTGTAAAGTATAATTTATTTTTCGATTTTTTTTGATGGAATTAACATATGCAATAAATTTTTCATAAAAATCCAAGCCCCTTAGCATGGGCTCTCCACCTTGGAAATTAAAGTCAATTGTACCCTCTTCATCAGTTGCTTTTATTGCCTTATTAACTAAAATTTCTAAATTTTCATATGACATTAATTCATTGTTTTTATTTTGTCTATTTAAAATCTCTTTTTTATAAAAACAATATCTACATTCTAAATTGCATCTTCCTGATGATGGTTTTACTAAAACTGAAAGTTTCTTAAACATAATAATTTTTCCTATCTTAAGTTAAAAAATAATATAAAATACCGGTTAAAGCAGATATCAAAATAATCTTTGATATGCTAACTTGCTTGTAGTATAAAATGAAGCCTAAAATACATGTTACTAGCGCATGAATTTTGATTTTTATACCTGAATTAAATATAAATATTGAAGTTTGAAACATTTCAATAGCTTGAAATAAAATCAAAATGGCAACTGCACTTGAAAGGGCTCTTAATGCACTATTGAAAGTTATAAGCTTTGATCCTAAAGAAATAAAATACATAAGAGTAAGCAAAATTATAAATGCTGGAGTAATTATTCCTAAAGTTGCAATTATTCCTCCCAAAACTCCTGCCATCTTAACTCCTACGAAAGTTGCAGCATTTACGGCAACAGGTCCTGGAGTCATCTGTGAAATTGAAACTATATCTGTCATTTCAGATGTAGTTATCCAGCTATGATTATTGACAATGCTATCTTGAATAATGGGAAGTGAAGCATATCCTCCGCCAAAGGCTAAAAATCCAATTTTTAAAAATGCCAAATACAATTTTATATAAATCATTTATACTCTTTCCTAAATTTTAAAATTCCAATTATAGCTGCTGCAATAAGACAATATATAGTGCCTAATTTCATAATCTTAAACATAATTATCATAAGTAAAAATATAAAAATTGCAATAGCTTTATTATTTTTATAGCTTATTTTCATAAGAGATATAGCTGTTGAGATTAAGACTGCTGAAATAGCACCGCTCATTGACTCCAATACTATTTTTATAAACTCATTATCTTTGATTTTAGAATATAGTATTGAAACTATACTTATTATTATAATACAAGGAATTGCTCCTGCTAATGCAGAAACAAAGGCGCCTTTAATATTTTTTAATTTATAACCAATAAGAAGTGAAGAATTAATAGCCAAAGCTCCTGGTGATGACTGTGCAATGGTTATTAAATCTATCATTTGCCTATCTTCTATAAGCTTTCTCCTATTTACAAACTCATCTCTTAAAACAGGGACTATAGTATAGCCCCCGCCAAAAGTTATAGTATTTATTTTTAAAATTATTAAAAACAGTTTTAAAAGAGAAATATTCATCCTAAACCAAATCCAATCTTTCAAGTTGCTCTTTTGGAGCCTCAACCTCTAAAAGACAATTTTTTAAAAATTCATCATATTTTAATCTCATATCATAATCCATTATATCATATTGTTGATTATAATCATTTTCTATATCATATAGATGCGATTTTGAAATAAATTTTGACAAATCTCCAAGTCCTACTAGTTGAGATGGAGTATTTACTGGTATTTTATATACTGGATAATCAGTTGAATTTAAAAAATGTCCACATTCAACCTCTTTTGGATTATTGCTACCCAAGTATCCTCTTATAGTGCTTAATGAAGTTGAATATTCATATAGTGGTTTGTTTTTCTTATTAGGTGCTTTTAAATAAGTGTATTTTCCATCGCATACATTTACCGTACTTCCATGCATTCCATACAAAGCAAATCTCTTTTGATTATTTTTGTAATCAAATATGGGTTTAAGGCTTTTTGATATATTATTATTTGGAGAATTGATATTATAATAATCTAATATAGTATTATAAAGATCAACATTTTGGCTTAGATTTTTTGTCCTCTCACCTTTTCTTTTCATATCTGGATCTTTGATCAAAAGTGGTATTAAAGCAAGTTCATTGTAATGATGTGGATAATTTTTTCCTAAAAGTCCCTTTTCTCCAAGCAAAAATCCATGATCTGATGTAAGAATTATTAATGAATCATCGTATATATTAAGCTTTTTTAATTTGTCTATGAATTTACCAAGATAAAAATCCGTCATAGTTAAAAGAGCTTTATATCTATTTTTTATATATTCTAAAGCTTCATTGGGGACATCTACTTCATTGTACAAAGGAGTTTCAAAATACCTATCAAGCTTTTTATCCGTGTATAATTCTAGATATTCATCCGGAACATCAAATGGCTCATGAGGATCAAACACTTCCACCTGTAGAAAATAATCATCTTGATCCTTATTTTCTTCTACAAATTCCATTGCAGATTGAAAAGTTCTTGGAGTAGGATACATATCAGCATCATTTTGCCATTTTGTCCTATTTAGCTGATATTGTCTTCTTAACTTTCCATAATACTTATCTGGCATAAAATCCGGATCTTCAATCCTACTTACCCAAGGATCTCCTTCTTGACCCCTTTGAAAATCCCAAGTATTGTATTGATTTATATAGCCTTCCCCACCTATTCTAAAATAATGGGTATGATCGGTTACTAGATGGGTATAAATATTTTTTTCAGATAATATTTTAACAAAAGTATTATCATATGCTTCAATGGGCCCCCAACTTCTTTCTAAGAAATTATATCTTCCTGTTAAAATATCCCTTCTTGCAGGCATGCATGGAGTAGAGCCTACAAAATGTCTATCAAAGCATAGACAATCCTCAGAAAGTTTGTCTATGTTAGGAGTTTTAACATCGCTCTTTTCATTATATACTTTCAAATAATCTCTTTTTAAAGTATCTATTAAAATAAGAAATGTTCTCATTTTAAACCTCTATGCTAAAATTCCCAATGATGATAATATAATTGAGATAATAATTATTGCAAATATTAATGATACGATATATTTACCCTTAAATTTCTTTAAAAAGAAAAGACATGCTAAAGTCATAAACATTGGCAGCATATTTGGTATAACTTTATCGATCATTTGTTGAATATTTATCGCATTATCACCTTTTCCTATCTCTATTGCAAGATTTAATTTTACAACATTTGTAATCAATGCACCTGCAACCATAACACCTATTACATTTGCAGAGGTTGTAATTCTATCGAGTATCTTTTTACCACCATCAGATTTTAAAATTTCTCTTCCTTTGTTATAACCCAAATGAATTCCATAGTATTTTAAAGGCCAATAAAGAGCATTTATGAGCACAAACATTAAAATTGGACCTAAAAAATTTCCCTCAACACCAAATGATGCTCCTATACTACCTGCTATTGGAAACCATGTAAAATTTAACAAACTATCTCCAAGACCTGCAAGTGGACCCATCATACTAGTTTTTACAGCAATTACTGAGTCCTTCTCATCTTCTTGGGTATTTTCCTCTAAAGCTGCTGTTATACCTATGATAAATGGCACAAGCATTGGATGAGAATTGAAAAATTCCAGATGTCTTCTTTGACAATTTACTCTTTCTTCCAAAGTTTTATTCTTATATAGTTTTTTTAAAATAGGTGTCATTATGTAAAGAGTCCCAAGAGATTGCATTCTTTCATAATTATGTGAAAACTGAACAGCTTGTGACCTCAATAAAGCCTTATTTAAATCTTTTTTTGTAATCTTATTTTCACTACTTTGCTCATGTTTTTTCATCATAGATCATACTCCTGTTCGATTGGTTCTTCGTTGGTATTTTTTTCATATCCTAAATTTTCTTCATTTTTAGTGATTAAAATATCATATAGACAAGCTGCACAAAGTGCCAATAATGCTATTGCTATTATAGGAAGCTCTAAGAATGTAGCTAGAGTAAAGCCCATTGTAAGAAATATCCACATATTCTTTTTCATCATCATGGACAAAAGCATTGCTATACCTACAGCAGGTATTATTTTTGATGCAACTGTCAATCCATTTAATATATTTTCAGGTATCATATTTAAAACTTTTTCAACCACTGCAGATCCCATATATACTGCTAAGAATACTGGAATTGCTCTACTTAAGAAGAAAAATAATGCTCCTAAATATTGAAATTTATCAATTTTTCCAAATTCGCCGCTTTCAATTGCCTTATCAGCAGCATGTACCCATGTTATATTTGCAGTCATTACAAACATTGAAAGTTGTTGTACAAGAAGTGCTACAGGTATAGCAACTGCAACACCAGCTGCTTGTCCCTTATTTGAAAGTATACCAATTGCAACTCCTACAATAGATCCACTAATTACATCTGGTGGTTGATATGCCCCAACATTATTTGTCCCAAGCCACATAAGTTCTAATGTAGCTGCTATAATTAAACCTTCTGTAGGTTTTCCTAGAATAAATCCTACTACAACGCCTGCTAATAATGGTTTTCTAAAACCTAAGTGAGGCCCAAATTGATCTAAGGCACAAAGGCCTGCCCATATGGCTATAATTATTGATTTTAATAACATAACTACTTCCTATTTAATATAATCTTCATACAATTCATATGGATCTTTTGGAACCATTTGAACAAAAACAGTAATATCTTTTTCTATAAGCTTTTTAAAGGCTTCATTTTCTTCTTCATTAACAGAAATTGCCTTTGTTATTCTCTTTTTTCCATCTTTAAATTGCATACCACCTGCATTTACTTTTTCTATTTCTAATCCATTTTCAACTAAGTATAAAATGTCTATCGGATTTGTAAAAATCAACATAGTTCTTCTTTTAATATCCTGTTTTTTAATGATATTTAAAAATTGTTCTACTCCGAAAATATGTATTTTTACTCCCTTAGGTGCTGCAAAACCTACTATGGATTGCAACATAGTGTCGTTTTTTGCCTTGTCATTGATAACTAAAATTTGTTCGATATCATAATCTTTTGTCCAAGTTGTAGCAACTTGTCCATGTATTAATCTATCATCGATTCTAACTAATTCGATTGCCATGATTACCTCCTTATTTTAAGTATATCATCTATACAATAAAAAATGTTTTCGGATTTTTTCGACTTTTTTAGGAAATGTTTCCCATAACCAATTTATATGTTAAAATAAGTATATAATCAAAATTGGAGGTGGATTTAGTTGTATAAAATTATCTTAAATCAAACCGCATTAACTAAAAGTGAGATGCTTATAATGAAATACATACAAGATAATATAGATAATTTGGATCAATTATCTATAAATGATATAGCTAAAAATACTTTTAGTTCGATAAGTTCAGTTTCAAGAGCAGTTAAAAAATCAGGGTATAAGGGTGGGCTCAGTGAGCTTCGCTTTAGAATTCATGAACAGATAAATAATAAAAACAATAAGGAATTGATCTATCAGATTATGCAAAAATCTCTTTTAGAAACCAAACAAACTTTCGATAATCTAGAACATGATCAAATTTTAAATTTTATAAAACTAGTGATGTCATCTCCAAAAATATTTGTAATCTCAAATGCAATAACTAATTTTTGTTCTGGAGAATTCGAGCTAAGAATGAATATACTAGGCTTTAATACATTTCATATAAGCGATTTAAACATTGATATGAAGATAAATGCCCTAATCAAAAAAAATGATCTATTGGTCATTTTTTCATTAAATGAAAATGCTGATACTATGTATAAGGCAGCAAAGTTAGCAAAAAATAAAAATGCAAAAATTGCTGCTATTACATGCAATAAAAATGCCAAATTCCTACAATTTTGTGATGTAAGTTTAATCGGAAGTAAAATTGGCGTTAGAAGATTTAACAAGATAGATATAGCAAGTAGAATTCCTTTATACAATATTTCAAGGATAATAACCGATTATCTAAGATATGAAATCGAAAAAAATGATAACAATTAAAAAGCAGGTCTAACCTGCTTTTATAATTTTTCTCCATTTGTTTCTATTACTTTTTTATACCAGTAAAAGCTCTTTTTCTTTTTTCTTTTTAAGCTACCATTTCCATCATTGTCCTTATCTATATAAATATAACCATATCTTTTTTTCATCTCTCCTGTAGATGCACTTTTTAAATCTATTGTTGTCCAATAAATGTATACAAAAAAATAAAATCTAAGGCTTGTTTTCATATTTTATAAGTTCTTTCAAAGATATTTTCTTAAAATTTTAATTCATTTTTATTTTACTTATCTTGATTTAACTAGAAAATATTTTACTCTAATCTATTGACATTATATAACCTTTAACTCCTATTTCTTAAATAATTTAATATACACGTATCTATAAAATGAAACTAGGTTTTTACATATTATACTCTTGATTAAAATCAAAAAACCTAGCAATTTGCTAGGTTCTACCCAATTCCTCCATATATGATATTTATTATTATTACAATTGCTGTAATTAATACAAATCCGTATTTCATCCAATTATAAAATTTATCGGATATAATTTTCCCATATCCTTTCGATACTTCTTTTTTGACAAATTTCTTCTCGCAAATCCACAAAAACATAATTCCTGAAAGCAAAGCACCTAATGGAATTGCATAGATGCTTATAATATCCATCCACATACCCAGTCTATTTGCCTCTTCTATAAATGCGCCAATTATAAGTGCAATTGTTAAATTAATAATCAAAGATTTCTTTCTTGATATATCAAACTTGTCACTCAACGCTTCTACAGGTGTTTCATATAGATTTATAAGCGATGTCAATCCTGCAAATGTGACAGCTAAAAAGAATATAGTAGAAAATACAAGTCCAAGTGGCATATTTCTAAATACTTCTGGCATTGTTATAAACATAAGTGGTGGGCCTGCTGAAGGCTCAATATTATATGCAAAAACTGCTGGAAGTATTACAAAAGCAGCAAGTAAGGCTGCTAATACATCGAAAATTGCAATGTATTTAGCTGATTGTGGTATATTTTCATCATCTGATAGATATGAGCCATAGACAACAGTACCACTTCCTGCAAGTGATAATGAGAAAAATGCTTGTCCCAAAGCAAATACCCATGTGTCAACTTCAAGCAATTTGCTAAAATCGGGTTTTAGTAGATATTCATAGCCTTTATTCGATCCATCTAGGAAAAATACTCTTATTGCAAGGATTACAAATAATGCGTAAAATACTGGAATTAGAAGTTTATTTACTTTTTCTATTCCCTTGCTAATGCCCATAACCATTATTAAAAATGTGATTATAATTGCTAATATATGCCAAAAAATCGCGCCAAAATTTCCTGCAATTTCTGAAAAATAAGCTCCTGTTTCGGGATTTTTAAACATCATTCCTGTAAATGAACCAAATAAAAATCTTAAAATCCATGCTACAACTACTGTATAGCCAACTGCAAGACAGAAAGATCCAACTACTGGTATCCAACCAAGATTTTTTGCTTTTGATTTGCTATTTTTTCTTTCAAATGTCTTTCTAAATGCGCCAAGAGGCCCTCTTTTCATAGCCCTTCCAAAACTCATCTCCTCTACAATACCCGTATATCCTACAAGTATTACAAAAAGAAAGTAAGGAATTAGAAAAGCAGCCCCTCCTAATGATCCTACACGGTAGGGAAATAACCAAATATTTCCCATACCTACTGCAGAACCAATACATGCTATTATAAATCCCTTTTTAGATTGAAATTGATCTCTCTTTTTTTCCATATTCTCCTCTATTCAATAGGCTTAAGATGTGCTTGGAAATGTCTTAACACTTTTGGCTCCCAAGTTATTTTAAAGCCTTTTATTTCATCTCTTCTGTCGTATACATCTTTGATGGCTTCTGCCATAACATCAAAATGAGCTCTTGTATAAACTCTACGTGGAATTGCAAGTCTTGTAAATTCAAAATCAGCCTTTAATTGCTCACCTGTATCCGGATCATTTCCAAGCATATAACTTCCTATATCACAAGTTCTAATACCAGCTTGTCTATAAAGTTCGACAGCTAAAGTGTGTCCTGGAAATTCATAATATGGAATATGGCTTAAAATCGCTTTGGCATCGAGAAATATTCCATGTCCACCAGCCGGTTTTTGATAAGCGATATTGTAATCATCTAATTTTGAAGCCAAATACTCAACCTGACCTATCCTATATCTTAAATAATCGTAGTTCATGCCTTCTTTAA
This sequence comes from Tissierellia bacterium, assembly GCA_030527425.1. Taxonomy (GTDB): domain Bacteria; phylum Bacillota; class Clostridia; order Tissierellales; family Peptoniphilaceae; genus JAUNAV01. The sequence continues at coordinate 28,085 of JAUNAV010000021.1, forward strand.
GTCCAATGGCAAGCGCTTCAAGGTCTCTTCCTGAAAGGCCTCCGTAGGTTATAAATCCTTCATAGGAAATTACATTGGCCTTTAGATCATTGTAGAGTTTTTCGTCATTTTTTATGCCGATTAAACCACCAATATTTACTATAGCATCTTTTTTTGCAGACATAGTGAACATATCTGCATTTTTGAAAGTTTCTTTTGTGATCTCTTCAATCGATTTGTCTTTAAACTCTTTTTCTCTTTGCTTTACAAAATACGCATTTTCAGCAAATCTTGCAGCATCAATGCATACAGGTATATCATATTTTTTCGCTATTTTATAGGTATCTCTTAGATTTTTAACACTTACAGGCTGTCCACCTGCAGAATTATTGGTTATTGTCATCACAATAAGTCCAATATTCTCACTGCCCTTGTCATTTATTATCTCTTCAAGTCTTTTTGTGTCCATATTGCCTTTAAAATCAGCGTAAATACTTGGATCTTTGGCCTCTTCTACGACGCAATCAATAGCCCTTGCGCCAGCTAATTCAACATGTGCTCTTGTAGTGTCAAAAAACATATTTGAAATGGCGAATTTGCCCTCTTTTAAAAGCAATGGAAAAAGCGCCTTTTCAGCAGCTCTTCCCTGATGAACTGGCTGGATAAATTCATAATCAAAAATTTCTTTAGAAACCTCAACGAGCTTTTTATAGCTTTGGCCACCGGCATAGGCCTCATCGCCACGCATTATTCCTGCCCATTGAGTATCGCTCATAGCTCCAGTTCCAGAATCTGTCAAAAGATCTATGTAGACTTTCTTTGAGTCCAGCCCAAACATATTGTGATGAGCTTTTTTAAGTTCTTCTTCTCTTTCTTCTCTTGTTGTCATTTCAATGGGTTCAACCATCTTTATCCTAAAAGGTTCAGCTATATATTTTTTCATATATACCTCCAATCGTTTTTATATTTATACCACAAAAGAAGTGTAAATAAACAAAAAAGCTAGGATTTCCTAGCTTAATTGAGTATTTTGTTCATAAATCTACTGGTTAGTTCATAAATACTAAATTCTCTTCGGTCAATTCCAAGTTTGTTTAAGGCTTCCCTTTGTTTTGTTGAAATATGAGTATATGGGTAAATTCCAAACAAGAATGGGAAAAATGAAAATAGTATTTCATCTTGCTCCTTTTTTCCATAACCGAAAAATTTTACGAGACTATGTCTTATAGTTTCAATCATGTCGTGGTAGGCCTCTTTGAAGATAAGTAGCTCTTTATCTCTTGCATGCATTTCTATATCATAGAGGTTCATCGACAATAGTTTAAGTAAAATACATCTTTTCTGGAGACTTTTAGAAAATAAGTCCACAAATTCTTTTTTGGAAAGATCATTTTTTTTGTTGATCTTTTCCACGTCATTTCGCCAGAAATTATACTCTTCAGTCATCAAAGATAAAAATATCTCCTCTTTGTTTTGGTAGTAATTATAGATAGATGTCCTACCAAAGGGTGTGATTTGGCCGATTTCTTTTATTGTTATCTCGCCAAAGCTCATCCTTTCATAAAGAATTCTTAACGCCTTTGTTATCTCTTTGCGTCTTTTAAATTCAATATCATTTTCCATAGATTTCTCCTT
>JAUNAV010000065.1 GCA_030527425.1 Tissierellia bacterium
TATCTTTCATAAAATTCTTTTATTTTCTACTTGACTTCATATAGTTAGTCTTATCAATATGATATCAAATTAACAAAAAATTTTAAATGTAAAAGTAATTATATTTATTAGTAAATATATTTAATACTCTTGTGTATTAAAGTGATATATGGTAAAATCAATGACAATAAAAAGAAAAGAAAGGTGTTAAAATGAAAAAGAAGATAAAAGTGCCCCATACTTATATAATATTATTGGGTATAGCACTTATAATGTGTATATTAACTTGGATTATTCCGGCAGGAGAATTTGATACAAAAGAAATAGGTGATCGTACTGTTGCTATAGGTGGAAGTTTTCACTATGTAGAGAGAAATCCGCAGAATTTATGGCAATTTTTCACATCGGTTTTTGAAGGATTAGTTCAGACGGCTAATATCTCACTATTTATATTTATAGTCGGTGGAGCTTTTCATGTAATAAATGAGACTGAAACAATAAAGGCTTCAATTTCAAAACTTACAAAATCACTTAAAGATAAAGAAATGTTAGTAGTACCTATATTTTTGTTAGTATTTGCAATAGCAGGATCTACTATAGGACTTTCAGAAGAGACAATTGTATTTATTCCTGTTGGAATAATACTTGCAAAAAGTCTTGGATTTGATGCTATGATTGGCATGTCAATGATAACTCTTGGTGCAGGCATTGGTTTTTCTGCAGGTTTTATGAATCCATTTTCAACAGGAGTTGCTCAAGAGATAGCTGAACTTCCATTTACATCTGGAATATGGTATAGAGCTATAGTTCTAGTAGTCTTATGGATTGTTACAAGCATTTACATGACAAATTACGCTAGAAAAATTAAAAAAGATAATAGTAATTCATATTTGTGGAATGATTTTAAAGGTTCTTTTGAAGTAAATTCTGAAATCAAAGAGGTAGAAGAAGATGAAGAATTTGATTTTAGAAAAAAACTTATCCTTTTTTCTATATTAATCGCCTTTATTGCAATTGCCATAGGAGCAAGCAAGCTTGGATGGTTTATAAATGAGATTGCATCAGTATTTTTAATACTTTGTTTTGTATCAGGATTAATTGGAGGTTTTAGCCCATCAATGATAGCAGATAAATTTATTGAAGGGGCTAAAGATATGGTCTTTTCAGCTCTTGTAGTTGGATTTGCAAGAAGTATATTAGTTGTTATGGAAAATGGTCTTATAATAGCTACAATTATAAATTTTCTATCAAATCTGATCTCTACACTGCCTAAGACAATTGGAGCACTTGGTATGTATATTGTTCAAATAATTTTAAACTTTTTTATACCATCAGGATCAGGTCAGGCTGCAGCTACTATGCCAATAATGACTCCTCTTGCTGATTCGCTTGATATTACTAGACAGACAGCGGTTTTAGCATTCCAATTTGGAGATGGATTTACAAATTCTATAATTCCAACATCAGGAACACTTATGGCTCAACTTGCTATTGCAAAAATTCCTTATAACAAATATGCAAAATTTGTAGCAAAACTTATGGCATTGTGGATAATAATTGGAATGATATTTGTAATAATAGCAACATTAATAGAATATGGACCATACTAGGAGTGAGCATGAAAAAAAATAAAGAAATAGAAAAAGTTATAGGAAAATATAAAAATGAAATGTGTGAATTATCAAAATATATCTATGATAATCCAGAATTAGGTTTTAAAGAAGAAAAGTCATCAAAAGCTCATGTTAATTATCTTAAAAAACATGGCTTTGAAGTTAAAGAGAATTATTTGGGCTTTAATACGGCTTTTAGAGCAGATTATATTCTAGATCCTTCTTATCCTACATTTGCCTTTCTTTCAGAATATGATGCATTGCCAGAAATAGGACATGGATGTGGACATAATTTACTTGGTGCAACTGATACTACTGCAGGCATTGTACTAAAAGAATTTGCAAAAGAATATAAGTTAAATGTTGTAGTTTTAGGTACACCTGCAGAAGAAACCAGCGGTGTAAAAGTCGATATGGCTAAGGCTGATACTTTTGATGATATTGACTTTGCAATGTGTACCCATCCTAATTTCAAATGGCTACAAAGTGGAACTAGTATGGCCATGGATGCAATAGAATTTGAATTTTTTGGAAAAACAGCTCATGCAGCAGAAAGTCCACATGAAGGACTTAATGCACTGGATGCAGCAGTGTCATTTTACACCAATTGTTCTTATCTTCGCCAACAAATAAAGACATCAACAAGAATACATGGAATCATTAAAAATGGCGGAGAAGCTTGTAATATAATTCCTGAATACACATCGGTACAGTATTATATTAGAGCACTTAATATGAAAGATTTAAATGATTTAAGACAAAAGATCATAAATTGCGCAGAAGCTGCAGCAGTTGCTACAGGCTGTAAAATGAAATATCATAATTTTGAAAAAAGCTATAATAATATGATCACAAATAATAAAATGGCTCAAATCTTTAAAGACAATACCGGCAATCTTGGAATTGATTTACAATTAAAAGATATTGATTCAATGGGATCTTTGGATATGGGAAATGTAAGTCAGGTTGTACCTTCTATAAATCCATATTTTTCTATTTCAAAAGATAAAAAAGTTATCGCTCATACAGTGGAATTTAGAGAAGCAACACTTACCGATTATGCCATTAAAGAGTCTATGAAAATGATAGAAGCACTTGTAATGACTGCTATAGACATTGCAAAAGATGAGAATTTACAAGAAGAAATCAAAAAAGAATTTTATGAATCCATAAGATAAACTTGCTCCTCGCTATTGTGGGGAGTTTTTGATTTAAAATTATAGACAAAAATTTAACAATTAAAAAAGTAAAAAGAAAATAATTAATTAAATATTTTACTTGACAAAAGTAGTTTATAATGATAACCTTTTACATAATCGGGAGGTTTTTATGATTTATGTAATAACAGGAGCAAGCTCCGGTATTGGAAAAAAGACAAAAGAAATTCTAGAAGAAAAGGGACATCAAGTTGTAAATGTCGATTATGTAAATGGTGATGTTTCAGTAGATTTGTCAAAAAAAGAAGATAGACAAAGAGCGATTGAAGAAATAATAGAAAAAACACCAGATGGCTTTGATGGACTCATACTAAATGCTGGAATTGGAGCAGGTGCAGAGGCTAAAAAAATGTGGGCTGTAAACTTCTTTGCACCAATTAGTCTATTAAATGGTCTTTATGAGCATATGAAAAAAAGGTCGGCATCGGTAGTTGTAACTGCATCAAATACAATCACTAACGAGATGCTAATAAGAGATGACTGGGTTGATCTTTTAGTAAATACTTTGGATGAAGATAGAGTTTTAGAATATGCCGAAAGTATAGACAGAAGGCTTTCGCCAAAATGCTATTCTTCTGGTAAAAAAGCATTGGCTATATATGTAAGGCGAAATGCAGGTAGATTTGGTACCGACAAAATGCGTATAAATGCTGTAGCTCCAGGAAATACGACAACACCAATGACAGAAAATATGACTGATAAGCAATGGGAGAAGGCACTTTTGATTCCAATTCCTACAAGATATGGAAAAAGGGAGTTTTTAGATGCCAAAGAAATTGCAAATGTAATAAGCTTTCTAGCTCTACCAGAATCAAGTGGAGTAAATGGTGCAATTTTCTTTGTAGATGGTGGAATTGATGGTCTTTTAAGATCAGAGAGGTTTTAATATGATTAAAAATTTTTTGGAAAAAATAGAACAAGGAAATGCAAAAGAATTAGCTGAACTTTTTTGTGATGATTGCATCTTACATGATTCATCATTGATAAAAGCTGGAGAAGATACACTACATGCAGTTGGCAAGATGGCCGTAGAGATGATTTTTCACAATAAATTTGGGCTAAATGGTGGAGGATTTAAAATATTTTCTAAGGATATAAAAGATGAAAAAAGAGCATGGTATTTTATTGATTACAAAAATAAAATAATACCTGTGATGGCAGATATTTCAGAAACACAAGATGGAAAAATTAAAAGGATAAATGTATATCCTCTATAATATATAAGCTATAATGAAAGCTAAAAATAATAAATGGCGATGTTAATTCTATTTTGACATCGCCATATTCTATTG
>JAUNAV010000066.1 GCA_030527425.1 Tissierellia bacterium
CTATGATTGTTCTTCATTGGTTATTACAGTCTTAGAAAATGCAGGCATACCTGTAAAAACCAATGGTGCAACTTTTACTGGAGACATGTATGAAGTATTTTTAAATACGGATTTTAAGGATGTTACTAGCTCTGTTGATTTGAATAGTGGAGAGGGCTTAAAAAAAGGCGATGTGCTTTTAGCTCATAATATTGAAAGTGAACATACTGAAATATATATAGGAAATGGTGAGATCTGTGGTGCTAGAAGCGATGAAGAAGGTGGAGTTACAGGAAATATTGCAGGAGATCAACGCGGAGATGAAATAGCTTATTCTCTATATAAAAACAAAGCTTGGGATTATGTACTAAGATATGTTGGAGAAAATTCTGTAGATGAAAAAGATAATGATAAAGAAGACAATCCGAGTGAAACCAATAAGGCGTTTAAGGTTAAAAATGAAAATTGGTATGGAATAACATTAGCAAGTTGTAATGTTAGGACTGCACCATCAACTTCAGCACAAATTGTCGCAGTATATGAAAAAGGTGAGAGGATAAATTATGACCAGGTGTGGCAAGGTGATGGTTATAGATGGATTTCATATGTTTCATGGAGTGGAAATAGAAGATATGTGGCATATCGATCTTTAAAAAATCCTTCAGATCAATGGATCAGATTTTAGCTTAAATCATAGTACAAAGAAAAGAGCGGAATTTTCCGCTCTTTTGGTTTATCTATTTCTTTTTATCATTGCATTTAGCCTAAACATTCCCATTTTTTCATAGAAAGCTATCATATTATCATCGCATGTGAGATCTATCATGTAAAAATCTTTTGTAATATCCATCGCCATCTTAAACATTTTTTTGCCAATGCCCTTATTTCTATACTCTTTTACAATTTCAAATAAAGCAATGTATGCGCATAGATGTTTATCTGAGATTATTGTCAAAAAACCTATAATACAATCTCTATCAATTGCAATTATCGACTTATAGGAATCTCTTAGGATTTCTAAATGCTCTTTTTTTGAAGGTTTTTTTGGCCGATTTTCAAAAAAGCCTTCATGTATTTTTAGATCATCATCATTAAATTCTTTAATAATCATCGATCTCTCCTTCTGGTAAAAACTTCGCCTTGTCGATATCCTCAGGTGTATCGGCCTTTTTGACTTCTTTTTCCCACATATCAACCTGAACTTTCCAAGGATACATCATATGATCTCTTTCACTTTTAGATATTCTTCTATCGCCTCTATTAGAAATCAGATAGAATATAAGTCCTAAAATGAGCCATACGAAAAATAGCACAATACCAATTTTTCCCATATATGCCACAGAATTTGGCAAAAATGATAATACTATTATAGCAAATGAGATAATTGAACCAAAAATTAGGGTAAATATCCCACCTGGAGCCCTGTAGGGTCTAAACATTTTTGGTGCATTAAATCTAAGATATACACAAGCAACGCAGGTCATAAACCAGCCGATTACAAAAGCGACTGATCCTAAACTAGTTAGAGTAGAAATCAGATTGCTTCCTACAAGTGGGCCGACGGCTGCTGCAATAAAGCAAAATATCGAAGCGCCCTTTGGTGTGCCCCATTTTTTAAATTCTGTTGCAAAAAATCTTGGAAGAAGGCTTGTTCTTCCCATGCTTTCAAGTAGTCTTGCACTTGCCATAAACATGCCATTCCATGTTGAAAAAAGTCCTGCCAAGGTACCAACCATTACAAGGTAGTAGAGAATTTTTCCTATAATTCCACCATATGCTTCTTTTAACATTTCAGCCATAGCAGGAGGCATAAGTTGTGAATACTCTCTCCATTCTGTAACCGATCCTGTTGAGATTATTATAAATGAATAAAATAAACCTGCAAAAAGTATTGATACAGCAAGCACCTTTGCAATCTCTGCAAATTTGACCTCTCTGTGGCTTTCTTCAATGGTTTGAGGTATTGTATCAAATCCTGCCATAAAAAATGGCACAATTACAATCATTGAAATTATTCCACCTATAATATTTCTATGTCCATTGTCTTTAAAGACATAGTAGATTGGCTTTAGATTGTTTAGATCAAATTTTATAAAAGATGCAATAATTACAATAACTCCAATTATTATTATAGTTGCTGAAAGTTTTGTTTGAATTTTTGCAGCTTGTTTGCTACCTGCTATATTTATATAAAAAAGTAAAATAGCAAGCACAATTCCAATTATTATTCCATTTAAAGTGATGTCACTACCTAAAACTTGGTAAATGACTGGAGAATTTCCTAAAGTAGGGAAAATCTCAAGTAAAATATCATTGATGTAGATTGCCTCCCACGGCAATATGGTGATGTATGCAAGTGCTACAAACCATCCACCTATAAATGAAATAAATGTTCCAAAAGCACGATAGGCATAGAGCATGACTCCACCACCTGCAGGCAGTGCGCCCATTAATTCCGAATAGCAAAAACCAATTGGAACTAAAAGCAAAGTGCCAAGTATGAAACCAATTAGTGCAGGAATTACGCCTCCTGAAGTGTAGATCCAGTTGTTGCTGCTTACAGCCCAACCGACCCCTACCATGGCTCCGAAGGATAACATGAAAAAGTCAACTAAAGTCATATCTCCCTTTTTCATCCTTCTTTTAAATCTTATCGTCATCAATTGTTTGTGAAATTTATTAACTTTTATAAGTATTCCCCCATTCTTAATGTTTATATTTTAACAGATTTCATAAGAAATGTAAAATGATACAAATAGTATTTAAAACATTTGAAGTCTACTAGAAAGATATGTATTTTTTTGTAAAATTAATGTATAATATAATTTAATGGCTTGAAATATAAATGATAATTAGAATGAATATTAAATTTCACTTTTTATTCTATTAATTAAAAAAGAGGGTAGAAATATGCAAGAAAAAACATTAAAAAGTAGACTATTTACCTACTATCTAACATTGATTTTAAATTCAATAGCTCTTTCGATACCGCATGCCATCTTGACAGTACTACTTTTGTCAAAGGGTATAAAGCTATATCAGATAGCAGCAATCCAGCTATTCTACAATATTGCAATGACCATATTTGAATTTCCAAGTGGCGTAATATCAGATATAATATCGAGAAGATGGACTTTTCTATTTGCAAATATCACCTTGATTATTGCATATTTTATCATCTTAATATATGACTCATACATCTTAATGTCTATTGCATGGTTTTTATATGGACTAAGCACTGCACTAAGTACAGGCACAATCGAAAGCGATATGATTAATTATGTAAAAATAAATAAGATGGACTATTATACGAAATTATTCAAAAATTCTAATCTAATCGCATTGGTAGGCATGATAATTGGTGCAAGTCTTGGTCAATTTTTATACAATAGGATAGATGAAAAAATATATATTGTGAGCATTTTGCTTTTAAGTTTAATAATATTAATAATAATATTTAACTATCCAGTAAAAGAAAAAATAAAAGATAAAAGACGAGAAAGCCAGAGTCTAAAGACTAAGATAGTCTCAATTATAAAAGAAGGAAAAAGGCAGATACAATCAAATATTTATCTAAAATATTCAATCATAACCCTCTCGCTACTTCAAATATTTTTTCAATTACATTTCCACTACTGGCAGGCTCTATCTTTAGAGTATCATATTAGTAAAAAATTATTTTTCATAATATATATACTATTTCAATTTATAAGCATAGGTATATACAATCTACCAGTAGACAAATTTAATGAAAAGCGGATTTTTCCAATAGGAATTATCACAATTGGGAGCATTTTATGGATAAGAGGGACAGATGATTATAAGTTTTTAATAGGTTATATGATCATAGTAGCTATCGTATCATTTATGAAATATTATATGACATATATATTAAATAAAAAAGTCGAGATCGAGACTATAAGCACGATAACATCATTTGACTCGACCATGCAAAGACTATGCTCAATATTGACACTTAGTATATTAAATATTCTTTTGAGAAAATACAGCTTAATTTCCATTTTCTATATCAATAGTATTTTGGTAGTGTTAATATTTTCAGTGATCATATTTAGAATAAAGACTTTGGAGAATGAAAAAGG
>JAUNAV010000067.1 GCA_030527425.1 Tissierellia bacterium
AACACTTCATCCTAATTGCTACTTAATAGTAGATAATGAAGCATACGAAGGATAACAATATTTTAATTTAATATTAAAACGCTGAAATAAAAAATATTTCAGCGTTTATTATTAATTCAGAAAATTAAATTATAATATTGATTTTCAGATCTTATGAACTTAGTTGTCATAAGGAAATTTTTCGAATTTTTTGTTTTTGAAAATTTTTTCTATTTGTTCTACGTTTTTTTCAGAAACTAAAGCACAAATACTACAGCTAGCTGAATATTTTCTAGGTGTAGGAATTAGTTTCATATCAATTTCTAGCTTTTTTAATTTTCGTTCAAATTCTAAAGCATCAGAAATTATTTCAAATAAATAAATATATTTCATATTTTTGCAACTATAATAAATTTATTAGACTCTTTTTCTTTTGTGATATTAAACTTTTTACTTTTAAGATACCTTTCTACATTTTCAACGCTACTTTTAGTATCTAATATTATTTTGAGTTCATTTTCACCAGATTTGACTAATTTTTCTACTCTAATTACAGGCTCAGGACATGAAAGCCCACAAACATCTAATATTTTCATAAATTAATTCCTCTCTTTATATCTTTTTATTATTTTTATTTATAATAGTAAGAGCAAAAGTTAATACAAATATTAAACAAAGGATAACAGCTATTTGGCCATTCATAGTAGATCCTTCTGCACTTGAAGCTAATTTAAAATTATGAGATAAAGCGGCTGCAAATATTAAACCCATGACAGTAATTGCCGCATCATTATCACCATCAGATGATAATATTATCTGACGAATAGGGCATCCGCCAAGTAACGAACCTGTTAATCCAACAAGGGACAAGGATAAAAAGTTCCATAAATGATCGTTGTGTGCAATTGGTTGATTTTCAAAACCGAAATTTAAACTGTTATAGTTTAATATTAAATTTAATCCAAATGCACCTATGAAAATACCAAGTATGCCAATCAAATAATGATAATTTTTTATTAAAATCACATCACGAAAGGCAGCAACTGAACATATCCTAGTTCTTTGAAGAATAATTCCGACGATTATACCACCAATTAATGAATATATCACTGGAGCATGATTTGCGCCGGGACCTTCTTTAGAAAAAGAAATAAATTCTGGTTTAATTAGAATAAATATCAGTAAAATTGTAGCGAATATAGGCATAATAAATCCTGCTATATTGGATTGTTCTTGTGATTTTCCTAAGCTAAAGCCTTTCTTTAGCAAAATAACACCAACAAAAATTCCAAAAATAAATCCAAATAGACCTATTAATGCATTTAGATCACCTGCAGAAAGTCTTAGAATCAATCGTAATGGACATCCAAGAAACACAAGTGCACCTATCATCATAATCATACCAAAGATGAATCTAATTAAGGGGTTAGAACCTCCCCTAGATTTAAAATCATTTGATATAATTGATGAGAAAAAAGCGCCAAATACAATTCCTATTATTTCGGGTCTTATGTATTGTACTACAGCAGCTTGGTGTAAATTTAATGCACCTGCTATATCACGTAAAAAGCAAGCAATACATATTCCCATATTACCAGGATTACCAAATTTTTGTAGTAAAACTCCTATAAAACCTATTATAATCCCGCCTAATAACATTTTCATACTGTCTTTTTTCATATAACACCTCCATTGATATTATAATATATAAATCAAATTATTACTAGCACAAATAATATTATTTATAAAAAAAATCAATTTTAAAAATAAAATATTTAATCATTGGTTAATAATTTAACGAAGATAATTTTAAATAAAGCTAATGGAGGCAAGATATGTATTCTGGAAAATTAACGGATGTAGATGGTATAAAACTAGGGCATAGCCAAGATTATAAAGCTCTTACCGGTTGTAGCGTTATCTTGATAGAAAATGGTGCTATTTGTGGTGTTGATGTAAGAGGTGCAGCTCCAGGAACTAGAGAGACGGATTTGCTAAGGCCAGAAAATTAGTTCATGGTGTTTTATTATCAGGAGGTAATGCATATGGTTTAAACGCAGCTTCAGGAATTATGAAATACCTAGAAGAAAGAAGTATTGGCTAGATGTATCTGTATGTAAAGTTCCAATAGTTGTTGCAGCTGTAATATTTGATTTATCAATAGGAGATCCATTGGTAAGACCTGATGAAAAAATGGGATATGAAGCTTGCCAAAAAGCTACTATAGATAATAATTCACAAGAAATTGTAGGAGCTGGTACAGGCGCAAGTGTTGGAAAAATTCTTGGTAATGAGTATTCTATGAAATCTGGATTAGGACAAGCAAGTGTTAAAGTTTCAGATTTAGTTGTATCGTCTATAACGATTTTAAATGCTTTTGGAGATATGTTTGATTATGAAAAAAATATTCAAATTGGAGGAGTATTTGATAAAAAACTAAAAAAATTTTTATCTACAAATAGTATTCACGAAAACAATTTTAAAGGGGACAATGTTTTTGACAAACCTACTAATACTACAATATCTTTGGTGGCAACGAATGCTAAGCTAACAAAAGCAAATGCCACAAAAATCTCACAAATGGCAGATGATGGATATGCAAGAAGTATAACCCCTGTTCATACAATGTTTGATGGGAATACCATCTTTACAATATCTACAGGCAATGTCAAAGCAGATATAAGTTTTGTTGGGATATTAGCTGCTAAAGTTATATCTCGATCTATTGCAAATGCCATTTATCATAGTAAAAAGTAGGAATTCAAGTAGAAGGGTATCTTTAGGAACCCTATCAGGAGGAAAAATGAATAGAAAAAAATTTACAAACAGAAAGATTGTTGTATCGGCAATGCTTGGAGCAATTACTGTAATTTTAGGGATGACACCACTTGGGTTTATACCTTTAGGATTTTTAAATACTACTACATTGCATATTCCAGTAATAATTGGAGCGATTATCGAAGGACCAATTGTAGAGGATTGGTTGGGCTTATTTTTGGTTTTTCTTCATTATTTAGAGCTATTACAACTCCAACTCCAATTTCACCATTGTTTTATAATCCAATAATATCTATAATCCCGAGAATATTAATAGGGCTAACAACATATTATTCATATAAAATGTTAAAAAAATTAGATATTAAGTCTTTAAAGAAATTATCTTTTATTTCTTGGTCGATAATAGTTATTTTTTTAATATTTATGATTTTACGAAATATAAATAACTCATTATCTAAATTCAATTTGATATTATTAGCACTTCTTCTATTAATTTCAATTGGAATGCTAATTTATACATTTAAAGGAATTAAAGAAAATGCATCTATTGTTATAGCTTCATTTATAGGCTCTATGACTAATTCAATTCTTGTAATGGGAGGAATATATTTAATTTATGCTCAAAAATATGCATTAGCTATGAACTTAGATACAAATTCAGTCGCAAGTGCAATCTTGACTGTTATAATAGCACAATCATTACCAGAAGCTATTGTTTCATGTATAATAACCTCTTCGGTAGTAAGTAGCCTAAAAATGGCAAAAAGATAATTTTATTTGTAATTAAAATAATTTATAGTTAAGAAAATAGACATTCAAAAAATTTAATTTAGTGATTGATTTTACTATAAGCTTATAAAAATTTTAAAATAAAAAACTTTAAAATATTAAATTTAAAAAAATGTATCAATCTTTCAATAGGTTGATACATTTTATTTTTAAACTATTTATTTTATTCATTTTTGTAATTGTCAACTCTTTTTACCATCTCGTTTAACTGTTCATATGTTTTTGATTCTTCAGTAGCTCCTTTATATAAACCTTCCTTGTTCAAAAAAACAATCTTTGGGACAGCTTGAACTAAAAATTTTCCAGCTAGTTTACCATATGGATCTCTTATTAGCTTCTGATCTTTTAGCTCATATTGTTCAATGCTTTCTTCAAAATCTTTTTTTTCGTCCATAGTGTTTACAAATATTAAATTTATATCAAATTCTTCATTTATTTTTTTTAATGCTTCAAATTCTTCATCGCAATTTTCACAATTATTTTTATAAAAGGCAAGAATAGTAG
>JAUNAV010000068.1 GCA_030527425.1 Tissierellia bacterium
TTTAAATACTCCAAATATAAATACAATTAATAGTATTATAAGTAATAGAAAAAGTATCACATTGGCCTTTTTAATTTGAAATTACTCAACTTAGATGGATAATCTATGTTTTTATTCTATAAATAATTAACTCAAATAGAAGGCTTGATTTTTATAAAATATTTTTTACTATAAATTAAGTTTATATGATATAAAAGCTGATATCTTAAAAAGATCCCCAAAAAGGAGATCTTTAAATTGGTTTTTTTCTATTTCCTATAATATTAAAGATGATCAACGCAATTATTGTAAAGGCTGTAAGCATTGCAGAAAGTGCTGCAGCAACACCATAATTTCCTCTTACTACCTCTGTATAAATTGCTACTGTCATAGTCTTTGTCCTTACATTGGTCAAAAGAATTGATGTTGAAAGTTCTGATATCAATGTGACAAATGAGAGTATTGCTCCACTTATTACACCTCTTGCCATCATTGGAACTGTTATAGTTATAAAAGTCTTTAATTTGCTTGCACCTAGTGAAAGTGCTGCCTCTTCAATTACTATAGGCATCGATTGAAGCGTTGATGATGTCGATCTTAATGTATAGGGCATTCTTCTAATTACAAATGAAACTATAATTATATTTACAGTTCCTCCCCATACAAAAAGTGAACTTCCGCCTACTCCATTTGAAAAACCTTGAAGCAGTGCAATACCAACGACAACTCCAGGAAGGATAAATGGAATCATCGTAAAAATGTCAATTATTCCTGTAAGTACATTTTTCTTTCTTACAACAAGATATGAGATTATCAAAGATAAAACTATTATTATAATAAGTGCAACAATTGGAAATACTATTGTATTACTAATGGCCGTACCCATTCTAGAAAATGCTGTATGATATGAATTTAATGAATAGCCATCTATGAATATCTTTCCTGATGTATTTTTAAATGATGTAAATATCAAATAAGCCTGTGGCAAAATAGACATAAATACTACAATGTAGATTAAAATATGAATGAGAACTCCTTTAATGCCTTTTGCCTTTTTCTTTTGCACAGGATGAAGAAAGTTTGATGAATATGAACTTTTTTCTGATATTTTCTTCTGAATTAAAAATACTAAAGTCGTAAATACAATCGCTATTACTGAAATAGCAGATGCAAATGATTGATTCGTACCAATTTCTCCGACAAATTCATTGTATATTAAAACTGGAAAAGTCCTATAGCCCTCACCAATTAACATAGGTGTTCCAAAATCAGACATACAGCGCATAAATACAAGTAGACCTCCAGCAAGTACTGGTGGAAGAATTAGTGGAAGGATGACTTTAAAAAATCTTTTTAAGCCGACAACTCCCAAATTTTCACTTGCTTCAAGTACACTTGCATCGACATTTTCCATTGCTGATTTGGCATAGAGAAATATCAAAGGATATAGTTGAAGCGAAAAGACTAATAATATGCCCCCAAATCCATAAATATCTGTAATTACAATGCCCAAATGATCAGCCATAAATCTTGTAATTACCCCACTTCTTCCAAGTAAAAGTATCCATGAATAAGCGCCGATAAATGGTGCAGACATCGATGAGATTACAATCAAAATATTTAAAACTGCATTGCCCTTTATCTTATACATACTCATAAAATATGCTACTGGTGTTGCAATTAATATGGTGCAAATTGTTGCAGCAAATGATACTTTTAGCGAGTTTAGCAAAGTATTAAAATAGTATGGCTTTGAAAAGAATGTCTTAAATTCTTCTAAAGTAAAACCTACTGAATCCTTGTATACTGCCAAAATCAAAAGCTTTAGTATGGGATATACTAAAAACAATAAAAGCGATAAAAGAATTAGTATGGTAAATACTTTCCAAATATCTATTGATCGTCTTTTCATCATCTCACCGCCAAATTGATTTTTCCATCATGATTAAATACATTTATTTTAGAAACATTGACATCTACTTTTTGGATTTGACCTCTTTCAGCCTGTTTTTCAAATTCGCTTTTTTCTAATATTTCAATATGCTCTCCAACAGAATTTTCCACATGATAGTGAATATCTGCTCCCAAGAAAATATTGTCTAATACTTTTGTTTCAATGCCCTCACTACTTAAAGTAAAATCTTCTGGTCTTACTGAAACTAAAACATCCTGGCTTTGTGCTTCTAATTTTTTCTTAATTGTATATCCGCAATCAAGATGTATCTTTTGGGTGCTACTATCATATTTTCCCTTTAAAACATTATTTGTACCTATAAAAGAAGCCACAAAAAGATTTGAAGGTTTATGATAGATCTCTCTTGGAGATGCACATTGTTCAATAATACCATTTCTCATAACTGCAATTCTATCAGATATTGCCATAGCCTCTTCCTGATCATGGGTTACATAAACTGTGGTAATTCCAACTTCTCTTTGAATTAGCCTTATTGTCTCTCTAAGTTCAACCCTTAATTTTGCATCGAGATTGGAAAGTGGCTCATCCATCAAAAGAACATCGGGCTTTATGACTATTGCACGAGCAAGTGCCACACGCTGTTGTTGACCACCAGAAAGTGCCTGAGGCTTTTTATTTTCATGCTCTCTAATTTGCATGAGATCTAGGATTTTGTCCACCTCTTTTTTCATAGTCTTCTTGTCGACTTTTCTTTCTTTAAGTCCAAATTCGATATTGCCCCTTACAGTCATATTGGGAAAAACTGCATAATTTTGAAATACCATGCCTATATTTCTTTTGGCAGGTTCCATGTCATTAATTCTTCTATCGTTAAAATAAAAATCTCCGCCTTCAATGGAGTTAAATCCTGCAATCATTCTAAGTAAAGTTGTCTTTCCACAACCAGAAGGACCGAGGAGAGTAAAAAACTCTCCATCTTTTATGTCCAAATTTATATTTTTAATAACTGTGTGATCGCCATATTTTTTTACAGCATCTTTTATAATAATATTGCTCATCTTAGTTTCCTTGAATTGATGTGAAGATCTCTTTGTATCTGTCAGTTATTTCTGATGAATGTTCTCTTACATAATCATAATCTTCTTCAATTACATTGATTTTATCGATTGGTGTCATAAAGTCAGAAACTTCAGCATCTTCTCTTACAGGTCTATTTGTCGTCTCTTTTCCTAAAGTATCTTGAGCTTGTTTATCAATTATAAAGTCGATAAATTTCTTTGCATTTTCCATATTCTTTGCATTTTTAATTATTGCAGATCCAGCTGGAAGATAAACAACTCCCTCATCCATATATACTATTTCAATATTGTCTGCGCCATCTTTTACAAGTTGCATTACAGGATCTTCATAGCTTAAACCTACAGCCATCTCCCCATCGACTACTGTTTTATAAACTGAAGATGAAGATGATTGAATTTTGCCATCTATATTGGTAAATAATTTTTTAACATACTCCCAAGCCTCATCTGAATCATAGCCGCCTTTTGCCTTTAACATATTTGTCAAATGCGCAAATGCCGATGATGAACTTGCAGGATCTGCTGTTGCAATTTTTCCTTTTAATTTTGGATTTAAAAGATCATCATAGCTTTTAATATCCATACCCTTTGTTAAATCCTTATTTACAATTAAAACCGATCCATCTAAAGTATAACTTGTTTTAAAGCCTTCAGTGTTTTGATATGCCTTTGGCAATTTCTCATCATTAGGTGAAACATATTCTTCAAATAAATCCTTGTTTTCTAAATATGTGTTGTAGCTTCCACCCCAGATTACATCGGCAACAGGATCGGCTTTTTCACCTTGTAATTTTGTAAAAAGCTCACCAGTTCCAGCTTGTTGAAGCTCTACAGTTATGCCAGTTTTCTCTTCAAATGCCGGAATTATAGCATTTACCAAACCTTCTGAATTTGGTGAATAGAGCACTAAAGTGTCTGATCCTTTAGATTCATTTGACTCATTATCATTTCCTGATCCACTTGAACAGCCAGTTAGAGCCATTATAGCTGTTAGTGCCATTGTCATTAATATTTTCTTTTTCATAACTTCCTCCTGAAAATGTTTTTTCTACTTATAGTATAAGCCATTATTT
>JAUNAV010000069.1 GCA_030527425.1 Tissierellia bacterium
GGCTTCTACAATAGAGATATTGGAATAATTTCATATAGCAAAGTTGCAAAAGAACTAATAAAATATTTAAACAATTTCAAAAATAATATTTGGTTATATGATCCATATATTAAAAAAGAGAAACTAAGAAATTTAAATATTAGAAAGGCATCGTTAGAAGATATTTTTACTAATTGCGATATCATTTCTTTACATGCACCTCTTATAGAAGATACTAGAAATATGATAAGAAAAGAGCATTTTGAAATGATGAAACAAAATGCAACTTTTATTAATACAGCAAGAGGACAAATAATCAATCAGAATGATCTTTTAGATGTATTTAAATCCAGAAAAGATTTGTTAGCGGTTTTAGATGTCACTTATCCAGAACCATTACCCAAAGATAGTGAATTATATAAAATGAAAAATGTTATAATCTCTCCCCATATTGCAGGATCTTTAGGTGATGAAATTCAGGCTATGGGAGAATTGATGTATAACGAATTGAACAATTATTTAACAGCTGGAAATTTGGAGTATGAAATTACTGAACAACAATTTAAGATTATGGCATGAGGTAAGTTATGAAAATTGGTTTATGTTCTGTAACATTTAGAAAAAAAACAGTGGATGAAATTATAGAAATTGCAGTAAAAAATCATCTGAATTTTATTGAATGGGGCGCAGATATCCATCTAAAACCCGGTGATTTTAAAATGTGTGATCATATAAAAAATCTGTGCAAACAATTTGGAATTAGTTATTCATATGGATCCTATTTCAAATACAAAGATGAAGATGATTTTGATTTAATTCTTAAAACAGCACAAAGACTTGAAACTAGAGATATAAGAATTTGGGCGATGAGAAAATCTTCAAAAGATATCACAATTAGTGAGTATACAAATTTTATAAACATCTCGAAAACTATTGCTAAAAAAGCTAATAAATTAAATATGAATATTCACTTTGAGAATCATAGAAAGACTTTAACCGATACGACCGAGAGTGCAATAAAATTATTAGAAGATATTAACGAGCCTAATGTATATATGTATTGGCAACCACAAGCAGATATGACTATTGATGAAAGAATAGAAGCATTAGAAAAATTAAGAAAATATATAAGTAATGTTCATGTTTTTAATTGGGATGACGATTTTAAAAGATATCCTTTAAAAGAAGCAAAAAATGAATGGAAAGAATATATAGAACATTTAGGAAAAAACAGGGCTTATTTATTGGAATTTGTAAAAGATGATAAAGTAGAACAGTTTCAGAAAGATTTAAATATATTAAAACAATTAATGAGAGGTAATTAATGTCAGCAGAAATTTTATTATTTAGAATAGATGAAAGATTATTACATGGACAAGGACATATTTGGATTAGATATTGTGGTGCAAATACGGTTATTTGCGCAAATGATAAAGCAGCAAATGATAAAATTGCACAAAATTTGATGAAGACAATGATCGATAAATCTATAGCAGTTAGTTTTTATGAAATAGAAAAATTAATAAATATTTTTCATAAAGCTAATCCAAAACAGAAATTTTTTATTGTTGTAGCAAGCACTGATGATGCTTTAAAGTTAGTTGAAGGTAAATTACCTATTAAAGAGATTAATATTGGTAATTTACATAATGGAGAAGGAAAAGAAAAAGTCACAAGATCAATATATATAAGCGAAAAAGATAAAGAAAATCTTAGATTATTAAGAGACAAATACAATATTAAATTTAACACTAGAACCACTCCTTCTGGAACAGATGGAGCTAAAGAAGTAGATATTAACGATTATATATAGTTAGAAGATTAAGGAGAATTTTATGGAAATTACTTTAACACAAGCTATTTTGATAGCTTTATGGACGGGATTTGCCCTTTCAGGACAGTTATTAGGTATCTATACTAATAGATCTTTAGTTCTATCTTTCGGGGTAGGTTTAATTTTAGGAGATCTTAAAACAGCACTAGCTGTAGGAGCAATTGGAGAATTAGCATTTATGGGCTTTGGAGTAACCCCAGGAGGTACTATTCCACCATCACCATTGGGTCCTGGTATTTTTGGAACATTGCTAGCAGTAACAAATCCAAATATTGACCCTACTGCAGCATTCTCTTTATCTATACCATTTGCTATTGCCATACAATTTGCAATCACTACAATTAATACTTTGATGAGCTTTAGCCCTTCTTTAGCAAAAAAAGCTTTAATAAATGGAGATGATAGAAAGTTTGGATTTTATGCTAACTTGTCATTTTATTTATTTATAATCGTAGGTGCAATAATTGGCTTCGTGGCAGCTATTTCTACATCCTCAGTTAATGAATTAGTTAGTAAAATACCAGAATTTATTACAAATGGATTATCAATGGCTGGCGCTATGATACCGGCTGTAGGTTTTGCCATGATTCTGTCTAATATGCTTAGAAAAGAGAATATAGCATTTATAGCATTAGGTTATGTACTAGCAGCCTATTTAGAATTACCTTTAATGGGAGTAGCTATTTTTGCAGCCTTTTTTGCAATATATGATTACAATAGAAAAAAAGACTCAAGCGATCAAGTTGTAGATAAAGAAGAAAGAATGGAGTTTGTTGATGGAATTTAAAAAATTAAAGAAAAAAGATTATATTAAAGCATCATTAAGAGCTTATTTAATGCAAAATGGATTTAATTATAGCAATTATCAAGGAACAGGATATGCCAATCAATTAAGACCAGCATTAAAAAAGATATATGCAGATGATAAAGATGGATATAAAGAAGCTATGATTAGCAATTTAGATTTTTACAATACAAATCCACAATTAGTTCCTTTTGTTTCAAGTGTGCAACTTGTTATGGAGGAAAATAAAGTAGATAAGGATCAAATTAGAGATATGAAAATGGCTTTGATGGGGCCGTTAGCAGGTATTGGAGACTCGATATCACAGTTTTTATTAGCACCATTACTTTCCACAATATTTGCATCCATGGCTGCTGATGGAACAACTATTGCTCCTGTATTATTTTTTATAACTATTAATGCTATCTTATTAGCTTTAAAATTGTCGATGGGCCTTGCTGGATACAAAACTGGAATGAGTGTTGTAGGAGAATTTTCAGACAAAATGAAAAAGATTACTACATCAGCATCTATCGTAGGAGTTGCAGTAATTTCAGCTTTAGTTACACAATTTGTAAAAATTTATATACCTATATCCTATGTTAAAAAGATAGGAGAAGAAACACAAAATGTTTCTATTCAATCGATGATAGATGGAATTGCTCCCAAATTATTACCAGTACTATGGACGGCATTGGTCTATTATTTAGTAAAAAAGAAAAAATGGACAACTTATAAAGTCATTATCTTGACTGTTTTAATAGCTATAATTGCTAGTGCTATTGGAATAATTTCACCAATAGCTCCGGTGGTAGAATAATGGATAGGAAAGATTGGGTAATTATACTTGCTTTATATTTAAGTTTTTGGCTTTACTTAGCAATTGATAGGTATATTAATAAAAAAAGAATATTAAGTGAAGAGCTTTCAAAAGTAAAAGAACTTAAATTATCCGATGGTGATCAAATACTTACAACAGATGGCATTTATGCCACTGTTGTAAGCATAGATAAAAATATTATCAAAGTTGATTAATAGTAACAATATAATAAAAATTAATTGATATGCTATTTTAAAGAAGGTAAAAAATGTATGATATTGATAAAGCTAATTTACTTTTAGAGGATATATTTATTTTTGATGAAGAAGGAGACATGGAAAAATGTTCACTTAAGATTAGAAATTATCCTTTTAAATGGGATTTTTCTGCT
>JAUNAV010000022.1:0-9923 GCA_030527425.1 Tissierellia bacterium
AAGCTATAATAAATCTTTCTTTAAGATAGGATTTTAAGATTTTCATAGAGGCTCCATTTCATCCGACAATCTCCCTTCTTTTAAATATAGCATTTCCTAGAAAATATACAATTATATTTGCTAGAAGAAGGCTAACAAAACAGAATAGATAACTTGTTTTCATTGATCCTAAAGTTATATTCCACCCGGACTCAAATGTCAGTGGATTTTCTGGTAAGAAATTAAAATATGAGCTTAATATAGCAAATATACTTACAAAAAAAGCTATATTATAAGCTAATATTTTATTTTTAATATTTAATGCTATAAACACACCCAAACTTACAAATAACAATATTTTTAATAAATCCAATATAAATGATAAAGACAAAAATTGCCACAAGGGGATTTTAATAAAGCTTGTAGGATATATATCCATAGCGCCTTTTTCATTTAAAGCAATAGGAAATAATCTAGTTAATCCAATGAAAAATTCTTCGTCCCCTTTTTTATCATAACCATTTAAAGCAGTGAAATTATTTTCATATACCAACATATTTGTATTAAAACCATCAAATCCATTTTTTACTCCTAAGTATATAAAACTTATTAAATCTGGTATGATAATCAAAATAATTACTGCATATAATATTGTCTTTAAATATCTATTTATAGTTTGTTTTTTGCTTCTATTTGTTAGAAATGATAGATCATAGCTTTTATTTTTTCTTGTAATAATTATTTGGTAAAAAGAATATAAAATTAATAATACCAAAAGCAAATTTTTGTAATTATTACTTGAATACGTTTTATTAAGATAGTTAAAAGGACTAGGCCTATTAACTGTCAATAAGCTATGATTTTCTTCCATTTCATCAACATAGTAACTGATTACAATGTGTAGAAGCTTGGTTCTATTTGAATCTTCTTTTTCTTTTCCAGCCTTTTTTACATATTTTACAAAATTATCAAAGTTATAATCTAATTCATTTAATCTTAGATATTTTGTTAATTTGTCTTTGTTTAATTCATAGTAACTTTTATTACTAGCATTTACTAATTCAGTAAAATAAAGATTACTTAAAATCTCATAATCCAAGTTTTCTCTCCAATTTTTTGAAGCAGACTCATAATATAATTGTCCATTTTTTTCAAGTCCAGATAGAAATTGTTCATAGGCCATAACATAATCTTTAGAAAATTTACCTGTAGCTTTTTGAAAAAATAGTTTTTCTGAATTTTTGTAATTTAAATAAGTGGTCTTATTTTCTAAAAATTGAGCTTTACTATAATTTTTATCATATTCTGTAAGGCTTATATTTGATACCGAAATTAGAACTGATGCTATTAATAATAGTATACTAAATTTGTTTTTTAATATGCTCTTTAATTCTAGTTGCATTTTCCCCTCCGATATCGTTTTTATAATTATATACTAGTCCCTTTGTTTTGTCAAATATTTATCATAATTATTTTATACTATTAAAATTTAATTGCATATAAAACAATATAATGAAAAAATAAATTGTAAAATAAAAAGACCGAAAAGCAATACTTTTCGGCCAGTCCTATAATAAGATTATCTTCTGAAATTTTCTTTGAAATACTCTATGATATCATCTGACTCATAAAGGGATTTTTCTTCTGTCACTAGGAAGGGTACTTGAACTTTTCCTCCCAATTCTTCAAGTTTTTTCTTGTTTTCGTTAGAAGCTGTTTCATCTTCAATATTATAAGATTTGTATCCTCTAATATCATTGTCGTTTAAATAATTTAAAACTTTCATGCAATAAGGGCATTCTGGTTTAAAAAATAATGTGAAATCTGTAAAACTCATATTACCTCCTTAATCACTTTATACCCCTATTAGCATGTTTTAAACTTTAGTGTTTTCTATTTTTTGTTTTTTTCTCTTTTTTAAGAAAAATCTTATAAGTAAAATTACAAAAAGTACAGCTATAAATATGATTGCATAGAACTTCCAATTAAATTGACTCTTAGTATTTTTCTTTGCCTGATCTACTTTTTTATTATAAGGCACTCTTTTTCCAGTTACAATTAACCTATGAGTATTTACCATGTATGGAGTACAGGTTAAAAGTGTACACAGTTCCTCTCCTTCTCTAATTTCAAGTTTTTTAATATCTGTCGGTTCTATAGTCTGGATTTCAAATACTTCATATGCCAATGTATCTCTTAAATTATGGACTAGAAAGATATCTCCCTTTTTTAATTTATCAAGATCGGTAAATAATTTAGCTTTTGGAAGACCTCTATGTGCTGTAAGTACTGAATGAGTGTTTTCACCTCCAACAGGAAGGCTAGTAGCCTCCATATGCCCTACTCCCTTTTGTAGTACTTGTTCACTCGTACCAGCAAAAATTGGAAGATCCTGACCAATTTCTGGTATTTCAACATGGCCTATTTTTTCTTTTACCTCAAGCATATGTGCATAGCTTTTTAAACCCTCTTCTTTTTCTTCTTTTGTAAAAGGATCATTTACATTAAAGTTTGATATTGCTTGATTATAAGCCTGGGCTTGTCTTATTTTTTCATCCTTTTGTTTGTCAGATATTTGTTTTATTTCATTTTCATAGGTCGATACTATATCTGTAGTTTTTCTATAAAATAAATAATTGCTCACTACCGGGTATAACAATATAGCAAGACCTATTAAAAAAATTAAAGCAAATATCGTGTTAAATAGTATATTTTTTTTCTTCTTTTTTCTTTTTTCGTCCATAAAACCCCTACTACATTATAAAAAAAGCGGCATTAACCGCTTTTTTATATATTAATTAAATTGTGCATTTCTCTTTTTTATAAAATAGAATGCTGATCCCATCAATAATACACCTACAACAGTAAAGATTACTGTACCTATTCCACCAGTTGAAGGAATTTCTCCAGGTGGGAAGTTGTTAACTTCATTTAGTGCTTGTGCATATGACTCTTTGCTTACTGTAAAGTCGATTGATTTTGTATTGTCGTTTAATACATATCCTTCTGGAGCTTCAATCTCTTCTAATTGATAATCTCCATATGCTAATCCCTTAACTTCAAACTCACCATTTTCAGCAGAAACAAATTGTTTTAAATCAGCATCTCCAGCTGCATTTGTCACATCTGCTTTCCATGTTCCATCAGCTTTTAGATATAAAACATTGTTATCAACTGTCTTTTTAACTACAAATTTTGCACCTTGTAATTTTGTTTCGTTATTATCTCCATCTTGCTTAACAAATCTAGCTCCACCAGTTTCAACGCTTGGATCCGTTGGGTTTTCTGAAGTTTTTGGATCTTCATTAGGATTGTTGTTAAATGTCAATGTTACATGGTTGTTGATTTTTTCGCCCATTTGAGCATTTTCATTGATCTTTGTCTTATATCTTATTACCAATTGAGCATCTTTACCAGCTGACAATTCATCTATTCTTTGATCTGTAAGATTTTGTCTATTTAAAGATACAACTAATTCTCTGCTATCTCCTGTTGGTTGAGTTATTGTATATTCATTTTCATTAAGAGCAACTTCAACATCTTTATTGTTTTTATCTCTTATAAAGACTTCTACTGAATCATTAACAAAATCGAGTTGGTTATCGATAGTATCTGAGAATTTATATTCGTAGTAATTTTTCATCACTTCGCCAAAATCAGATGTTATCACCCAAGTTTGTTCTTGATTTGCATCGTAGTTGTCATTTTTAATCTCCTCTTGTCCATCTTTTGAAAGAAGACTCTTGTTAACTTCTGGCTTAGAGTCAAATTCATTTTTTGGATAGAGATTTAATGTTTCTTCAGTTGTTTGACTTGTTCCGTCTGTGTATCTAAAAGGTATTGAAAATGCAAGAACTGTTGCCTTTGAAGCTGTTACATTCTGTTGATCACTTTCGGTAAATTGAGGAATTTCTACAACTACCCAATCTCCCTCATTCAATTTGAAATTTGCACCATTTGCTTCAGTTTTTATAATCTGTCCATCTGTCAATGTTGAATTTTGCGCTTGAGCAGCTAAATTAGCCTTTGCATTTTCAACTCCTTGACCATTTGAAATGTCAACACCAAATTTTTCTTTAAGTGCAGCCTTTGAAACTTCTCTCGCATCAGTATTGTCACCAACTTGTAGACTATCATAACTTTGTTTGCTTAAAATTAGAAAATAAGCACCTGAAACTTCTTGAGCACCTGTACCAAAATGTTCTTCAAGATTTGTTATTCCAGTATTTACATCATAATCTTTTGTTTCGAATGTAGCAAGAGATCCCTCTGTCATTTTTATTTTATGAACATTTACAGGATACTCCTTTCCTTCAGCTTTACTTACACTAGGTGAAATCATTGAAACACCTATTAAAAAGGCTGAAGCTAAGCTTAAAGCTTTTTTAAAAAATTTGTTCATTTTACTCTCCTTATTTTTTTTTGATATATTTAAAATTTAAATTATATCCCTAATTTTGTGCATTTTTCTTTTTGATAAAATAAAATGCTGTTCCCATTAAAACGACACCTACAACAGTAAAGATTACTGTGCCTATGCCACCGGTATTTGGAATTTCTCCACCTTTATTATTCTCAATGGCATATAGTTTACCTTCATATGTCTGTTTTTGTATATTAAAGTCTATTGCATTTGTATTCTCATTTAATTGATATCCTTCTGGAGCTTTAATCTCTTCTAGTTGATAATCTCCATACGCTAATCCCTTAACTTCAAACTCACCATTTTCACCTGAGGTTAATATTTTAAGTTCGCTGTCAGCTTTAGCATCAGCTACATCTTCTTTCCACGTATTATCTTCTTTTAAGTACAGTGTTTTTTCGCCATCTGTCTTTTTAACAACGAATTTTGCACCCTCAAGTTTCATTTCTTTATTTGTTCCATCGACCTTTTCAAATCTTGCCCCTCCGGTGTGAACCTCTGGAGTTTTAGGATTTCTTTCAGAGTCGATCTCTTGGTTTGGATTATTAGAAAATTCCATATCTACATTATTTGGAATTTCAGAATCAACCTCTGCTGTATCATTGATTTTAGTCTTATATCTGATTACAAGCCTTGGGTTTTGCTTTGTGTTGATGTAGTTATCAAAGATTTCATTGGTTAATTTCTTTCTATCCACCTCAACTGTCAAAGTTTTATTGTTCTCGGCAGTAGGCTTTGTGGTTGTAAAATATGAAGAATCAATCTTCTCTTCTGAATTATCATCTTTTATGATGTATTTTACCGAATCTTCTATAAAGTCTAGTCGTGGATCAATTTCATCTTTAAATCTTAAAACATTGTAATTTTTAATCAATTGATCAATAGGTGTTGAAATTTCCCATGTATGTGCTTTGTTTAAATCTACACTTAATGAATTTGATGGCTTATTATCCTCATCGAGAACTCTCTTTTCTACGCTAGGTCTTTCATATTGATTTTTAGGATATATATTTACTAAATCTACATCAACATTTGGTGATGATTGACGTTGTGATTTTTGTAAAGAACCATCTGGATATGTGAAAGGAACTGAAATTTTTGTGGCGGTCGCAACGGATTTTGTTGGCGTTTGCCATTTTCCATCAACTAAAAGCTGACTTAATTGAGGGATCTCTACTATATAGAAAGTCTCCTTTTCTTTACCAGGTTCATCATTAATAAAATCATAATGATTATCCAATATTTTAATAGTACTTCCACCATCATGGGTTACTATCAGATTATTTAATAAACTACTTGTATATGCACTTGTAGATATTTCATTTAAAGTATAACTAAGTGCTCCTCCTTCATCCGTCTTACTTGGTGATGCTGTATTATTATATTTTAGTGCGCTAACTATATCATTACGACGTTTTTTACGCCCATTTTCATACTGTCTTTTTTCTCCTCTATTTAAATCTTTTCCGGCAAAATATTTACTTGAAAATCTATTATTTAAATCAAAATACTCACCATTTGAAAGATCCAATTGGTTTATTCTAAGCATTGCCTGTCTTGCAAATTCCTTTGGATCATTATACATCATCTCATCTGTAATTTGTTTATATCCTCTAGCTTCTGCAGCTGGCCAATCAGATTTTAATTCATCTAATTGTCTCTGTGACAAGACTAAAAACACTGCATTTCCAACAGATTCTGCACTTTGACCAAAATGAGTTTTGAGATCTTCAATGCCATTTTTAGGATCATATTCTTTATTTGTATCATATGAATTGATGTCATTTTCATTAAGTGCTATTTTATTAATTCTTAAATAATAATATGCACCTTCTGCCGCTTTTGACCTTTGTGGCAATGCTATGGATAAAAACATCAACAAAGATAGAGCCGTAAGATAAATTCTTCTAAGTTTTTTTAGCATTTAATACTATCCCTTCCTTTCTTTAAAATATAATAGGAGATGCTCATCAAAAATATGCCTGTTATGGTAAAGATGACTGTTCCAAATGATCCAGTTTCTGGAAGTGGATCAACTTCATCACTTATCTCTTCAACCCTTAAATTCAATAATGTTGGATTTTCAAGGTATTCTCCCCTCGATGATGAAAGCTTGCTATTTTGATCAATATTTAAATGATATAGGCTGTCATCGATCAATTTGTAATTGCTATTTTTATCATCAATTTTTATTATATAATCTCCATCATTTAATTGTTGGGTTTTATATTTATCAGCCATTTTATCAAGCAATAAATTTTTTGAATCAACTTTATACTTGTCATTTTCAAAATCTTCAAGTGCTTTTTTGTCTGCCTTTTGAATTTTAATATTAATTTTTTCAGGCTTTATCTTTTGAAGCAATTCTACATCTTTCTTATTTTTCTTTTCAGCCTTATAGAAATTTATATCAAGATTCGACAGATCTTTTTTATCAAGGATTATTTCAAGTTCTTTTTGATATTTAAACTGAGATTCATATTTTTCAAATCCATCTTTTTGGACTATTATTTTATATTCTTTATCAGAATCAAAATGATTTGAAAGATTAGCAATACCTTCTTTATCGCTATTTATCTGATTTGTTTTTTCATTATCCTCATATTTTATCAAGGCATCTGAAATTGGATTTTTATCTACATCGAAGATTTTAACTATCATATCCTCTTTTTCTTTTTCTTTAGCCTTTTTATCCTTTGATGAGCTTGAATTAGAATCTAATTTAGCTATTTTTTCTTCATTAGATTTTTTATTTTGGGCTTTATTCTTTTCTAGATTTTTTAAGGCTTCTAACTTCTCAAAACTATTATCAGAGTAGTATTCATATCTTGCGACAATTTCATTGTTTATATCTTTTATTGCAACAAGATCGCCTTGGTCAAATTCTTCTTCATTTTCTCTAAGATCATTTACCACTATATAATTCATATCTTCAATATTATCAATGAGATATTTAATATAGCCTTCTTTGTCGCTTTGAACTTTTTGAATTGAAGGAATCTTCTCTGACAAAGCCCTTCTTATTTTAATAGTCTTTTTTTGATCAATTTGTAATTGATCTTGAAGATATATTTCTATCTTATCCCTATTTTTATTGTAATTTTTCACATAGTAGATGATATCTTCATTTGGATAATAAGTCTGATTTTGATTTTGATCAAAATCATCTGTAATCTCACGCACTTGAGGCTTATTTTTCTTTTTAACATTCGAATCAAAATCAACCTCAATTTGAGAATTTTGATCATCTTCTAGATCATTTTTTTCTTCAGGTTCATTTAAAATCTCTTTAAGATAATCTAGATCTTTAAAATCAATATTTTTAAAATGCTCTAAATTTTCATAATCCTTTGTATCCTCATATAAAAATATCTCTAAATCATCCTCATTAGTTTCTTCTGTAATGTCATATGCTCTTAAAAAAGAATTCCAGAAACTTTCATATTCACTCTTGGCAAATACTGTAGTATTGAATATGAAGATTATAGATAGTATTAATATTATTTTCTTTTTCATTTTATACCACCTGATCTTTCTGAAGATCTTTTATTTTTGTTTAAGATCATTAAACTTATAATTGCAACAATCAAGATTATTAAAATACTTAAAGGAAAACTAACACCAGTGTTTGGGGATTTATTAGATTTTTTAGGAGCTTTCTTATCCTTATCATTCACATTAGGTATTTTATTTTCAACTCTTGCATTTGCAATTTCTACAGTTTTAATTGTATTTTCTTCATCAAGTACAATTTTTCTTGTACCATTCATTTTTTTATATTTTACATCTGCATGATCGGGAGTTTTTATCTCTTCAAGATAGTAGACTCCTAGATCAAGATTTTCATAAAATATTTCACCATTATCATCAGTAATTCTATTAGAAGTAACCTCTGTTAATTTGTCATTATCTTCTTTCTTTAAAGAAAATTCTGCATTTTTTAATCGTTGTTTTGTCTTTGAATCTATTTTAATGATTCTAAGTGAAGATTTCTTAGGCTCTTTTTGGTTTACTACATCCTCATAGTAAGAATTATCTTCATTTAACAATATATATGAATCATCGAGTCTATAACCGTCTAAGGCCTTGACTTCTTTAGCTAGATAATTAGATTTTTTTAGATTATTGATTATTATATCACCATTTTTATCCGTAAATAAAACTGTATTTTCATTAGAATAGTACACATTTTTATCATTTACAGATAATTTTGCTATATAAAACTCTTCATTAGATATAAACTCTTTTTTAAAAAAAGACTTCGTCTTTTGGTCTAATTTTTCATATTCATCACTTTTAATAGCCTCATAAAAAACAAATTCAACATTCTCTAAAGCATCATTATTCTCATCATGCTTATGAATTTTAATATTAATATCACCCTCAGGTTTTGGAATATCTTCATAATGCTTTATTTCAACTTTATCTGTAGTATCATCTACATTTAAGAAAAATGGTGAAAGCTTTAATAAATCATCATTTTTTTCTTCAGTTATGAAGTATTTTCCACTTTCAAGTTGTATTTGTAGATTATTAGAATCGGCTATTATGCTTTTGTATACATCCAGTCTATCCTCTTTATAAAGCCTTATGTATTCTGAAATATCATTGTCATCATCAACTTTTATAATGTCGATTTTCTTTCCTGTAAGATCGAATTCTTCACTTTTATTAATGATATTTACAAGATGACTATCAGCTTTAGCAATATTGAAAAAAGATAAGAACATAAATGTTATTACAAATATCGCCAAAATGTTTTTAGCCCTCTTCATAGTTACTCCTTTATACTTTTATATTAATAATCAATATTTTCTACTATAATTTTATACCATTTCATGATTTTGTCAACTATTTTTCGCTTTTTAATAAATCGAAATTTCCTATTACATAAAGTCTTAAAATTAGTTTTTTTATTTAATAAAATATTTAGAATTTAAAAAAATCACTATAAAAACACTGACTTAGAGTCAGTGTTAAAAATTTTTAAAATAAAAGATCGACAAGTTTCCCTGTCGATCTTTGTCAAATTTTCTTTAAAATAAGAAAATCAACATTAAAAATAAGGCTATTATTATCAGTAAAGGTGGTAAAAACACCTTGATTGCAGCTATGAACATAGCCAATTTATCATATTTTTCTAAATTATCTTCATCTAAAAGATGTTCTTTTTCTTCTATTTCTTCTTTTGTTTTATCTTTGAATCTATCTATCGGTCTTTTCATTATAATTCAGTTTTAAGTTCTAATTTTTCTGCTTCGGACTTTTTAGCATTTTCTTCAAGCGCTCTTTGAATTTCTTCTTCTGTCGCATCGGTTAAAAAGCATGCTACAAAATGTCCATCTTCAACTTCTTTAAATTCCGGTTCAAATTGTCTGCATCTTTCCATACAATACTTACATCTTGTGTGGAATCTACAACCCTTTGGTGGATGAACTGCCGATGGTATATCTCCCTCAATTACCTTTAATTCCTGTCCCTGTTCTACATCTGTTCTAGGAATTGCTTCAAGAAGTGCCTT
>JAUNAV010000022.1:10023-28104 GCA_030527425.1 Tissierellia bacterium
TGCAAGTGCTCGTGCAATTCCAATTCTTTGTCTTTGTCCACCTGAAAATTGATGGGGATATCTATGAATAAAATATGGCGCAAGGCCGCATTGATCCATTATTTTTTGGATGTATTCATTGTATCCTTCTTCTTTTCTTGACTTAAAGATGCCATGACCTAAAACGCCCTCTCCTATGATATTTCCAACTGTCATTCTCGTATCAAGTGATGAGTATGGGTCTTGGAATATTATTTGAAGATCT
Source organism: Tissierellia bacterium (assembly GCA_030527425.1). Lineage (GTDB taxonomy): Bacteria > Bacillota > Clostridia > Tissierellales > Peptoniphilaceae > JAUNAV01. The sequence goes on from JAUNAV010000022.1 coordinate 10,268, forward strand.
TTTCTAAGCTCTCTCATCTCGTCATTGTTTAATTTTGAAAGGTCAATTCCTGAAGATCTCAATGCCTCAAACTCTTCAAAGCCTGCTGTCATTTTAAGATCATCTCTCATTTTTTCGACGATATTTCTTTTTTCTTCAACGACCTTATTTTTTTCTGAAAGCTTATTTTCTAATTCTTTGATCTTTGGATCTTCATTGTGATCATTAATTGCATTGGCTTCCTTTTTTACATTTCTCTTTTCCAAAAGACGCTTGATTTCAAGATTGGTCTTTGAACGATCTTTTAGGGCATTGTAGTAGTCCATTAGGACATTTGAGACCTCTGAAAGATTACTCGATGCCAAAAGCCCTCCTGCAATTCTTATCATATTAAGATAATTATCTTCGATCTCACGTCTTTTATTTAAGGCATCTTCTTCAAGTTCAGCCTTTTTTTCAGCATCTGTCGTATTTTCAATCTGACTTAGTACTTCATCTAGTGCTTTGGTCTTTGATTCATACTCGCCAAATTTCTTTGGAATGTCTGAAATGTATTTTTTCATATACTCTGGTGTAAACTCTTCAAGGCTTGTGCCATGATAGAGCGATGTACCAGATGTTTGATTGTAGATTTGAAGGAGAGTTCTTCCAAAAGTAGACTTTCCACAGCCTGATTCACCTACAAGACCAAAAGTTTCACCTTGGTAGATATTAAGTGTTATTGATTCATTTGCATGCACATAATCTCTTTTTTTGGAGAATGCCTTTTTCTTTAATGGGAAGTACTTTTTAAGATTTCTTATCTCAAAGAGGACTTTTCCCTTTTCAAATGACTTATTTTCCACTTTCTTCTCTCTCCTTTCTATTTGGATAATGACATCTAATTCTTTGGTTTTCATTTAATTGAACAAGCTCAGGCATCACTTCGATACATTTTCTTGTGCAATACTTACATCTGTCTGCAAATTTGCAGCCCTTTGGAAGATTCAATGGATGTGGTACAGAACCTGGAATGATGTCAAGTCTTTTATTTCTATCTGAAGTTATTGAAGGGATTGAACCTAAAAGTGCCTCTGTATATGGATGATTGTAGTCTGTTATGTCTTTTCTAAATATGAAATCGACTGGTGATTGTTCTACAATTTGTCCACAATACATTACTGCAACCTCATCTGCCATTTGATTAATTACACCCAAATCGTGGGTTATAAATAAAATGGATGTGCCAAGATTGTGCTTTAATTCATTCATAAGGCGAAGAATTTGAGCTTGAATGGTTACATCGAGTGCAGTTGTAGGCTCATCGGCAATTAAAAGTCTTGGTTCGCATGCAAGCGCCATTGCAATCATAACCCTCTGGTTCATTCCACCTGAAAGCTCAAAAGGATATTGCTTGATAACTACATGTGGATTTGGAATCTTTACAAGCTCTAAAAGCTCTTCGCTTCTTTTTGCTGCCTCTTTTTTATTCATGCCCTTATGAATCATTAAGACCTCGCTTAATTGTTTTTCAACTGTAAAGACTGGATTTAAAGATGTCATTGGCTCTTGAAATATGACAGATATTTCATTTCCTCTTATTTTTTCCATCTTTTTTCTTGAAAAGTCTGAGATCTTTTCGCCTTTAAAAAATATCTCTCCATCATAAATCTTTTGATTAGGCTCAAAAAGTTTAAGAATGCTCATTGCAGTCTGACTCTTTCCTGAACCTGACTCTCCTACAAGACCTAAAGTCTTTCCCTCTTTTATCTTAAGGCTTACGCCATTTACTGCTTTTATGAGTCCTCTTTTGGTACTAAAGTACGTATGAAGATTATTTATTTCAACTAAATTCATAATCTACCTCTCATTTGCTCTAGGATCGATGGCATCTCTTAGTGCATCACCGATTAAGTTTACACTCAATGCAGATGAAAATACTGCAAGTGCTGGAATTATCCATCTCCACCAATATTCTTTTATTACATCGGTTGATTGAGCGGCTGTCATCATATTACCCCAAGATGGTTGTGGCTCTTGTACACCAAAACCTAAAAATGAAAGTCCTGCTTCAACCAATAGATTTGATGCAAAACCAAGGGTTGCTTGTACTATTACTAGAGATAAGACATTTGGCAAGATATGTTTTACAAGTATTGAAGAATTTGTAACGCCAAGTGCCCTTGCTGCCATTATATAATCTTTTTCTCTTTCTGCGAGTATTTGACCACGCACAAGTCTTGCAATAGATGTCCAGCCTAAGATACCAAGAAGTACCATTATTAACATTATTCTTGTATTTTGACTTATATTTACAGGAAGTAGTGCAGAAAGTGTGATGATTAATGGATAAAATGGGAATGATGATATTATTTCTGTAAATCTCATTAGCACATTGTCGACACGACCTCCAGCATATCCAGAAATCATACCTATGATTATTCCGATAACTACCTGAATTAATACTGAAACAAATGAAATAAACATAGTCATCTGTCCACCATAGATAAGTCTTGTAAAAAGATCACGTCCTTGATCATCTGTTCCAAATCTAAAGCCATTAAGACCCCAAGTTGTAATCTTTCCTTCTTTATCTACTGCATAGTTGTTAAAGTAGCTACCAAAAATCTTTTCAAATTTTTGATCAGTTTCTGGTATTTTTGTCTCACCATAATTATCAACACCCCATGAATAGATATTTCCATTTTCATCAAGTGCACTCATATGAGTCTCACCTGCAATTACATCCTTAATTGGTGCTTTAAATTCTGGCAAAAACTCTTCTGAAAGCTTATCTCTTTTTGGTCCCCATGTATATAATTTTCCATCTTCAGTTAAAGCTGCAGCTGATTTTTGTGTTATGGCAACTTTTTTAACCTTAACAGATCCATCTTTTAATTCTTTAGGCATATTTCTGTCTATTTCAGCACCTGCAACACCTAAAAGTCTAATTGAACCATCTTTTAAAATGGCCATTACATTTGTACCCTTTGCATCAAAATCGACAACTTTTCCCTTTATATCCTCAGGAATTACATTAAGTCTTGTATTTAAAGTTGAACCCCAGATTACAAGATTATTCTCATTAGTTAAAACTACAGAATATTGTACGCCTGCACCTAGTTTTTTAATTCCTTCTTTTTCAATAAGTGATTTATTCTTAAGATCAATCTTATCTTGTCCGAATGCACTATTGCCCCAACCATAGAATTCTCCATCTTCAGTTGAGATTATTATATGTCTGTCACCAGCTGCTACATGTTCAACCTTTTTGTCTTTTATCTTTTCTTTTATTTCATCAGGTATTTCTCTAACCTTATCAGATATGCTCTTACCCCAAACATAGAGTTTGCCCTCTTCTGATACTGCTGCAGAAAAAGTAATTCCTGTTGAGATCTCCTTGACACCCTCTTTTTCAAGATTCTTGTTAAAATCCATGTATCCTGCACCAGGTCCTATGTTTTTCATCGCTCCCTGTGTGTAATTTGCATTGAAATTTAATAGACGACTTCCAATAAAAATTACCGACAATAGGATTAAAAATACTACAAGACCTACAACTCCAAGAGGATTTCTAAAATAATTTTTGACTGCAGTCTTTGCAGGAGAGGTAATGGCCTCTTCTTTTAACAATTCATTTTCATTAGATTCTTGATTGGGTATTTTATTGTCAATATCACTTTTCGGATTTGCTTTTGGATCCATTCCGCCTTCTATATCAGCCTTTACTCCAAAAGAAAAATTATCTTTTATTAATAAGAAAAATGATTTAAAAGCTCTTTTTAATCTATTCATCTTCTCACCTACGCTTCAAGTTTTACCCTCGGATCAACCAATGCATATGAGATATCCATAATTAAATTTCCTAAAAGAGTTAATAATGCATAAAACATAGTCAAAGTCAATACGATATTATTATCTGCCGCCAAGACTCCATCAATTAATTCCTTTCCAATTCCTCTGTATGCAAAAACAGATTCAGTGATTGCCGATCCAGAAAACATCGCAAGAATAGCCCAAGTCATACTTGTAACTACAGGAATCATAGCATTTCTAAATGCATGTGAGTAAATTACAGTCTTTTCTCTAAGTCCCTTTGCCCTTGCAGTTCTTATATAATCTTGATTTAATGCATCGAGCATGGCATTTCTTACATAACGTGAGATGGATGCAAGTGAACCTATTGTAAGTGTCAATGTAGGAAGTACTAAATATTTAATCCACTCTGCAAATCCATTGATTTTGGGCATACCATTTGCAGGAAGCCAATTTAATTTAAATCCAAAAAAGAATATTAGAAAAAGTCCAATGAAAAATGTAGGTAGACTCATTCCTATTAGTGTGAAAACTTGAAAGAATTTATCGAAAAAGCCACCACGTTTAACAGCCGATCGTATACCTATTAATATTGAAAGTACAAAAGAAATAATTGTAGAACCAAGATTTAGTAAAAGAGTATTTCTAAGTGGTTCAGCTAAATAGTCCTTAACAGGTTTTCTAGCCTTTGTTGAATCACCAAAATCGCCCTTTAAAGTCTTTTGTACCCATTTTATGTATTGAACATGTACGGGTTGATCGAAACCATATTTTTTTTCTAAATTCTTATACATCTTATCATATTCTTCTTGAGTCATTTGAACTCCGCCGCCCATTGGCATCATCATTTGAATTGGATCGCCAGGCATTGCCTTCATAAGTCCGAATACAAAAATAGATATGATAATTAGTACAGGAATTAGGCTTATGATTCTTTTAACTATATATTTAAGCATATTTTTCTCCTTTTTAATGAAGATTAATTTTATCTTCTTAAATTATGAAAAACTATAGTCTCCTCACCAAAGAAGAAACTATAGTTTTCATTTTCACATGATTATTTTAAATTCATGTAATTAATATTTTCACCAAAGTCCCATTCAGGAGTTGCATCATAACCTTCAACTCTTGTTGTAAATGCATTGTGATATTGGTTAGAATATAGTGGGATTTCTGGAAGATAGTCATTAAACCAAACTTGGAAATCTTCCCAATCTTTTAAGAAACCTTCCTTGTCCTCTGGATCATGACTTCTCATCTTTGTTACAATCTCATCAGCCTTAGGATCATTTGTTCTTGAAGTATTGTCATAGCCTTCATGATGATATTGATAATATGGGTCAAATGGAGTTCCAAAGCTTGTTCCCATATTGAAAGCTGTAAATCTTGGATTGTCTTCATCAGGATAGTACATATAATTTAGAAGGGATGCGAAATCTCCACCAACTACATTGTATTCCATACCAACTTGCTTACCATTATCTGGTAATTGGTTATTTAACATTGGAGTTACTTCAACCTCGCTTGCACCATTTTGGTTAACTTGAAGTTTTTCACCCTTGTCATTGTATCTCCAGTAGTCGAAGTTGTCTTTGTTGCTTTCATATTCTGAAGCAGCCTTTTCTCTATCCCATGGAGTCTTACCATCTTTTTCAAATTTATATGATGAGTTATCAAGTCTATTATTAGCCTCGTCTATATCAAGAGTATAATGAGTTAATTTTGATTCTAATTCATCTCCCTTTTCTTGATACATCCATTGGCTAAGACCATACATACCATTAGTTACAACGGCATAACCACCTGAAAGATTTTGCACGAAATCATCTCTGTCAATTAAAAATGCAATAGCCTGTCTTACTTCTTTTTCTTTAGTAGCACCAAGATCTGTCAAGAATTGGAGTTTACCATATCCATTTCTTTCAAAATCAACATAAGCAATCTTTGGATCACTTTCTTCTGCAGCCTTTCTTATTTGATCGATTTGAGCAGCTTGTACTTCACTTTCCCAAATGTCGATATCACCTTTAACAAGAAGATCTACTGCGATTTTGTTATTTACAGCTTGTAATACGATATTTGGAATTGTAGCTTTCTTACCTTCGTAGTTTCCAGCATATTGATCATTTAATGTAAGCTTTAGCATATTATTTCCAAATGATTCAAATTTATATGGTCCTGAAACAGGATCTGGCTTAAATCTGTACTCATTGGCATATTTAAGCATTGCCTCTTCTTTTAGAAGATCAGTAGCATCTACATCGCCACTATCAGCCTTAGATTTTCTATCTTCTAATTCTTTGATTTGATCATCATATTCTTTTTGATCTGATGAACCAAAATCTTCTTCAGCTTTTGCTTCTTCAAGTTCTTTATTTTTTGCCTCTATTTGATCATCAATTGTCTTTTTGTAATTTTCTTTATCTTCATCACTTAATTCGTATCCATCTTTAACAGCAAATGCCGATCCGCTTTCAGAAATAGCTAAATTCTCAGCTAATGAATGCATTGGAAGAGGAGAGATTGCATACATAGAACTTTCTGCAAAGTATGGAAGATAATCTTTTGATATTGTGTATTCAAAGGAATGATCATCGATCTTTTTTACTCCCTCAAACTCTTCAGTTTCTCCAGCATGATATTCTTTGTATCCCTTAGCCTTGTCATTTCCAACAGAGTTTGCACCAGTAAGTGGACCATATTGATCATCTGAAATCATAAGTGATGCAAATACATAATCATCTGCAGTTACAGCTTCTCCATCAGACCATTTAAGATCAGGATTTAATTTAAATGTAGCTGTCTTTGATCCATCTTCATTTTCTTTAAACTCTGGATCTTCTGTTAAAGTTGTTTTATTTACAACATATACTCCATCTTTGTCTCTACTATATGTTGTATAACCATTATAGTAGTCTGTTCCCATTAACTTTCTACCCATTACATCATATGATGAATTGGTAAATCCTCGTATCCAGTCACCATTCATAGATGATGTACCATAAACTAAAGTATCACCTGATGTTTGAGTTTGAAAGTCATCAACATTACTTGTAACATCTTCTGTTACAGCTGCATTGCCAGATGATGGTTGTGAGTTAGCATTTGAAGCACTTGAGTCAGTAGAAGAACTACCAGATCCACATGCTGCAAGTGTTAAACTCATACCAGCTACTAGCAATGAAGAAAATAGCTTCTTTGTGTTCATTTTTTTACTCCTTCTTTTTTTCTTTAATCATATTCTAATATAGAAAATCCATTTTGTCAATTATATTTTAAAAAATTTGTAAAATTATAACCGACAATCTCTATTTAAACGCTCTTTTATTAAATTATTGCATATTTACTCATTATTTTGCGTTAAAAAGAATATTTTTCACTTTAGGCACTTGTCAATAATGATAAAAGATTGTTAAAAAGAAAACATTTACTAAACAAAAGGCTAAAAATAGAGCACTACAATTCATTGTTATATTGATGCTTTAATGCGATGTATTTATAAAAACTTTCAAATTTAATAATAATTCAATAAGAGCAAGTAAATTGTTAAAAGAAATAAACTTAAATTCATGACATTTATTTTTGATTTTAAAAACTTTCTACTTTATATATAGCAAAATTTGCATCCATAAAATAACGGCATTAATTTAAAGAGCAGAATTTTTTAAAGACCTTGTATGTTTTAAACAAAAAAATACCGGCAGTTAATTCTGCCGATATTTTAAGAAGGGTAAAATTTTCTATTTTAATTTCATATAATTAATGCTTTCACCAAAAGCCCAGTCTGGTGTTGCTTCATACCCTTCGACTCTTGATGAGTATCCATTGTGATATTGATTAGGATATAGTGGGATTTCTGGCAAGTAGTCATTAAACCAAACTTGGAAATCTTCCCAATCTTTTAGATATCCCTCTTTGTCATCAGGATCATGGCTTCTCATCTTTGTAACTATCTCGTCTGCTTTAGGATCATTGGTTCTTGAAGTATTGTCATATCCTTCGCTGTGGTATTGATAGTATGGATCAAAGACTGGATCAAATGTCGTTCCCATATTGAAAGCTGTAAATCTTGGATTGTCTTCATCTGGATAGTACAAGTAATTTAATAATGAAGCAAAATCGCCACCAACTACATTGTATTCCATATTTTTAAAAATGTTCTAGTTATCATTATTTTAATTTTAATAATAATCCAATGGAGTTATTTTGCTTAATCAACTTAATTAGAGTTTCTAATTTTTAATCTATCTACTATGTATAATATAGTAGTTCTATGTTAAATAGGATCTTTAGAGAAAGTAATTAGTTCTACTATCAAAAAAGCCACCACCGTCGTGATAGCTCTTTTCTTAATTTATATGGTGTCAATTAGAAGATTGTTAATTAAAGAATTTTTCATATTCAATTAATCAAACATAGTTCTTTAAAATTTAATTAAACTTCCTATTTCTTCGTATTCTGATAGATCTTATATAGTAGCCAGAGAGCAAAAACTACAATAGCTATTCGTACTATATAATAAATTGGCCCTAATATAGCAATAATTTCAAAACTCATTTTTTCTCTCCTTAATATGCTCTAAGGCCGCCTTTGCCTTTATTATTTCCAACTGTTGCACCTAAAATATTCAGTACTAGTATACAATACTTTATGATCTAAGCTACAACTCATTTCTGATTTTGCTGGCTTTTATAAGATTTTAAATAATTACTATTTAAAATATTTTTAACTTCTATTTTTTAGTGTTTTGATAGATTTTATATAGTAGCCAGAGAGCAAATAGTACTACAGCTACTCGTCCTATAATTATTAATAAACCTACTATTGATATATAGTCAAAATGCATATGTCCTCCTTAGTATGCTCTAAGGCCGCCTTTGCCTTTATTATTTCCAACTGTTGCACCTAAGTAGTTATCTCCACTTATAACTGCTCCTAAATTTCTATTAAAACTAAGTTCCGCTTTTGCTGGCTTTGAAGTAGTAGCTCTTTTTTGTAAAATTTCAAAACTATTAATTGAATTGGAACCAAATCCATTTGTAGTAGGACTATAAATAGAATCTATTACACTCATATCACTTCTAAATGTGGAGTAGTCAATCTTAAACTTGCTGATCTTAGCCCATAATTTTTAACTACTTTGCCTCCTTCAAAACTTGTGTGTTGCGAATCTTTACTGACAACCACTCCATCTGTTTCCACTTTTGCAACTTTATCTTCTCTGCTCCTAGTTTCTATTTTCTTCATTAACTCTTCTTCATCTGGCCAAGAAGTTACAATGTAGGATCCATCTTTAAATTTTTCTACTCTATTTCTATTTACGCCTTCTAAATATTCATATTCTTTAATCGGTTTCTCATTTTTCTTTTCAGAATCAAGTTTCTCGCCTTTTTTAATTTTTTCAACTAATTTGTTAGTGTCTTCTTTGCTAAAATTTAAATTTTTTACTTTCCTGTACCAAATTATTTGCCCTAACATAATTATCCTTAGCACTGAAATTATTTTCCTCGCTTTTATTAGCCTTAGCGATATTAGCATTATAAATAACCATAACACTAGATAATAATAAGCTTGCCATAATTTTTTTATTCATATCTTCTCCTTTCTATAAATTCAAGCCAATATTATCCTTTCACTATATACTTACCCGATATATAAAATTATAAACATTATATATGTTTTATAAGTATATTAGCAATTATTCAAATCTAGCACTTCAAACTCATCTTTTAGTCTATTTTTACTGACATGGCTAATTAAGACGATTTTTAGGTCGTAATTTTTCTTGATATTTTTAAATAGCTCATCTATAAGAGAGGCATTAATATTTGCATCGACTTCATCTAAAAACAATACCTTAGGTTCTTTTACCAACGCTCTTGCTAATGCAATTCTCATCTTTTGTCCTTGGGAGATATTTTTTCCATTTTCTTCTAATAAGAATTTTTCTCTATCTTCAAGTGTTTCATACCAATTTGAAAGTGACACTGTATCTAATGCCTTTAAAAAGTTTTGTTTGGATATTAAATTTCCACAAGCTATATTGTTATACAAGGTATCTTCAAAAATAAGTGCTTCTTGTGAAACATAAGCGCTTTTGTTATTCTCTTCAAATTCGTATTTGATATTTTTATCAGAAATTTCAATAAGACCTGCCATTATATTCATAAGAGTTGATTTGCCTGAGCCATTATCTCCAATTATTAGATGATCTTTAGTAAAATCAAAGTCATATGTGAAATTTTCAAATACTTTTTTATCTGCATATGAAAAATCCATATTTTTAAATTCAATTGATTTAAGTGCTTTGGAGATTGGAAGATTTTCTTGTTTTTTGAAATTTTCAAAAAATTGATCTAACTCTTTTATACTAACTGAAATCTCTGCTAGATTTTTAATATATCCACCGGTGTAGCTTAAAAAGAATATGATTCCATCTATCATGGCATAGATCAAAAGAAATTGTCCAAAATTTATATCTGATTTTGCCACAAAAGAAATCCCCATTGAAAAGACTATGAGCTTGTAGACAAAAGAGTATATGAAATCATCTACAAAACCAACTGAGTTTCTTAAAAATGATAATCTTTTTGAAATCTTAAATTCTTTATCCAAAACCTTAGATATATTCTCATTTTCATATTCTTCAATTTGAAATATTCTAACCATTATCATATTTTGTAGATATTCATTTATCTTTCTAATCTTTTCTTTTTTAATATCTCTTATTTTTTTGTGAATATCCTTTAAATACTTAGAAAAAATCACATCGGCACATACTGCAACAAGACCTGTAATTAAAAGTATTAGAAACATTTTAAATGAGGTTGAAATTATAATAATGGATGAAACTATCCCTGAAAAACTTGCTTGAAATAAAACACAAAGATCCCAACCAAATATCCTATTAGTCGTATTGGTATCTGATTGAAGATATGTAATTTTTTGTGAGATTTCTTCATTTTGATCAAATTTCTGGTCTATTATTTTGTTAAATACGCTCTTTCTGAGATTTCCCTTGTAAATATTTTGATCCTTTTCCATTAAGTATCCCCAAAGAGCAATACCTACTACAAAGTATATGGCAGTTATAATTAAAATTGTTATTATTACAAATGATGGTATTTTATCATGATAAAGATAGTCAAATATCAGCATGTAAATTAGACCAAATACCAAATCATTTAAGACTGACTGGAGGGCATTCATAAAAAATGAAAGATATCCTCTTAAACTAATGCTTTTAAATAGAATTTTTCGATTTTCTCTTTTCATTTCATTCTCCTTAAACTTTTATCTTTTAATTGATAAATATGATCTGCAATATCCAAAGTTTCTTGTCTATGACTTGTAATAATAATACTCTTTTTAAGACTTTTAAGTAATTGAATGATCTTTTCTTCTGATTTTTTGTCTAATGATGCTGTTGGCTCATCTAGAATAATTAAATCTGGATTTTTAAATATGGCTCTAGCAAGTGAAATTTTTAATTTCTGACCACCTGAAAGATTGTCTTTGTCTTCATTGATTACTCTATCTAAACTAATTTCTTCTAAATTAAGATAATCCAACAAATCTCTTGCTTTTTTAAAATCATTCTTGTCATTATCCTTTTTCATTGTAATATTAAATAAAACATCTTCATTGAATAGATAATTTTCATTGTCGACATATGAGATCTTTTTAAATACTTCTTTTTGATATCTAAAAGGATCTAGTCCGAAAAGTCTTAACTGTCCTTTTTTTACTGGATAAATTCCCAAAATATTTTTTAATATACTGCTTTTTCCACTGCCACTTTCACCACTAATGGCTATAATTTCTCCTTTTTTTACATTGAGATTTAAATCTTTTAAAATAATATCATTATATCCAATTGATACATTATTCATTGACAACACAGATGAATTCTTAGATTCTATTTTTTGATCTTGTTTTTTATCAAATGAAATATTTCTTTCAATTTCAGATATAATCGGTCTTTTTGATCTAAGTGAGGTATATGCTCTTAGACAATGAGCAAGCGGGAGTGATACATTATGTGTTAGAGTCAAAAGTGCCATAAACTCTCCATAATTCATCTTATAACCTAGAAAATATCTAATTACTGTAATAGCACATAAAGAAATTTGTGGCATGTACTCATTAATTAATGCCGGCATATACGATATTTGACTTCTTCTTATTAGATGATTAGATGCATCAATCCATTTATCTGTCTTCTTTTGATTTAGCGATTTAATGTAATCTCTAATATCTGTCTTCATTACTAGTGATTTTTTAAATACCATCTCTTTTTCAAAGTTAATTAATTTATTTTCCATCTCATAGACTTTTTCAGATGAAACAATGAGGGCATTTGAAAAATAAATATCTAAAAATACACCAATACATATAATAGGAATTATTATAAGACTTACTTTATAATCTACTATTATCATAGCTATGAAAGTAAAGATGAAATATATAGGAGTATATGTTAAATCAATTAGATTATTGTTTAAAAACCTTGTAAATTCATCAACTCTTTGTGTCAAAAGATATACTCTTTGATTCTTTTTTTGAATTTCATGATCAAATAAATGATCATTTTGATACTTTTTTAATATCCTCTTTGAAATATCCTTTTTAAAGAGAGCACTAAAAATATCAATTAGAATCTTCTGTACAACTTTAAACATACATGAGCATATTTGTAGTATAATGAAAAATAAAATAAATTTATTTACTAAATATCCTCTATTAATAGAGTAGTTAATTAGCTTCTCGAGAACTAAACTAACAGACACTGTTGATAGTGCCAATAATATATTTATAATAATAAGCTTTAAAAGATGAAGTCTTGTTTTTGATATTACTCTTATAATTTTTTTAAAATTTGCTATCATTGGTGATCTCCTTATATTTAAAATCTAATTTTTGAAATATTTTAGTAAATTTAATTTCATCATCACGATCTATGCCTAATGAAAATATCGATGAAATTATAGCTGTATAAAAGCTATTACCTTCAACCCATATTTTCCTATCAACCCATTGGACTAGCAATTGCAATCTTTTTACATATACATTATTTTTTTTGAATTTTACGTCTTTATCCTGTAAATAATTATTATCTACTAATATAATCTCTTTAAAGACACCAGGTATAGTCTTTTTATTATTATTAGAATTTGAAGTTATAATTTTTATATTGTTTAAAAAACACTCTTTACAAGCATTTTTTAAATTCATTACTTCTTTTAAATTTTTATAACTTACAAATCCAAAGCTTAAATTTATAATTTTAGCAATTTTATTATTTGCTATATAATTTAGTATATCTGATAGCATATTAATGCTCATATTTTTATCGATTGAGAAAATTACTATTCTTGCATTTTTATTAATTCTTGTTATTATATATGTAACCGCAATTCCATGTCCTTTTGGTATTCCTTTACTAGTAAAACTACTATAATCTATAATTTTATACTTATCTTTATTATTTTCAATCCATTTATAATCAAAATAATCTATAATAGCTATATCATATTTAAACTTAACCATATGTTCCCCTATAAATATAATTTTCTAAAATACAAAATGGATTAAAAGTATATAAATCAGATTTATTTAATAGGAAGTTTTTAAATAAAATATCAGAGTCGCGTTTGATTATGTTACTAACTTTTTCTACTTCTTTGATATTTGATATATTTCTATTAAAAATCGATAAAATATTACTTTGAACATTATATTCCAAATTTATTAATCTTTCTATGTTGTTAGTATAATTACTTAAAAAAGCCTCCTTACTAAATAAATCACTTGAACATTTGATTCTATAATTAAACAAATCTAATGTATTAATAATCTTATTTTTTAAATCATACTTATCTTCTTGATCTAGCTTATAAGTTTCTGGAGTAAAAATTAATGATGGAGTAGATACTTTATATGCCACCTGATTTTTATATTTTTTAATAGCATAATTCCAATTCCCATTTATACTTTTTTTAGTAACTAGTATATTAATTGTTACGGATTTACAATTTTTTATATAGAATTTGATATTACTAATTATCTTTTTAAACTGCTCATTATTAATATTTCTATGTGAGTTCATAATTCTAAAATCTCCATCAAGGCTTATTACAATATTTATTTTTTTTAAGACGTCGATTGGTAAATTCGGTTTGAAAATTCCATTTGTCAAAATCGTAACATTGGAATTTGAAAATTTCTCTATATAATAATTAATATTATCATTCAAAAACGGTTCACCACCTGTTAAAACTATATTTTTACAAATTATTTCATCAAGAAAATCTCCTTTATATTTTTTTGTATTGATATCTCGTTTTGTAATTGTTTTTCTTTTTAATAGTTCAAAACAATAGTTACATTTTAAATTGCAATTTTCAGTTAGTTTTAGTATCAGAAATTCTATTTTCTTTTTCATATAAATCTCCAATTTTTTCTCTCAAGCTACAAAATGTATTATCTCTAGAGTAAATATTTCCATTTTCAAACAACGACTTTTCTCTACAACCATATGAACAATCATTTATATATTCACAATTTTTTACTTTACACTGAATATTCACATTTTTAAGTTTGTTAATTGCACTTGTTAAGGTCTTACCCATAAAAAAGAATGAATCCAAATCATCTGTTAGGCCAGGACACAATTGGTATTTCAAATTATTATCCAAAAATATTAGATTTTTCCCAATTCCACATCCAACTTTTGTCATTGAATACTTGAATTTTTCATTTATTAAATTCTCTTGCTTCAAAATCTCATATATAAATTTTTCTTCATTATTATCGCTACTAATTTGTTTTTCATTTTTTATAGCATTGCCTCTCAAAACTAGCGTATCTAATTGTACATTAACTCCCATATTATTGAAATATCTAATTATGTCCAATATCTCATTTCTATTGTCTTTTAAAATCATAGTATTAACTATTACATCTATGTTATTATCTCTTAGTATCTTTATATTATTAATTGTTCTCTCGTATGCGCCTTTTGCACCGCGAAAATAATCATGTTTTGATTTTCTAAAATAATCAACACTTGTAATAACTGTAGATATAGACTTACAATTAATTATTGAATTTATAATTTTTTTATTATTAAAGGCTAAATTTGTAAATATATTACTACATATAGGCTTGTTATTTAAAAATTCGAATAGTTCTTCAATATAATTTAAAGTTGATATTTCTCCGCCTGTAAAATCTATTTTATAAATGCCTTTTTCTATTGCTTCATTAATAATATCCTTCAAATCATTAAATTTTATAATTGGATTACTTAATTTTTCGCTTCCTTGAAAACAATGTAAACAAGACAAATTACAATTTTTTGTTAATTGTATAAACAGACGTAAATTATTATGTTGATCATTATTTATTATAAATGGATTATAATTACCATCTCCTTTTATAATAATATTATTTTTTTCTAGGTAATTAAAGATTTCAGTATAAAGATTCTCTATATTACTTAATTCATTGTTTTTAATTAAATCATATATTTGATAAGGAATTTCAAATGATAAGTTTCCTTTTTTTGATATTATGTTGTTTTTCATTATTATAAATTCTGGATTATAAAACATAATTTAACTAAACCTTTCATATTTTATTACCTTGTATCATATAATAAGCTTTGTTTAAATATATATTCCAGGGCATAATTCTTGAACTACCAACTAAGATAAACTCTCTATATATGTACTTATTACATAATATAAATCTTTTATAAGCATCTTTCTGCATATAATCAACAAATATTTTATTGATTTCTATTTCTTTGTCTGTATTTATATTATTAAAAAAAGATAGTTCTTCTATTAAGGACTTATATGGAAAAATACCTTTTTCATTGACATATAAATATTTAGGTAACCCATTTTTATTACTATGACAATTCTTTCCATTACATAGATAAATATTGCATGGATGCTGTAAGATATGATTTCTATCTTTATATAAAGTCGATAAACTAAAATCTATTTTGGATTTATATAGATTATTAATCACTAAATTCGTCTTTTCCAAATCACATTTCTTTGATTGAAATTCTATAAATAATTCTTTATTACTTAGAACTTCTAATTTCTTTAAATTTTTATTTTTAAAATTGTCTACGTTTAAATAGACATTATATAGATCTATTTTTTCATCTAACTCTATACTTTTATCTATGCATAATTTTTTGCCAAATAATAAATTGTTTTTAATAGTTTTACATTTATTTGGATATTCTCCATATATTAAGAAAATTGTTTTTTCATTACAATTAGTAATTTCATTAATCCACGTATTTATCCAATTTATATTATTAGCATTTCTTATATCCAATATGACCAGTTTAGCTTCAATTTCTGATATAAGAATATTAATATTATCAAAATAAATTTTTATAGATTTATTAAAATCTAACATAATTTCTAATGTTACAAAGTCCTTAAATTCATACATAAAATCTCCCTTATTTCAATTTATAGGCCATATAGCTCAGATATTTTTATTTACGGCCTAGTAGTTAAATTAATAACTTAAGTTAACTTAATGCTTTAAATTAATTTATATTTTTTAATCTTTTGTTGCTGAACAATGGCAAGTTCCAAAAAACACTAAACCATTTTCCTTATCTACTTCAATTGTTTTTATCTCTTTTAAAAGTTGTTTTAAATCTTTTTCATTAGATTTGTTAGTTTTTCTATCTTTTTTATTGTTATCCACGCTTATCTCCTTTCTATCTGAGCTATTTCTCTTATAATAACATATTTAATAATATAAATCAACTTTTTGTTTTTATTTTTTTATATATAGTTAAAATAATAACATGTTAAATATATATTCTTATTTCGTATTTATTAATGTATAAAAATTTAATATCATAATATGAGTTTTAGTTCTATGTATAATTATAAATATTTATCATATAAAATCCAGTCATATATAGGCATTTTTACAAATATTTTATTGAATTAATTGGTAAGGAATAAATAAATATATTGAACATTAAAATATTTAATAAAAATCTAATATAGAAATGTATAAACCTTTTATACCTCTAAGCTTTATACCTTAATTTTGCGAGCATAAAAATATAAGTTGGAAATACCTTAATTTTAATAATATTATAAGTTGATTTACATTAAATTTAAATATCAATACCTACAGTAAGTAATTAAGAATTTAAAGTTAAGTCCATAATATTGTGTAAATTTATCTAGTACAATATTTGTAATTAGAATCTAATATATAATTTAGAAAATTAGGCACTCATCATTGATATAGGTGGGGACCTGCCCTATTAATCTTTTAGCTGATTTTTCATTAGGAAAGATTCTTATTACTTTTTCGAATCTTTATTTTCTTTACTGAGTCTTCCTAGACAATTTGTGCTTCTAAGTCTACTACTATAAATGGTCTCATCATTTAAATAAGAAAAACGTCTAGAATCCTTCATCTAAAACAGACAAGAGCATTATATTTATTTTTATCTTCATATTTTGCGAATATTTCATTTTTCATTACTCTAGCTAATTTAATATCTTGTATTTTAAACAAGGATTCATGTCTTTTCTAAATTCTTCTGTGTTTTTCTTTGCTACTTTTGATAATATATTCCTTAAAAAGTGAACCTGACATCTTTGCCAAGTTACGTCTGTGAAAAATTGTTTAACCACTTTTATTAAGCCTTTATGTTAATCTAATTATCATCTTAAGACCTGATAAGCCCCTTTGTTTTAGTTGTTCAAAAAACGTTATACCAAGTATATTCATTTACCTTCACTTATATCAAAACCTAAAATTTCTCGATTTCCTTTTTCATTTATTCCTATTGCTATATGATTAGCTTTAGAGACTACTCTTGTATTTTCTCTAACTTTTATATACACTACATCGACTAAGACATATGGATACTTATATTTGTTTAATTTTCTATCTACCCACAAATTAACCTCTTTGTCTAGTTTATTGGCTAAAGATGATACAAAAGACTTTGAATAAGTTTTTTTTCATATATTTTTTCTATTACTTTAGATACTTTT
>JAUNAV010000070.1 GCA_030527425.1 Tissierellia bacterium
TATATATCATCAATATCTTTTTTTATAAATGGACGAATATATAATCTTTCTGTTTAATTTCCATATCTTTTTCCCCCTTACAGCATTTTACTTGATAGAAAAATATTCTAAATTGTCTCAAGCAAAACCACACACTCCACATGTGATAGTTAGGTTATATCCTGTCTGTCTTTTATGACACAAAACAGCCATTTATATCTGTTTTATTTCAAAATTGTCTCCTCTAAGAACTATTTTGATTAGGCTATTTTTACATTGTGTATATGTCATTTATTTTATTAATTTCCTCGTCTTTATCAATATCAGTCCATCGTGAACTGATGTTTTTCTTCTTACAAAGTTCTGCCAGCTCATCCCCAAAAGCACTTCTAGTTTTTTCCAGATTGCCTTCTCTTACATTTCCTGTTTTATTATTTCTCCAACCACAAAAGTATATTTTCTTTGATTCTTCAATTTTTCTATGCGAAGCTGCTATCAAAATTACATCACGGTAATTAGGATGATTATTACAGTTTGAAGGAATATTATTATTTAAAGATTTAAAAAAGTCATTTGGCTTAAATTTATGATTTGGGTCATATTTTAATTCTAAATATTCTATTAATTTACTATAATCATTCATATAACTTGAAGTCTCATATTTATTATTTATTTCTAACTCAAATGTAGTTGGTGTTTCTCCAAGCGTTGATAAATAAAGTCTGAAAGGTGAAATATCAGTTATAAATATACAACTAAATCCTTTTTCATTATATCTAAATGGAAAAACCACTCTTTTCGTATCATTTAGTTTCATATTATTATGCAGAGATTCTAATGCTGTAAATTTAAACATTTTTACTTTCCTCCTTATATATAGTATACTACATAAGTATTATTATCAGATATTTTTTATGTTTTAGCTTTTTGTTTTTTTTAATTTTAAGAAAATTTGACTTTTATTCGTTTTGTATGTTTACATATATTATAATATCATTTATGAATTATATTTTATCTACTATGGTCTTTACATAATCACTTTTCACAATTAATACTAAATACTAAAATGAAATGTAAAACTTCTTTTTCAAGGAATTTGAATTTAAAGTTAATGATTTATTTACCCTTTATCACTTAGATTTTTATATTTAAATATACTTATTTTTCTAAATGTAAATTTTGCCGTTAGCATTGTTATAAATGGATTATTATAAGTAAGATCTGCTTTTATTATCTCACTATTTGCTCGATACCTTTGTAACATATTCTCTATTTTTTAGATTAAAATAGCAACTAAGTTTTTACACTAATCACCGGAAAACAATTGTATCTGTATTGGATTAAAATATAATTCTTTCTCCAGTGGATAAGTCAAAATTTTTGAAAGTTTAACTCTTTTTTTATTTTATTTTCGCTAAAAATTTGGTTATTATACATTTTTTACTTTTGTCTGGTTCTAAGCATTTATTTCTGTCTAAATAACATAAAACGTGAGATATTAAAGTCATCATCTTTTGCGTCATCTGCTAATTCTCAAACTTTAATTGAATAGTTCTAGAAGTATTCATAAAACCCTCTAAATAATTAAGACCAAAAGCATTTTGAGTAATAATATTACCCTTAGCTAGATAGTCACTAATGTCTAATGGATTTACGAATACTACAACCTCAGAACCCTCACCAGCAAAACCAATATTAACATTGCCCCAAGCCTTAGCAAAAGCATCCTGCACATTTTCAGCACTCACTTCACCAGTACCAGTTTTAAGCTGAGTGAAAAAATCATCCCTAAGATTTTTTTGCATCTCCCTGATCATTTTTTCATCTGTATCAGCAACAGCAACAGCATAACCCCTCTTTTGGATCTCTTCAACTGGCACAAGCTTAGAATATTTTTTATACTCTAAAGTATAAGTCTTATCCTTTTCAGTTTTAACAGTGGATAAAGGAATAATATCCCCCGCAGCAACATTACCATCAGCTAAAGTAACAGAAGATTTATAAGTCTGAATAGTATCACCTATTCCCATCTTCAAAGCCCTTTGAATCCCAAGCATATCCTGCAAAGACTCAATTTGACCACCAAACATATTCACAAAATCAATATTAGCAGCTTCTAAATAATTAGAAGCCCCCATAGTATTATCTAATACAGCCATATTACTTCCTTTCTATAATTATAATTTCATCAATTCCTCACGGCGCTTAACAGTATCTTTTATCTTATAGAGATCCTTAAAAGACTTTTGTCTAGTTTGACTAGTTTTAACCCTAGGGCTTTCACCTTTTAATCTTTCATTTATTCCCTTTTCAATCTCATTTTTAATAAGATCCCTAAACTCCAAGACATTCTCCTTAGTAGACTCAGCATCTTGAGTGACAATCTTTTCTAAAAGCTCATCAGAAACATTATATCCATCCTCAGCCAACATATTCTTTGCAATCCTCGACATCTGGCTTAAAGTCTCCCTTTGTTTATACTCCTCAAGCTTTTTTTCAAGCTGTCTCATTTTATATTCAGTCTTTTCATCCTTGTTCATCTTCTCAAGCTTCTTAGCCTCTTGAACCGCAAGTTCCTGTTCTTTTTGCCATTTAGCAAACTTCTTGTTGATTATTCTGTCAACATCCTCATCCGTATACTTCTTTTGACCCTCTTTTTTAATATCTTCATTCTTCGTAACTTCTTGATCAGTAGTATCCAATGATTCAGTTGAATCAGTTACAACTTTCTTATTTTCTTCACTCATATTAACCTCCATAATTTATACTTCTAATGCTTAAGTTCCCGTAGCTTTTAATGACTTCAACGCTTGGTCTATGTACTAAAAAAAGACGGGTTCACCGTCTTTAGATTGGAAAAATTGATGCTATATCTTTGATACCTTCTAGAGCTTTTTTCGCTTTTGACATTAAATTATTGTCAAATAGATATTCTATACCCTTTGGAGTTATTTCTATATTGTTGTAATAGTATATTTTTTTATCTTTTGTTTCTTTTATTATTATGCCTGTTATATATTCTTGTTTTAGCATGTTTTCGATGATGTAGTGCCAATATTTTTTATTTATTTCAATGGGTGCTTCTTTAAAGTAATCTTTGTCTATTTTTTCGCCTTTTTTTAGTTGTTCGTATAGGTATTTTAGTACTTGGTATACTATTACGAAGTAGTCGTCTTTTGCCATTTTTTTCTCCTGTTGTTTTTTTGGTTTTTTGTATTATAATGTTTTAAAAAAGGAGTTTTTATGTTTTTAACTGATAATGCTATTTTTTTGTTAAATGAGATTCGTTCTTCTGTTAATGGATTTGATAGGGTTGATTCTTTTGATTTGGATCGTCGTGATATTGAGCCTGGTGAGTTTATTGGTACGCTTAAGTATCTTGAGTCTATTGGCTTTATTGAGTTAAATGAGGGGATTAATAATCGTTTTGTGATTACTTTGACTTTTAAGGGTAAGTATTATGAAAGAATCAAGGCTTTTGAGCGTAAAAAGTATATTAAGGAGTCTATAATCACTCCTATTTTTGTTTCGGTTGTTGTTAGTTTTATTACTTCTTCAGCCATTTATCTTATCTATGACATTCTATTACAATTAATAAAATAATTGTAAATAAAGCACTAGTAAAAAAACTTACTATTGCTGGTATCATATATTTTTTTTGAAATTCTTTGGCTTTTTTTGTTATTTCTTTTTCTTCTTTTGTTTTCATTTTTTCTCCTATTTAAAAAGCACA
>JAUNAV010000023.1 GCA_030527425.1 Tissierellia bacterium
TATCTTCTTCATCTTCTTTATTTTCAATAACTCTTTTAAATAGATAGCTTTCATAAAAGTATTTATTATTTTTTTCATCGGTTTTAAACATCAAAGAAAAAGGTGCAAGATTATCTTCTACAAATTTATTTACATTTACATAATCAAAATCTATAGCGTAAATTTCAGTATTATGTTTTTTACATATTAGTGTATCATCTTTTACTTCTATTTTTTCTAAGTATTTCTTCGAATTTTTAAATTTATATTTATCTTTGTTTTTGTTCTTTTTATTTTTTCCATTTGATTTATTATCAGTCTTAAACGATTTTAGAAAATTAAATTTAGATGTTTTTTTTACCTCCTTTTCTTCAGAGGCTTTGGCTTCTTTTGTTTTATCGATTTTCTTTTCTAAGGCTTCTTCTTTTTCTTTATTTGAATTTTTCTTTTTAATTTTTATCATTTTTACTCCTTAACAAGAATTTCTTTTCTTTATCAATGAATTTTTTCGTGTTATTTACATTTAGATTCTTGAATATTCTAAGTTTCTTGTTATTTATCACATATCCTCGTTTTTTAGCTCTTTTAAAGTATGAAAAAAAGTTAAGTAAGAATATATTTATTGGTAATCCATAAGGTCTAAGCCATCCAAAAATTCCAAATGGTATAATTACTAAAGTACATATGAGTATAGTTGGCAAAGTATACAGATAATCTTTAAGCATTAGATAAGTAGTAAACAGTACTACTCCTCCTATTACTACACATAAAAGTTGTCTAATGCTTAATCCTCCTGCTATTTTTGCTTCATACTCTTTTATTTCTTTAGGTATTTTAATATCTCTCAATTAATACCCCCCTTAATAGTTTATTTTACAATATTATCAGTATTTTAAGTTGTGTTTTAATCTTTAATTGATAAGTTAAAACCGACTACTATGTAATCGGTACTTATCTTTATATATGTTATATTCCTTGTGAATCTAAGTATTCAAATATTGGAATATATACTTCATTATATCTTTTTTGCATTTCTTCTACATTTTTCTTACGTCCGAAATATTTGAAATCTGTATGGATGGCAGGTGCGAATCCATGTACTGCGCCAATGCCATCAGGACTATATAAGCTATAAGCGAGTTCAAAATCTTTGTCTTTTACCTCTAAATCATCGCCTTTTTCATCTACAACTCTATTAAAATAAGTCTTATCATTAAATATTACAGAATCATAAAGTTGAACAGGAAAAACAATATCAGAAATCACAGCAAAAGAAAAATCATTAAGTTTATTTTCATCAAATTTAACTTCCAGGACTCCATTAGAGTCTGTTTTCGCTACATAATTAGATTCTTTTTTCTTATCCATATAGAATTCTTCTTTTTCGGGATTAGGATAATCATCCCAAATCTTACTACCATCATAATCATTCCTTAAAATATATTCTAAGCTATAAGGAGCTATTTTATTTTCTTTCTTTGTCTCTCCTATCGGAAGGGCATCGTTATAATAGGCTATCTTTACGTAGGCATAAGTATCAATTAACGAGGTTGAAATTTGAATAGAATTAATATCTTGTGGCAGAATATAAATTGAGGTTTTTTCCTCTTTCATTGTAAAAGTATATTTTTCTAATCCATTAGACTCTAATTGAAGCTTTACACTATTCCCTGTATAAGGTATATCTTTATTATCATAGGGGATATGATAGTCTTCTGGAAGTTTATCTTCTCCTTTACTTTCTTCAGTCGTCGGCTCATAAGCTAAAGCATTTTCATTATATTCATAGTTGTCATATCCTGAAGGTAGTTCTACTTTTTCTAGCATTTTAAGATATTTTTCTTTTTTGTTGGTTTTTGCGGTATTAGATTCATTACTTTCTTCAGAATATATAGGCGGATCTTTTAGAAGATCGTCGTCTTCAACTTTATTCTTAGAACATCCAGTTAATAGCATAGCTCCTATTATTCCAGCTATAAATATTTTTTTCATATTAAATCTCCTTATCGATTATGCACCCACGATCTCTCGTGCAAATTGTTGTGACTTCATTAAAAGTCCTATAAACGCAAATTTTATAGCTATGTCTCCTATAACCTTAATAAAAACGTTCTGACCATCTAATAGCTCAGCTGCTAGATTGGTAGAAAATGTTGAACTCAAGGCTAATATAATTATTATCAGACTACCTTGTAAACATATGGCTATAAAACTTTTTAAATATCGAACACTTCCACTATTTCCATGTTGAGTACAATATAAGGATAAAGCTATCGGCATTCCAATACTTCTAAGTATTAGCTCAATAAATCTACTAACAACAAGCATTAGTGTCATAGCTGTCATTACTAAATATACTATAGAAACTAATAGTTCTAAAACAGCTATTCCTGCTGTAGTTAGCGCATATTTAAATTGTGCACCTATCCCTGAAATTTCTGGAGGATCTTCTCCTTCTTTTTGTTCAGCATCAGGATCAACAATATAGGATCTATAAGAAGCTTTAGCCTGCTCTTTCATGTACTTTTTTTTGTACTTTTCTTTTTGGTCACCAGTTAAATTTCGGTTATTGGCTCTAATTTCCGCTTTTTTCTCCAAGTTTTCATCAAATTTAAATGTTCTATAAAGCTCCATATCCGGACTAATGAGATTAATAAATTCCAAAAATTCAGTCCAAGAATAATCATTCCTTATATAATTTAAAGACGCAGTCTTTGCTGCTTCCTCATCGCCTTCTAAAGTAGCTTCTACGAAATCGTTATATAAGTCTTCTTCTCTTTGCTTCTCTGCGAAAGGATCCTGAGGAAGAGTTATATTACTATCTTCGATTAAAGCTCTTTCGGTTAGTTTAGCTAATTCATTACCCGCTTTCAAAGTATTAGAAACTATTGCTTCTGTATTAAAAATTAACCCTATAGCTATCATATATCCTACAGCTATTTTAATTGCTACTTGATGAGTAGTCCCTTCAAAGGCTATTTTCTGTAACAGAGTAACTATCATTGCAACTACAAAAACGGTTAAAGCTAAATCTTTAAACATTTCTACGCCTATAATATTTTGTCCTGATATAGCAAGTGAAGTTGCATCATTATCAGAAGGATTAGCTACTTCTCCCTTAATAAAGGATATTAAAATATATAAAACATCTGTTCTGCCCCATTTCCATATATTAAATAGAAAATTAATCATTAGCTACTCCTCTATTAGTTGGATTCTTATTTTTGTAAACATTGGTTTTCCTCTTTATTTGGAATAGATATAAGGAAAAATCCTTATATCTATGAAATAATTCCTGCAAGTTTTAACAAAGGTCCAAATCCAACCATTGCAGCACCACACATTGCATTCATAACTCCACTGTTCATGCCATTGGAGTTATCAGAGGCTTTAGCTAGGAGAAATCTTATAAATCCTACAGCTAACAGTACTATTCCTGCATATCTGGTAATTTGTATTATTACATCAACGATACCTCCTGCTACGGTTCCCATATCGGATGAATCTGATACATTTACTTTTGCAGCAAAACTTACTAGAGGACTTGCAAATATTCCTGCTGTAGCTAATACTGGGGTTAGAATTTTTCTAAATTTATTTTGTTTGCGTTGTACGAAATCGTTGGTTGTTATATTTTTAATTTGTTTGCTTAAAAACATTAAGCTAGTTCTTAACTTTCTTTTCTGACGTATTAGAAAATTAATTCAAACACGTTTGTCTCCAATTCAGACAGATCTTTCACTTTGAGCTCGTCTGCTAGCTCACTTGCTACTTTTGTAACTTCTTCTTTAGTATATTTTGGACTATTGTCCTTAGCTTCTACTAAAATATCTTGTTTTACTTCATACTCGTCTTTATGTTCAGATAACATATATTGTTTCTTATCATCACCATCACCGCAATATCTATACATTGGATGATCTTGATAAGGATATTTTTCATCATTAAAAGGTCTTTCTCCTCTTAGAAATATTAAGCATCTACTATTGTCCATGACTCCTATTTCATCAGGTGTCATTAGTGGTCTTTGTACTAGCGATTTATTAAAACTTGTACTATTAGATTGACTTTTTGTCTTATTAATTGTTTGGGTTTCAATAGTAGTATTTCCTAAAAGTTCAGACATATACTTTTGTGTATCTTTTTCTCCAGATCCTAAGAATAATGTGACATCTGTATTTCCAACAATTGACTTCCAATCATCTTTATACATTCCTTCTAACTGGTTAAGGTTTTGAAGTATTATGGAGCATGATATCTCATATTTTCTCATAGTTGCAAGTTTTTGTGTGAAATCTGGTATTGTTCCAATATTTGCAAACTCATCGAGTAGAAATCTGACGGGTACTTTTAGTCTTTTAGTTGGTTCGTGTTCTGCTTGATAGTATAAGGATTCAAATAGTTGACTATACATAAGCGATACTAAAAAGTTAAATGTTGTATCTGCCGATGGTAAAATACAAAATAGTGCAGTTTTTTCTTTTCCTAAAGTGGTTAGGTCTATTGTATCAGTATCAGTTAGATTTCTAACATATCTTAAAGTAAAGTGTGCCAATCTTGATTGTGCTGATATTACAATAGACTTAGCAGTGTCTCCTGCAGCTTGTTTAAAATTTTTGTAATTAATAACAGCTTGTGAGTCAGGAAAGTTTTTTTCATGTTCAAAAAATAGACCATCTAGCTTAGTTTCTTCTCCTTCTTTTTGTGGTATAGCAAAGGTTAAAAAGCTTGTAAGTGCATATAATGTTTGTGCACTCTTATCTCCTATTTCATATAAGTAAAACATAATCGACATAAGTAGCATCGATTCAGCTTTTTCCCAGAAGGGATCTCCTTTGTTTGCACCTTTAGGAGTGGTATTTGCAATGAATGTATTAATCAATTGCATAATTCCATTTTCATCTCTAATATAATTAAATGGATTATAAGTATTACTCAATTGCATATCTACTAAATTAAATACTTTTAATTTATAGCCCATGTCTTTTAAAAATTGCCCGTGGCTTTGTAATAATTCCCCCGAAGGGTCTGTAATTACATAACTAGAATGGCATTGAAGTAAATTTGGTTTTACAAAGAATCTGGATTTACCAGTACCTGTACCTCCTATTACTAATATATTATTACTTCTCATCGTATCCCTACCAAACATGGATAGTGTTACATTTTTAGAAAAGATCATATTAGGACTTATTACAAAATCTTTGTGTTTTAAATATTCGGGTTTACCGGATGTTTTTTTCTTCTTTTTCTTTTTACCATTTAATTTATCAGTTATTTCTGCCACTTCTTCATTATTTTTTGAAGCTTTATTTTTTTTATTTAGATTAGATACTAAATTTTCTAACCAGCTTGTAGTTTTTTTATGAGTTATTTCAGCAAATGGTTGACCTTTAGGATATGAATATTGTCTATTATATGCATTAAGATCCTTAAACCATTCTGCTGATCCTTGCTCATCTCCAACAACTGCTCTTTGTATTTTATTTAAGGTTTGCAAATACATACAAACCATAGCATATATTCCTATGAATATCATTGAACCCATAGTCACTATCTTAGTATCAAAACCAATTTCAAATGGATTGTCAGTTAAGTTTGTTAGTGCTTTTAGCAATATATTCAAATTAACACTTTCATTATACCTTATTATGCTTGATACATGCAATAGGTAATATAGAAATAATAAATATATTACTACACCTATGATTATTAAAGATTTTAAATCTAATGATTGAGCTTGAGTTGGTATTCCTACCTGCTTATTTTTTTTCGCCATTTTTAAATCCTAGTTCTTGTTTTTGGCTTCTCTTTTTGTTGAGTTTTTTCGCTTTGTCTGGATTTGGCTTCTTTTTTCTCAAGATCTTTCATGAAATCTTTAATATCAAATCTTTTTAATGGGCATTCTCTTGTTTCGGTACTAAAGGTTTTTTCTTCTTTAGATACATCTGTATCAGCTTTAATATCTTGCATGAAATAACCCATTTGTTCATTTAACATCTCCATTTGTTTATCAAAAGGCTTAGTCATAAGCTCTTGATACTGTTTTAGTGTTACTACGCAAGGCAAAGTCAACTTGAAGAATTGTGTTTTAAGTTCTTTATTCTTTTTTTCAAATTCTTCTTTATCTTTTATTGCTTGCCAATCATATTGTGACATATCAATCATTTTATTAGGATCTGAGGCATCGATAATGACTTTATTTTTAAATTCATTACTTAGATCCCTCTGTTTTTCGTCGTCTTCAAATTTTAAATCATTTAATTGCTCTTTAAATTCTCTAGTTCTAATTCTATTTTTCATAGAATTTGTTACTATATCTTTATTTTCTCCTCTTGACATATTTCGTACTCGTGCTAATTTTTCTTTCATACGTTCTAGATCTTCTTCAGGAACAGCTATCATATAATTATCTTTCACTTCTAAAACAGTAAACTTTGGATCATTATCTGTTTTATTTAGTCTTAATAATTCTATTTCTTCTTTTGTTATTTTATTTTCTTTGCTATCCCCTTTAAATAGTACATAATTATCTTCTTTTAGCCTTAAATACTCTAAAAATTGCGATGGAGAAACTTCATTTACAATACTGTTTTTTAATTGTAGGGCTTTTACAATATCTAATATTTTTTGATAATCAGATTTAATATATGAAATTTTGACTTTATTAGAATCTTCCATTTCTTTATAGTTATAGGACAAATTATTTTGTCTCATAAGCAAATCAAAATCTTGAAGATCTTCTGCATTTAATTCGAAATTATCTAATACACTTGATTCTTTTTTTGCTCGTCTATCTAAGTCTTCAATTTTTAAATTTCCCTTAGATTTGAATACATCAAGGTTGATGTTTTCAAAAGGAATAGTCGGAAGTTTAATATTCTTGTTAAAATGCTGTATTAGCATTTCTAATAGTTGCAGTATAAAGTTGCCTACAAATTGTGCATTATCTTCATTAAAATTATTACCCACAGATATTTTCCTCCTTAAAGGCTTAGGTCACAGATTGGATAAATTTAATTTTGAAGATATTAATGTTGTATTTTAATCTAAAGGTTTTAAAAAAAATATCTAATTATTAAAATCCATTCTAACTTTGTATTGTCCATGTGGATCTAATACTAGCCTTGTAGTGTATTCATTTCCAGTCTTTTTACTTACAAATTCTATATCATCAATAAAACCTGCTGTCATTAATTCTTCTACTTCATCATCAGTTAAATAATGTCCATTAACTGTCCTATAAAAACTGAATTGGCAATCGCCTTTATTTTTTCCATAAAAGGAGTTTTCACAGTTTACACCTGTATCACTCATATTAACTCTAGATCCGCATAATGGACAACTTCCTACGTCTTTCATATTGTCATCTCCTTTAATTTTATAATTTCTAAATTCATTACATGTGTGTTTGACATCTTTTTTAATATCATCCATAAATTGATTTGCCATATAATCTCCCGATGATATTTTAGCTAATTTATTCTCCCAATCTGCTGTCAGTTTTGGAGATTTAATTCTTTCAGGTACTAAACTTATAAGTTTTTCACCTAAAATAGTTGGTCTTAATTTTTTATTTTTTCTAGTTATATATTTAGCTTTAATCAATCCCTCAATGACATCTGCTCTTGTGGCCGGTGTTCCTATACCTTTTCTTTCAATGTTCACAGTTTTATCTAGCATTTCATTTCCGGCTAATTCCATAGCTTTTAGCAAACTATCTTCTGTAAAATATGAAGGTGGTTGTGTTTGTCTTTCTACTACTTTTTTTGAAATCAAGTGTAATTTTTCCCCTTCTTTTAGATTAGGTATAGAAATTTCTTCCTTCTTATTCGCTTTAATATTTAATTGTTTTTGCATACAGAAGGTTTCAATTTCTTTAAATCCAGGATCTAATACAACTTCTCCATTTGCTTTATATATTGTATCATCATCATTTACTCCAATATCAATTTTAGTTGTTATGCTTTTTTTGCTATTACATACTGATAAAAGCAATTGGATTGTTATTAGATTGTAGATATTTAAATCTTCCCCTTTTAATTTCTTCGATGTTTTTATTGATGTAAGAGTTGGTAGTATACATGTATGATCGGTCACTTTAGAATCATCAGCAATTCTTTTTATATTTTCCTTTTTATAGTGTTTTTCTAGTTTAAATGCGTCGATAATTTCTTCTATCGTTCCAATCATATCATTTG
This sequence comes from Tissierellia bacterium, assembly GCA_030527425.1. GTDB lineage: Bacteria > Bacillota > Clostridia > Tissierellales > Peptoniphilaceae > JAUNAV01. The sequence continues at coordinate 8,181 of JAUNAV010000023.1, forward strand.
TTATATATCTACTATCGGTTCTGGGATAGCTAATATTTTTAGACTCGTATAAATTTTGTGCGATATTTAGGGTTTTTTTAGCACTATAGCCAAAAATTTTATTAGCACTTCTTTGCAATGTAGTTAGATCGAAAGGCAATGGTGGATTTGTAAGCTTATTTTTTGTAACTACTTTTTTGACAAAAATTCCATTATTTAAAGCTTCTAATGATTTATTAATATCAGATAGTTCACTAGATATAGCTTTAAATTTGTCATTATCCTTTTTAATTTCAATCTCTATGACTTTATATTTTCTTGAGTTAAACAAGTTGATTTCTTTTTCTCTTTCAACAATCATATTTAAAGTCGGAGTTTGTACTCTTCCAACTCTAAAGGTTTCATTGCTTATTATGCTAAACAGTCTAGAATAGTTCATACCTATTAGCCAATCTGATTTATTTCGACAATCTGCTGCTTTATACAAATTATCATATTGTTCTAATGGTTTAAGATTTTTCATCGCCTCTTTTATCGCTTTTTCTTCTAGACTTGAAACCCATAAGCGTTCAGCGGGTTTTTTTGAACCTATTTTATTTTTTATAAGTCTAAATATCAATTCTCCTTCTCGCCCTGCATCAGTAGCACATATTATTCTTTCAACATCACTTCTATTAAATAGGGTTTTTAAAATATTGAATTGTTTCGAGGTTTTTCTTGAAATCTCATATTTCCATATACCAGGGATTATAGGCAAATCATTTAGATTCCAGTTTTTGTATTTTTTATCATACTTTTCTGGATATGATGTGGATACTAGATGACCTACTGCCCAACTTACAATATAGTCATCTCCTTCAATATACCCATCTTTTATATTATTAACACCTAAGACTTTAGCAATAGTCGCGGCGACTGAAGGCTTTTCAGCTATTAAAAGTTTTTTCAACATTTCTTTCCTTTCTGAAATATACTACAAATATATTTCCCTTGATCTGTTAATATCAATATTTTCTTTACTTTATCATATTTATTTATCTTTCTAATTATTAATCCAGCATTAATTAATTCTTCTATATATTTAGCAAATGTTACTCTGTAGTCTAAATTAGTAACTTTTAATATATCATTTTGTTTTACTGGTATTTTTTTGTACTCGCTTAATAGTCCAATAGATAGTAATATTAGTAGGATATCATATCTTTTATTTCTACCAGTCGAAAATAATGTAACTGCTTCTTTATATTTTTCTTTATTAGAAATATCATCTAAGACTACAGACAGCATATCTTTCATATTTTCTTCATACTGTACTTTTTGTGTGGTATAAGTTCTTTTTAGTTCTAATAGTTGTTTAATATCTTTCATAAATCACCGTCCTAATTATTTGAAGATAAATCGGATTCAGGTGATTTATATTCTTCACTTCTATCTTTATCTTCTTGTTCTTTCTTTTCTGTATTTAATAGATTTTCTATATCATTTAAATTATATGTTTCGTAGCTTTCATCTATTCCTTGGCTTATATCAACTAATACATTATCATAATAAGGACTAGCAGTGCTTAGTTCTCCAGTTAGCTCTTCAGTAGCTGTGCCTGTTACATCACTTTCTACTGAAACTCCTTTTATTGTATAGGCTATATATAAGTCTGGAATTGTTACTTTAGCACCTTGGATATTTATTTTGTAAATAAATGTTAGTCTATTGCCTTCTGGGGCTTTATTTATTATATTTAAATATTCATTTGATTTACTAAAATAAGCGGTATCAACATTTATATTAGCTTTTGCATCTATATAATTTTTTTGATCTTCATATAGTTTCTTTTCTTTATCATCTTTAATATATTCAGTTTCTTCTAATGCTTCTAAAACGAATCTATCGAGAGCTTTTGCTTTTTCAAAAACTTCCGTATAACCTGCATAGTATAAATTATACAATTGCGAGTTTGATATCTCTGCTACATCTTGAACATAATAGGCACTTTTTCTTGGCACTTCATATTTTTTACTTGTGGTAGATATAGCATAACCATATTTTCTTGCTAATTCATTATTAAATCTTGCATTAACTGTTATTTTTTGTCCTTTTTTATATGGTTCTGGTTCTTCTATTTCAAAGTTTACAGTTTTTAAAAATTCATCTTCAGTATCATTTAATTCTATTACAGGTGTTAAAGCAGGAGAATAGCCTTCAAAGCTTAGATTTAATTGTGTAAAAACATCGAGGTCTTTAGCTTCCTGTAAGCCTTGAACTTCTATTTCTTCTCTTTCATCTACGTTCAGATCAAAATATTCTAACAAGTCTTTATCATAGTTGACCTTAATTTTTAATACTTCTCCATTTTTTAAAGTCTCTGAATTATTCAAAATATCTATAGAAACATCATTTAAAAGAGTATTAAATTTTAGCATTTCTGCATTATCGCTTCTATCTAATTTTATTATTTTTCCTATTTCTTCATTTGCTTCTTCTTTGTTAAATTCTGCAATTGCCGTAGCATTTCCTTCACTTCCTTCAAAACTTATAGTTATATAAGTAGAAAGATTCCTTATAGTTTTTTGTTTTTTGCTTTGACAAGAATTTAAGGTTACCAACAGACAAATACTTAAAGTGGTTAAAAAAAGTTTTTTAATAATTTGCATTTTCATAACCCTCATCGTTTTCTATTTCAATTTCATCTATTTCTTCTATTTCATCTGTTGATTCTTCTTTATTATCTTCAAACATAGAAATTATATTTAAAAGCTCCTCAGAAGAATAATCTTTTACAAGGAATAATTTCTTTTGTTTTTTTAAAGTTTCGCAATCCTCTTTTGCTTTTTTCAATTCATCTTCTGCTTTTTCATACAATTCTTTTCTTTTATCTAAAGCTGTTTGTTTTTGATTTATTTTTTCTTCAGCTTTTTGTATATCAGTATCAAACTTATTTATTTTTTCTTTTCTCGTTTTCTTCTTCGCCAATATATTCACTTCCCTTATAATCTAAAGGGCTTTATTGGAATTAAATATTTTCATCTTTGTGTATTAATACATGACCACCTTCTCCAAATGTTACAGCCCTTTTTATCCTACCCCTTAGATAACGTTGACTAATTGAAGCTCTCGTTTTACCTTTTTTTGCTGCAAATTGATTTAGGGACATATAATTTCTAATATCAAACTCATTTGATACATCACATTTAATGGCTTTGTAATCTTTTATTATCTGTGTATCCAAGATATTTATCTTAGCTACTAAAGTTTCTTTTTCTTCTAATAATTCTAAGTTTAATACCTCTTTTAAAGATGAACTGTCAGAAACCATAGTGCCCCAATCTTCTAAATCTTCTACTTTAAATTCTTCTAAAGTAATTGAATTTGTTAATATATCTTTTGTTAATTTACCTATCCATACTAACCCAATCGCTCTAGTATTAATGAAATGTTTTAAAACTTCATTTAATCTTTTCTCATCTAAGTTATTATCAGTTATAATATTTGTACCTTCTTCAAGTAACATACATAAGCCTACTCTACTACATCTTCCTACTGTTGGAATGATCGCATTTAGTACCACATAAATTGATCCTGATTTAAATATTCTTAATAGTTTCATATCTTCTCTCTTTTCTAAATATATTTTCTTTATAGTATAGTATCATATGCATCTTACTTATTCAATTTGCTATCTTTGGTTATCCTTTGATATATTTTCATTTATGTCATCAAAGAATTTTATATATTCGTCTTCTAAATCTTCTTCTTTATTCATATATCTATAATATCTATCGGCAAATACCCATTCAGGATCATTTGATTCTCCAATAATATCAATAAAGTTTTGTTTTTTATCTTCTTCAAAGCTTCTATAATATATTTTATATAGGGCTTTAAGGAAGGACTCGTAGTTTAGTTCTTCATCCACATTAAATATTAATGTGTATTTCTGGTTGTCTTCATTTAATAATTCTTTATTTTCATTGCTTATTTGTATTTTTTCAATGTTTGTAAAATATTCTACAGGTGTATTAGTTACAAACTCTGCTATTTCTAATTGTCTTTTAAGATATCTATCATTATCTTTTAGAGTTACATCTACTATAACAGTATTATCTTCTTCTGGAGTTTCCTTGGATATTTCACCATCACTATTTTCTTTATTTTCTTCAGGTTTTAAGATAATGTCTCCTTCTTGTGTTGGTATAGTAGCGGTTGGCTTGTCTCTTTCTTCTATCTTTTGATTGGTTGCAACTATTTCTTTTTTCAGATTTTTAATTTCATCATTCATTTTTTCTAATATTCTAGCTAATTTCTCATTATTATTATTTGATGAATTATTCTTCTCGGATTTTACAAGTCTTGAATCATTATTATTTCCATTATTACTAGAATTAGCATTTGAAGAATTAATGTTATTAGAATTATTAGTTCTATTATTTGAGTTTGTATTTCTACTTAGTGATTTTCCTTCTGATTTTCTATTATCTGCAATCAATCCATCTTTTACAGATTTATTAACATTGTTTGAATTTTCTTTTTGTTTTTCGTCTTCTTTTTTTTGTTCTTCTCTTTGTTTTTCTTCTTGCTCTTGTTCGGCTTCTCTTCTATCTTTTTCTTTTTTAGTTATTTCATTCAAATCAACTTTATTAGCTTTATCTTTTGCATCATATCTGATTTTTTCTTTATCTGCATAGGCTGTCAAATCTTCTTTTTCATAAGCATTACTATTCACATATTCAATAGATACTTCATTCGATTTTTCTAATGAGTTAAAATCTTTTTCTATCTTTTGTTGCTTTTTCTTTTGATGAGCCACTACTATTAAAGAAAATAACAGAATAATAGATAAAATTAATGCTGCTATGATAGCTAATTTTTTCTTACTATAATAATTACCAAAAATCTCCATTAATCATCCCTCATCTTTTCTCTTATTATTATGAAGAACAATACTAATATTCCAATGCCAAAGATAGATAAAATTGTTATTAGAATTATTTTAAATGGACTAATTTTTGCTCTTTCTTCTTTATTTGAAGTTGTTTCAGATGAGTAATCTTCTTCTATTACAGTTTCTTCTTGTTTTTTTTCTGAAATTTTATTTTCTGAAACCTTACTTTCATCTTTATTAAAAGGTATTTCTATTCCTTCAAAAGGAACTTCTTTATCTGATACTTCTATCTTTATATTAAGATCATTTTTATCATCTAAAGTTGAAGTAACTGTAAATTCTTCCTTATCAGTTTTAAACTCAAGATTTTTTACATTTCCATTTTCATCTGTATATTTAATGTAACGAATTTTATAATCACCTTTATATAATTGATCAGTTTCATCTGGTATTATAGTATAATCTAAATTTTCTTTTTCATTAAAAGCATCTATCAGCAACTTAGATTTATCAATTTCATCTGAAATGATCTCAAATTTTACATTTCCTGAATTAATGGCATCCATATTTTCAGGTAGATATTTTTCATATGGATTTGAATCAGTATTTTCTTCTTTTATATTTCCATTTTCATCTAAATAATAGTATGTAGGTATTGCACTCTTTTTTCCTTTATTTACCTTTACCCATCGATTTGTTATTTTATTTCCTGATTCATCTATAAAATTATCACTATAGCTTTCAAATTCAGGTATTAATAATTCATTATTTATCATCACTTTTGCTTCTGAATTAAAGAAGGTTGTAGCTAATATCACAGATGATAGAATGGGAGCTAGAAGCTTCTTTTTATGGTTTTTCAATTGTATCTCCTTTCAAAAATCTTAATTCTATCTCCTTTAAAAATAGTAGGTGCTTATTCTATAGTTTTTAAAACAAGAGCCAATAAATTATCAATGAATAAGCACCTTTTAAAAAAGAAAGGAGGTATTTATTAGCCAAAATACTAAAAGATCTATTTTATTAGCTCTTGTAAATCTATATCAAGGTTTATTTTAAATTTTAAATAAGTCGCTTGCTTTAATTTTTAAATTTGATTTAATGCTTAAATTTGAGGATTTTTTATATCGTTTTAAATAAAGGAAGTTAAAACAATTATGTTAAAACAGTTGTAAACACTATTAGGATCTTTAGCAAGCAACTTATTTAATTATTTAGGGAGAAAATAAACAACAAATATAAGTTGGATTTACTTCCATATTATAAGCTAACAAAAATCAGCTTATAATTGTAGCAAAAACTAACCAAATTAAATGTTGTGTTTTGATCTATAACATTTTAAAAAAATATTATACTATAAGTATACCAATTTATTTTTTTATTGTCAAGTAAAATTTGTAAGTTTTTTTCTAAATATCATTATGAGTTTTTCTAAGCCTTTTTAAGCTTCCATCCCTTTGGTGGAGTTACAATATAAAAATTCTTAGCTCTTTGATCTATATAATTAAGGTCAATTTCATTATCTGCGTCACTCCAGCCAGGATCGCAAACTAAAACTTTATTCCCTTTAATTCCAATAGCTACGCAATAATGCCCACAATCATGGCCTTGCCACGGAGGTAAATGCCCTCCTATCCTACCAAAATGATCATAGCCTCCTACATGTAAAATAGCAGTTTTACCTGATCTTAAAGCTCTTTCCAATTCCTTTATGCTACCAGTAGCATAAGTTTTATATCCCCAATCATTCATCTGATTAATTATAGCTGTATTATCAGTTCCTAATCCTGATGTATAGCCTCTACTTACAAAAGAATCATATATATTCCTTGCATCTACTGAACTATTTGTAAAGTTACTTACTAAAATAGCCATAGATGTTGGCCCACAGCCATTACTTCCCATATCGGAGCCGTAATCATATTGTTTTTGAGTGATCATTTTATAACCCCCGAGCACTATTTCATAATTTTTACCTGCTCCTTTTACTAAATTAGCACCCGAAAATACGCCGCCGATATATCCTTGACTTTCTTCTATACCTTTTAATATAGGATAACTATCAGCCCATTTAGTAGTCAACATTCCACTAGCAAAATCAATATTTATCGCTTTATCCCAGCCTGAAAAATTAGGATCTCCAACATCAGGCTCTTCACCTACCCCACTTAAACTTTTTGGAGCTTCAAGGTCAACATCTTTCATATTATAACCATCATCTGGATACTCTCCAATCTCCTTAACCTCGCTACCATCAGGGGCACCTGCTCTTTTTCTTCCATCGGGGAAAGCTAATTTATCCCATTTAGTTAAATTAAAAACTTCTATGCAGTCTTTTAATTTGCTATAATAATTAGGATCTGTTGCATATGGGGATTGATGCACTGCCCAAGCCATAGATTCCCAAGTGGCATTTTCAAGGTCATATATTTCCTTTTTAACTGTATTGTCATATAACCCATTCCAGAAAAGCTCTGAGTATGCTAAAAGTCCTGATCCTGGATTTTTAAAATGAGCAAATTCTGCTGTTATATTTGATCTTACGCCTCCATAGAATTCAAAAGTCGGGCATGAATAAGGCTTTGCTCCGAATCTCTCACCTAATTGATCAAAATATTTAATTCCAAACCAATTATTCGCTTCAGTCACAAGACTCGAACCATTTATACCCCCTTCATGGATTGCTTGCCCCATTAACACAGAAGGAAATATTCCTGTATGTCTACATACAGCGATAATTTCTTTTTTGTAATATTCCATGACATCTAACATATTCTGTTGGCCATCGCCATTTAAATCTCTTACATTTAGATCTGCTTTTACAGTCTCAGCACCTAATAAAGGAATACTTGTTAAATTAGTTGAAAGGACACAAGCTAGCATTAAAGCTCCAAGTACTCTTTTCTTATTCAATTTTTATCACCAACTTTTTCTAAACTGTCTTTAACCCATTTAGCCATTATTGCAGGCTCTTTTTGTTCTTTAACTATTTCATCAATATTATTACCATTTAAAATTAATTTATATTCGCCCTTTTGCAATTCATTTAAGTATTCCATTACATCTATTACAGTCTTTTTATCTTCTGAAGTGATTTCATTATCATAATTAAAAGATATATTGATTACATTAGCATCTTTCATATCTTTAGACCCTTCTTTTCGTTCTAAAATAAATTGAAGGCCTTTAAAATCATATATATCATAAGATGATTTTCTATTATGATCATATCCATCATAGTAATTGACTATCATATTATCATAGTTTAGATCATTATGATATTTAAAATAGCTTTCAGCTATTATCATCAATATAGGATTGGAATTTAAATATCTTTTTTCTTTTTTATTCTCATTATTTTTTACCACATTTATATTTAATACTTTAGAATCTTCATTTGTTATACCTTCGCTTTCTTTTTTATTTTCTTTAGTCACTTTTCTTTCTTTTGATTCTTTAAATTCTGCTTGCTTTATCGCTTCTTCGCTTTTATATGAATTGTCTATATTATCTTTGGCTTTGCATGAGGATAATATAGATAAAGACAACATAAGCATTAGAGCGACTTTCTTTGTTTGATTTTTCATATTGTATCTCCTTTTATGTTGTGTTTTAATCTATTTTATCATAAAAAAATTATTCTTTAGCATTTTTTCTGGGGGTCATTTGTGCATAACATACTACAGCAGTTGTTGAAAAAGATGCTTTTACCACGCCTACTGATTCGTTAGCGGCATGAATGATTAATCCATCTCCAGCATAAATAGATACATGGTCAATATTACTACCATTGTAACTATAAAAAATTAGATCTCCTGGTTGTATATTGTCATAGTCAGTTGAAGTTCTATCAGATAAAACATTGCATTGTTCTTGTGCATTATGTGGCAAACTTACTCCAGCACTTGCCCACGCCAGCATTGTTAAACCTGAACAGTCCATCCCGTATACTGGATCAGCTCCACCCCAAATATATGGTAGACCTACAAATCCTTGAGCTGTTTTTACCGCTTGTTTTGCATTTTTATCTTTTATTCTACTTAAATCAACACTTCCCATAGTACTTACTACGCCATCAGCATGAACTCCATTTATTATAGCATCTGCAATTTCTGTGGGTGTTTTTAAATCATTATTTCTATAATGGCTTATTGCGTGTAGATAATCTAGATAGCTTTTAAAATCTTCTTTATTAGTTAGATCATTGCCAAATTTAATTGTAGCCATTGAAATTAACACTTTTGAATTATCATAGCCTCCTTTATCTCTTAAATATTCAAAATATTCTTTTAAGTCTTGTCCTCCATATTTCCCAACAAATTCATTTTCATCTGAGTTTTCTGAGTTTTCTTCTGTCTCTAGTGCTTCCCTATCAAGCCCAACAAATCCAGAATTTCCTTGGGGTTCATTATCTTCATCACCTAGGAAAAAGTCTTTGGCTCCATCTACTAAGTCTCCTCCGAATTCTTTTGCAACACTAACTGGATTAGCCATAATTATAACGCAAAACATCAACACAGGAAAAGCAAGTATAAAGAAAGAAGTTCCTATGGCTAAAAAGCCACCTAAAACAACGCTTACTGCTCTTAAAACTAAAGCAATCACAGCTTTAGCTACTACTTTTATAAAAGCCCACACAGATTTGATAGTTGCATTTCCGATTTCTTTTACTAAGCTTTTTAAGCCTTCCTTTTTATAGATCTTAGTTAGTTTATTTGCTATTTTATTAAGCTTTTTCAGTCTAGAAGGCACTTTCTTTACTTCTTTTTTTGCATATTTTAATCCTTTTTCGCCATATCTTCTTACAGCTCTATCTAGTTTATATGATTTTACTAGGGTTGTCTTAGTTATTTTATAACTTGTTCTATACGAACGAAGACCCATACTTAAAGCCTGTGCACTGCCTTGTGCAGCTATATTTGTGGAATCTAAACCTATCTTTCCCACTGTTTTTCGTATAGTTCTAAATAAGACTATCTTAGGTGTTCTTTTTAGAGTGTCTTTACTTTTTTTCTTCCATTTTAATTTTCTAGTATCTTTTTTAAATAACCTTCTTTGTTTTTTTAGTTTTTTAAAGTCTTCATTTACTTTTAATTTTTTTCTTTTATAATCTGAACCAAATTCAGCTTTTAATTTCTTTTTTATTAGCTTTTTTTCTGCTTTATATGATTTTTTACTTGTTGCTTTTCCATAAGTATAAGTCTTACCTTTTTTAAGATTTTTCATACCTTTTTTTATTTTTCGCATACTTCTTTTAGGTTTAAAAGGTTCAACTTCCCTAAACTTTCTTTTCTCAGTAGCATTTTTAAAGATGGAAATGCCTGAATCTTCTAAACTCTTTGCTATAGAATAAGACATATGGGAAAGTTTTCTATACCCTTCATTTAGTAAAGGAGTATAAAGTTTACTTACATGTGGATCAGCAAAAAGTTTAAGCAAGTATATTGTCGAACCTGTAACTTTTAAAGTTTCTACAGTCCTTTCATGCGTTCTCATCATTCTAGCAAGATCGGGGGTTTTATCGGTGTAATTTATAATTTGGCTTGCTGCCCATCTCATTGTAGAAACAGTTCGACTTGTTGCTTTTTTTCTTATAGTACTAACGGCTCTATAACCAAGTAATCCTCCTGTCACTGAATTATTTAGCGTAAAATTAGCTCCTCTTGTAAATAAGGAAGCCCCTTCTTTTATTTTGGCTTTGTATTCTTCTTTTACAACATCATCATAGAATCTCCAATTAACTTCTTCTCTTTCCCCAAAATTAGAAGTTTTATCAAATCTTGAATGAATTTTTTCTGTGTATGTGTATTTAAACTTATATGCAGCTTGTTTTACATCAATGCCTTTATTGTATAAAAGATAATTATTAGCATCCTTTATTACTCTAGATTTAACATTTTTAGTCCCCTGTTTCATATTTTCTTTTAAAGGAGAAAAAGCTTTGAAGGCTTTATTAAATGTATTATTCGGTTTATTATACCCAAGCCCTAATCTTTCAGACTCAACTTTTACTTTATAATTAACTACTGCATAATAATTTTTTGAAAGATTAGTATCTATGCTAGTAGGTTTATATTTTAAAATAACTGTTCTATTATATGCTATGTTAGAGTTGGTATTTTTGTCTGAAACTAGCGTTTTTTCTGAAAACTTCTCATAGGTTGTTTTAAGTTCTTTTTTAAATTTAGGATTTGCTCCTATAGCATTAATAATATGATTTGAGGAGGCTATAGTCTTAGTTGATGTTTTTGTTTCTTCAAACTGGTTAATAATAGGAGAATTAATTTTATAATTAGAAGTTGGACTAATATTCCTATTTTTAATTTTAGTTGAACTTTGTCGCTCTATATTTGATGTGGTAGAGCTATCACTTAGTATTTGACCATAAACTTTAGCTGAATAATCAATATTATAGGTATTAAAATTTGATTTGTATTTTTCTGTGCCTATTTTATCATTATAAGCACTATATTTGGTTTTGATTTCTTCATTTTGCTTATATGTTTTATTTTTTAATGATTGGCTTGTATTAAATTGTAATGGTTCTTGTTGTTTATATTCAATTCTTTGACTTAACTTATTTAAGTCTTGCAGATTGTAATTATTGTTTTGACTTATTACTCTTGTGCCTACATTACTTAGATTTTCTGAGTTGATTTTCTTATTTAAATCTTCGTTCAATACATTTCTTACTTCATATAATGTAGAATTGGTTTTTGGTTCTGATGCATTGAACTTGTTTAAGTCTTCTAGATTATAATTATTGTTTTGACTTATTACTCTTATATCTACATTGTTTGGATATATTTCATTGGAATAAGCACTATTAGAATTATTGATGGAATTAAAATCTTGATTATTATTAAATGTATCAAGATTAAAATTAGATTCATTGCTTGAATGAAAATCAGACGCATTATTTTTTAAATCATTTAAATCAATTATATTTTCATTAACCTCAAATACATGATTAACAACATTATTATCAACTTGCTTATTATATAAATTATTATTGACAGTACTATTATCAGAAATATAATTATTAGCAGATTCTGTAGTTCTTATATCTCTATTTTTGATTTTATTAGCAAACTTTAAATATTCTTCTTCATTGTTTTTAATAATTGAATCAAGATTTTTTTGTATTATATCATCAAGTATTGTTTTCTCATATTGCGTATTATAATTCTTTTTATTTGCATTTAAATCTACTATATTAATATCTATATCTATTTTCGGATTTAAATTTAATAATTCTTTTAATTCTTTTGAGGGTTTATAATTAGAGCTGCTTGTTATATTTCTTTTCTTTATTACTTCCAATTATATCTTCTCCTTTTTCAACTGCACCTTTATTATCATTTTGTTTTTGCATATATTGTTCTTTATACCTCTTTAGATTTTTATTAGTCCGATATCTTAAAGCTTCTATACTATCTCTATATCCTACAGCTGTACTTAACCTTTCTATATCTGAAGAATAATTTTTAAGAGTTTCTAAATCTTTATCGATTTTTTTTATATCATCTTTTATCGTAGATTTCATAGCACAAATTTTTAGAACTTGATTTTTTGTTATTCCATATTTATTAAATAAAAATTTTTCGCTCTTGTGTAATTCTTTTTCCATACCAGAAATAAAATTTAATTGAGTCATCAATTCTTTTTTCTTTGACTTTAATTTTCCAAGCATAATATTTTTATCTGCAATTCTTTTTGATAACTCAGAAATTTTTTCAATATTATATTTATTAATTATTTCCGTAAGTTCTGATTGTCTTCCAACCTTATTTTTAAAAGTATTATCATTTTTAAAACTTAATTCCAATTCTATCTCTAAAAGATTTTTTTCTTTTTGATAGGTATTGATCCTATTTATTTTATGTCTCTTACCATCTTTTGTATAAAAGTAAAAAGTATTTTTTGTTTCAAATCCCTTTCTTCTATTTTGCTTCTTCTCATTTTTCTCTTCATTTTCTTTTTCAGTTTTCTCCTGTGCATTTTTTCTATAATTAAATTTTTCTTCTTTAGTAAGATCAAAATATTTTTTTAGATTCTCTTTAGAATATTCTTCTCCTAATTTTTCTCCTCTTATTTTATTTTTTAAATCTTTAGATCTATATGTTATAGTTTTATATTCTTTACTGGATTTTTCATTTTTAGTTCTAATGTCATAACCAAGTTTTTCCATTTTTAAAACAAAGTCATCAAAGCTATTGGAATTTTTCTTAGAGTAATCTATATCTTTTTTTAATTGTTCCTTCCAACTATTTCCTTCTTTAAACTTTTTCTGCTCATACCAACTTTTATTTTGGCTAAATTTAATTTCTTCTTTTTTTAGTTTTGATACATCTATAGTTCCATATCCGTATTCTTTAGCTAATTCATTCATCTGAATAATTTTTTGTTGAATAAACCCGTTGCTATGATGAAATTTATTTTTAGTATATGGATCTAAGGGATAAGAACATACTATTATATGTGTATGAAAATAATCATTACTCTTTTCTGTATGTGGAAGATGACTACACAAAAACATTCCATAGTCATCTCCTCCAATTAACTTTGCAATTTTTTTCGAGAACTCATGCATTTCATCATAGGTTAAATTTTTAGAATCAAGTTCATCGAATGAAACGACAAATTGATTTAAAAACCTTGAATCATTTCTTAGGTCTTCAAAATTTTTATTTTTTGATTTTAAGTAATTTGCTCTTAATATTTTCATTTGTTCCTGTGCAAGTTTTGATTGATTACTAATTCCATTTAGACCTGTTATATATTTTGTATCATTCAAAGTTTTTTCTGTATCTGTTACATATGAATAAATCGCTCTTACTCCATCCGTAGTTTTTTCTGGATCAGAATAATAGTTCATTGAGTCATTAAAGCCTTTTTCATTTTTTCCCCCAGAAGAATTTTTATCTTTAACACTTTGGGTTGCAAATTTTAAAATGGGCATTAAAAATTTGTTCCTTTAGAAATTATTTTTTGAATAGATCTTAAAATTAATCTTTCTTTTTCTATGATCTCATCCAATTTATTAATTAACTTATCTTTTTCTTCTGAAGTTAAATTAAAATTTTCTTTTTCAATTTGCTTTGTCATCTCAAGATAAAATTGATCTACAGCTTTTAATCTGTCAAAATAAATTTTAATCAGTTTCAAATTATCTCCTGAATAGAAATCTGAAATTATTTTTTCGGCAAATTCTTTTTGAGTGAGTCCTGATTTTTTTCTTTCTATGTCAGAAGTAATTTTATAATATAAATTATTTTTTATTTTTAAATTTAGGTTTCTCATTTTGCATTCCTTTCTTAATAGTATAATACATTTTAAAGTTTTTTCAAGACTTTTTGTTGTGTTTTAATCTATAACTGTGTAAGTATTTTCATCTCACAGTGAATGTAAGTTTTAAATTTCTAAATTCAATATCAGATTTTATTTAATAGGATCTGCTGGATAATATATAACTCTGTTGGTAAAAAATATTATTTTGGTCTCCAATTTTATTAGATGCTTTTTTAAAATTTAGAATTAAAAAAAGTAATCTTTTTTATTTTTTCGTTTAGAAATAATCTAAGAAAATTTCTTTTTGCTTTTAAGCCTACATTTAAAATAAATGAGATCTTAAAAGCATTGATAACAATTATCATCTCTGTTGATAATAAATATCATTCATTATAGGATTTCTTTAATGATAATTATTCTCATTATTTTAAATAGGATTTCTAGATAGGGAGCAAGATACGCAAACTTTGTACAAAAAAGTCGAAAAAAATCGCCTCTTTTTACGAAGTTTGCAATGGTTCGAACACTTTTTTAAGTGTTCGAAAAGCAGGAGTTTCACTCCCGCACCCACGAAGCTTTTTAATTTGTTTAACAAATTTTCTAGTTTTATTTTTTAAAGGATTAGTATTAAATAACGGGATTTTAAAATATTATTTCCTTAAAGCTTCCATTAATTCTTTAAAAGTTTTTCTTTTAATTTTTTCCTTAGGCAATAAATTTTTTTCTTTAAAATATTTTTCTGTTGCTGGATTTGATATCAAAATCGCTCTTATAAAACCTTCATCAGATAAAAATATATCATCTAAGCTATCAATAAATTCAGGATAAGATTTTACTGCCGCTAATATAAATTCTCTATCATTTTTATATTTTGGATCTAAGAATCGAATCAGATCTCCTCTCTTTTCCAAAATTTTTTTAATGAATTCTTTTTTAGTTTTAAACATTTCTTCAGGTATGCCCAAAATAATGATTGGATTTTTTTCTGCACATTCTTCAAAGGCTTTATTATTTAAAAAATTCTCAGCAGCGAATAATATATTTAATGGATTTTTTTCTATTGCCATTTTATCAATTTTAATTTTTCTTCTTTCTTCTGATCCATTTAACAATCTAAATAAACTGGGCTTAACTTCTAAAATATATTCTTGTATTCTTATATCATTTTTAACATTTCTATTAAAATATGATATTAAGTTTGGATCCTTTCTTAATATATAACTTGCAAGTGGAACATTTGAAAGGGCTTCATATGAAAAATAGAAAAATAAAATTTCAATTACTTCTTTATGTTTTTCTATTAAAGGAAATATTAATCTACATTGTTGTGGACTTAATAATTTTTTTTGAATTAAACATCTTTGTGATAATAGGATTTCAAAATTCTCAAGAAATATCACAGTGTCTTCTTTATTTTCGTAATCAGCTAATTCTTCTTTTATATTGTCTAACAAATTTTTAAAGGCTTCATTTTCTACTTTATCTTCTTCTATTTTTTTCTTTTCTTCTTCAGATATATATTGGAAATTATTTTTTATTTCTTCAGCAAAAGTATAAACACCTTCCACTTTTTCTTCACGTGTTTGTTTGTTTTTAATAATTTTATTTAATCTTACATTTATTAGTTGTCTTTTTTCAATTGGTATTTTTATTTCTGAATTATTATATTTGTTTATTGTTCTTCCTAAGCACTCATTTTTAAATCTCTTTTCTGACATTTTAAGTTTTCTATTAAGCCTAGAATTTTCTTTTTTTAAATCAATAATGCTATCTTTTAATTTTTTTATTTCTAATGTTAGCATGTTTTTTTGGCTCTCATAGTATGAAATAATTTCATAATCTGTTTCATCGAATGGATTGTCTCCTTCAAGATCTTCTTTAATTTTTATTTCTTTTGATTTAGTTTTTTCATCAATAATAGTCTTCTCAGATTTTAAATTGGAGCTTTCACTATTAGCCCTTTTTAATAATTCAGTCAAGATTTTATCGCTCACATTAAGCCTCCATTAAATATTTGGTCTAAATAGAATGTAAAGATTCTATCTAGACCATTTTAAAAATTTTATCTACTTCTTCCTGCTTTTTTATTTTTTGGTTCTAGTTTTTCTTCTTTTTTATTTTCATTTTTATCTATATCTTTATCATCTTTTACTTCATTTAAAGTTTCTGATATTTCATCTTTAGAAATTTCATTTTCTTGTGATAGTGCAAAAGATTTAGTTAAAGTCTTAGATAGATCTTCAGCTGTTATATATTGTCTATCTGCATTTTTGTAATCTACTCTTTCTTGTCCGTCTACTTCTATTTTTTTATTTTCAATTAATTCAATAGTAGTATCTGGTTTACAGTTTATATATTCTAATCCTTCTTTGTCAGTTTTTATATTTGCATTCCTAGACATAAAATATGAGTTTTCTGTTTTTCCTAATAAAGATTCTGGCATGTATACTTTCACACGGTCTGTCATTACAGGGTTATTATTTTTATCTACTTTAGGTATTCTTTTTCCATTATCCCACATATAATCTTTAACTTGAGTTATAAAGGTTTGTTCTTGTGGAAGGTAAATCTGGACAAATGGATTTTTATTTTTCTCTGTGGACTTATCTATATCTTGATTCTTTGGATTCTCATTTTTATATTGTTTATTTTCTTTTTGATCTTTACTTTCATCTTTATTTTGATTTTTATTTTTATCTTGTTGCCAAGAATTAAATTCTTTTTCTAATTCTGCGCCTGTTAATTTTTCAGAAAAATATTTTTCTTGTTCTTTATCATAATGTGCTATTTTATATTTAAAATCTTTTGAAACTGTGATGTAATTAATATCGGGTTTATTCTTAACAGTTTTAATATCTAATTTTGTATCTAGATAATACCCTGCATACTTACTTGTATTAGGTAATCTGATCCAATGGGCTTGCTTAGGTTTATTTTCATTATAATTATTTGTGTAAGCTTTTTTTACATAGCCTTTATGAAAAAATATATTAGCATTTTTTTCTTTCCACTGTTCAATTTTTTCTTTTATTTCTTTCTTAGTTAATTGTTTATTAGATTCTTTTTGTTTATTTTTTTCTTTGTCTGCCATATTTTTTTCTGTGTTTTCAGTCATGTCTTTATCTCCTTTATTGTTGTTTTCTTTTTTTAATTCTGATTTTATATACTGTTTAATTCCTTCTATTTTTTCTTCACACAGACATTCATTTACATCTTTATAATTTTTATATAGAAATCCAAGATCTTTTACTTCATAGTTCTTAGAATATTTCTCCATATATTTTTTAGTATATTCTCTACCCGGCTCATCATTGTCTAAAGCAAAAGTAATTTCTTCTATATCTTTTTCTTTCAAAAAATGCTCCAATCCTCTATCCGATAATCCACCTAAAGAAACAAAGCTCATTTCTTTTTTTGAGATTTTATCATATATATCCATAGCGGATAACATATCTATAGGAGCTTCACATACTACTAAGCTTTTTGCATTCGGATTATGAAAATTGAAGGAAAATTCTTTTGATGAATTTTTAAGATCATATTTTATTTTTTTAGTACCTGTACTATTTAAACAAGCAAATTTTATATTTTGATCTTTATCTTTTCCAATAAAAACACAATTTCCTCTGGTATCTTGTTTCAAAATTCCTTGTTGTACTACCTTATCTACAATATCTTTATTTATTCCTCTGGTTTTTATTAAATAAGCATATACTCTTCTTAGATCTTTATTTAATTCTGGTAATTTTACTTTTTTATTCTTAATTGGTTCTTGTTTATATTTTTGCTTATTCAATTCAATTCTTTCTGTCTTTACTGCACGATTAAATAAATATCTATCATTAAGATATCTAACAGCACTTAAAAAATCTGAATTATTCGAATATATTTTTACAAAATTAATAACATCACCTTTTTCATCATCCCTTGAAAATCGTTTAAACATATTATTGTTTGGATTTATCATTAAACTATCATATTCTTTAAGTTGATAAGAGCTTCCAGCTTTTTTTACAGTAAAGCCTAAGTCTGCTGCTACTTCTTGTATAGGAATACTTCTTATTAAATCTAAATCATATTGTTGATAAGAATTAGTTTGGTTTTCCATAATTCTATCTCCTTTACTAACTTAAACCTATTCCTTTTTTATTACCATCAAAAATCCATACCTTTTTTATTTTTTAGTTTAGTCCAAGAGGTATAAATTCTCCTGATCTTTTTTCTAAATCTTTCTTCTGATCTTTTTTCTAAATCTATACGTGTTTTTTCCATTTGCTTCCAAGATAATTTGGGGTCTGCAAATTGATTAACATCAACACAATGTAATAAACCGGTCCTTATTTCATGCATTTGCTTCCAATTATATTTTGGATCTGCATATTTACTAACATCTAAACCTAGTTTTAGGCCTAATTTTATTTGCCACATTTGACGGTCATTATAATTAGGATCGGCATATTTGCTTATATCCACACCATGTTCTAATCCAGAACGTATTTCTCGCATTTGTTCCCAATTATATTTTGGATCGGAATATCGGCTTACAT
>JAUNAV010000071.1 GCA_030527425.1 Tissierellia bacterium
ATTAACTATTCCATGCTTATTTGGAAAATTACCTGTGGAAATTGAGGTATGTGCAGGATAAGTTATAGATGGATAAATACTTTTCACATTAAAACAAAAGCTAGCATCTTTTAAAAATTTCTTAAAATTAGGTTTTTTTTTCAAATAGTTCATATCAACTTTTGATAATCCATCAAAAGAAATTATATACATTTTAGATTTCAAAGTATCCTCCTTTTATATCATGATATTTACAATATTTATAAATAATTTTATCATAAAAAAATACGGTTTACTGTCTTTTTTTATATGAATACTTTTTGAAAGTTTTAACACTCATTAATACATTTAATATATACTACAAATTTTATAATCGATTTACTAAAAACATAGAAAAATTTATTAAAGTATTAAAGAATAGTTTTTATTTACTAATCTTTCTACAATTCAACAACAAAATATGAATTATAAAAAACAAAAAGACTAGAAAACTTGGGTTTTCTAGCCTTAAATTTTTTTCAAAAACAATTAATAAAAAATTTAAATAAAAAGACCATAATACACTAGTACTTAAAATCAAAATACGCATATAGCTATTAAGTATAAAAATCTATATTATTTATTTTTACTAGCAAAGTATTCATCTAAAATTATTTCAGTAAATTCTTTGAACATTGGTCCATCAGATTTTTGATTATCTCCAGCAGCACCGTTTAATTCTATTAATACTGGTTCATAATTTTCATCTATTGCAAAATCCCATCCAATCCATCTCAAATGTGGAAATCTTGGATGATATTTCTTTATTTCTTCAATAACTTTTTCATATCCGATAATTTTGTCAAATCCTATCGGATTCCCTTTAGTATCCGTTTTACTGAATCCTTTTGGATATATCATAAAACCTTTTAGCGTGCCTTCTGGATTTTGTATTGGACGAGCATCGCCACCCTTTGAATAATTATCTATTTCTGCTCCTTCAGCACCTACTCTAACTATGGAAGATAAAATTTCAACTTTTCCATTTACAATAAGTGAAATTATTCTTAAAGTATTTACACTTGTAGGATTATACTTTTCCAACTGTGGACTTTGTTTTACAACTTCTTGAAGAATGTATTCTCTATGTCCATAATTTTTATCAATATATTCCCATGCTTTATCAAAATCATCTTTTACATTAACTATTTTAACACTATTACCTCTTGAATCGTCAATTGGTTTTGCTATTACTCTATCAACTCCTCTTATAGCTTCTATAGCTTGTTCTCTACTAATAAGATGATAATCATTATCTAAATAAATACCATTAACATACTTAACATAATTTATAGGTTTTTTAATATCATATAAAATCATATCAAAATATAACTTGTTCTCTAGAGTATCTTGAACGGAGTGATTATTTAAAAATGGCAGAAGTTCTTTTTGAAACATATCTCCCGGTATCACATAAGGATTAAACTCTCCAAGCTTTTGTCCATAGTATTGAAACCAAAATTTTTTTGGTTTTATACCGTATTTACTCCAAAAAGGAATTATTTTTTTGTTATATTCTTCATCTGAACCAATATAGCAATTCCCTTTTTTAATTTGTTCTTTAGCATATTTTTCAACTTGTTTAGCGTTAGCGTAGAATCTAAACTTGTTTATAAAATTGATAGCATTTGTCCTTATTTTTCTCAGATTCATTTTATCTCCTTATAAGATTGTTTTGAATTATTTTTTCTATACTTACAATCTTAATGATATTTGTAAATATCTCCATAGCAATAATTAAATTATCCATATTTAAATATGATGGAGCAATTCTAATATTGCTTTCTTTCGGATCTTTAAAATATGGATATGTTGAACCTGTAGGTAGAAGTTTCAATCCAGCTTTTTCAGCCATTTCAACCACTTTAGGTGCTAACCCTTCCATAGTATCAAATGAAATAAAATATCCACCTTTTGGTTTTGTCCAAGAAGCAATACCTAAATCTCCCAAATTTTTTTCTAAAATCTCTAATGCCTTTTCAAATTTAGGTAATAATATATTCACTAATTTCTTCATGTGCATCTTAATACCATCAATATTCTTGAAATAATTAAAATATCTCATTTGATTAACTTTATCAGGCCCTATAGTAACAAATTCGTAAAAATAAGTAAAATCGGTAATATTTTCTAAACTACTTGCGATAGCAGCTAAACCAGAACCTGGAAATGCAATTTTACTTGTTGAACAAAATTCAAATACCATATTAGGATTTCCTGCTTTATCACATTCTAAAATTATATCTAAAATTTCATCATCTTCATAAAATCCATGAATTGAGTATGCATTATCCCAAATAATCTTAAAGTCTTTTGCTTTAGGTTTAAGATTTGCAAATCTTTTTACTACTTCATCACTATACGTAACGCCTGATGGATTTGAATATTTTGGAACACACCATATTCCTTTAATAGTTTCATCATTTTTCACTAATTCTTCTATTAAATCCATATCAGGACCATCTTCAAGCATTGGAATATTAATTAATTCAAATCCGAAATGTTCCGCAATTGCAAAATGACGATCATATCCCGGAACTGGACACAAAAACTTTCTATTTTCGACTTGATTCCACGGTTTTTGTCCGTCAAAACCATGAAGCATTCCTTTCGTTAATGTTAAAAACATTAATTCCATGCTACTACTTCCTGCTACAATTACATTTTCATAATCAACATTAATCATATCAGCCATTAATTTTCTAGCTTCTTTGATTCCAATTTGACCACCATAATTTCTTATATCTATTCCTTCTTCAGATATAAACTCACTTTTACTATTCATTGCATCAAGAATATCATTAGATAAATCAAGTTGTTCTGGCGATGGTTTTCCTCTTGTTAAATCAAGCATATATTTTTGTTTTACAAAATTATCATATTTATTTTTTTCTATTGTAAGTAATTCTTTTAATTCTGAAATTGACATATTTCTTATCATAACTTTACCTAATTTTATCTCTAACCTTAACAAAATATTCCATAAATGAGTCTGTATATTCTCCAAAAAAAGGCCCAAGTGCAGCTTGATTAAACATCATATCAGGAGCTCTCAAGTTGGCTTCTAATATTACAGGCTCTCCATTATCTTGTAATACAATATCCCAAAATACCATGCCAAAATGAGGCATTTCCATATGAGCTTCTTCGGCTATTTTTTTTATTTTATCTAGATTAGGTACTTTTAATCCTGCAAAATCAAAACCATTCGGTAATTCTCTCATCACATAAAGTTTTTTATTAACACCATAATCTTTAAGACGTCCCTCTTTATCGATACCTATAAAGTATCTTTGAGTTCCTTGATTATCTGCGAATTTTCCTTCTTCTCCGACTTTAACAAGTCCACTAACTGCATATGCTTTATCTTCCATTAAAATTGTATTAATACGAATAGTATTTATAGCTGTAGAACTTAATTTTTGTAATTCAGAATGTAATTTTAACGGAATTTGAAATGTATAATTTTGTTTATATAAATCATCAATCTTTTTTAAGTCATATGGTTTATTGTGTAGTTGTACATTATTACCAGTTGAAGTTAATATAGTTGGCTTTACTACTAACTGATCATATGATTGTATAATTTTTTCAGCTTTTTCAAAAGAT
>JAUNAV010000072.1 GCA_030527425.1 Tissierellia bacterium
TTAGATAATATAGATCTTAATGATATGCCAGATAATATAAAAAAGCATTATGAAAATGCACATAAATAAAAGCCCGAAAATAGTATAATCTACTATTTTCGGGAAAGTTTATCCTCTAGACTTACCCCCAGCTATATTAATCGTAACACCGTGAATATAGCTTGCTCTATCGCTTAGAAGGTAGGTGACAAAATAATTTAATTCAATAACTTTTTTATAGCATAACTAACACCATCATTATTATTGCTTAAAGTTATAAAATCACATTTTGACTTGACATAATCACTAGAATTTTCCATAGCTACACCTATTCCATATTCTTTTATCATTTCTATATCATTCATTCCATCTCCTATAGTCATGACCTCTTTTTTGGCTATATTGAGATATTCTATAATTTTTTCTATAGCCTTATCCTTTCCTACTTCTCTATTTAAAATCTCGATACTAAAATATTCATTGCGTATTACTTTATATTTATTATTAAATTTAGATAATAAATATGGTAATACTTTATCTAGATATTCTTTACTACCCATTATATTAATTCTAGAAATTTCTTGATTTACACTTTGTTTTAAACGCTCAAAAGGTTTAATATTTAACTTTAGTATCTTAGAGTCTAAAATCGCTTCGTTATTAGGTTTCTCATCAATCGTAAATATACTATCTTCTGTATATGCGGTTATTGTTATTTCCTTTTCTTTAATTAAACTCCTAATTTTTATATAGTCATCAATTTCAAGAGTTGATTTTGAAATACTAGAATTAGTATATAAGTCTTCAATATATGATCCTGAATTAGAAGCTACAATGAGTTCTTTATAAAAACTATATTTCTTTAAAACTTTCTCTATACCTATTAATGGCCTTCCTGTTACTATAGCTATTTTCACATTTTGTTTAATACATTCTGAAATAGCTTTTTGATTATTTACTGACACTATTTTTCTATCATCAAGTAAAGTGCCATCCAAAACTATTGCTATTAGCTTTATCATTAATTTCTCCTAAATTTTAACTTGTGATATTCGAATTAAATTAATATAATATTTATGTAAACCTATTTGTTTACAAAAAAAGAAGTAGAGATCAAGTAATCATATTGATCTCTACATTCTTAACCCCATTTATTTAAATAAATCTTTTCTTGGTTCAATATTTAGAGAATTACAAACCTCTAAAATATTTTCTTCTGTTAGACCAGAATTTTTTCTTTTCCCATATGTTTTTATAAATATACCACATGCTTTATTCACTGTTTCGATTAATCCGAAGCAATCTTGATAACTTTTACCACTAGCTAGAATTCCATGATTTTCCCACACTACAATTCTTGATTTTAAAAGTTTATTTGCTGTCTTTGATCCAATTTGTTCTGTTCCAGGTAATTCCCAAGGAATTACTCCTACACCATCAGGAAATACGACTACGCCCTCTGTTAATACTTGCCAAAGAGGGAAAGTATAATCTCTATCATTAGGTTCTACCATAGATGAATATGCTATAGCATTTTCAGCATGATTATGAACAATGACTCTATGATTTTTATCAACACTTAGTCTAGCGTTATGCGATAACAGATGCATGTATAATTCACTTGTAGGTTTTCTTCCCTCTTCAAATCCCCATAAAATTTCATAGCCATCTGTTTTAAATTTTATTACTCCAACATCCCTAGTAGGGTAATTTTTTAATACTCTAAAATTACTTCCAGATGCTGTAATCAAAAGATATTTCCCAACGAAATTTTTTGGTATATTCTCTAGTTCATAAAATCTACCTTCTTGTTTTAAATCAAAATCTTTTAGCTCTGTTTCATCTAAAATATAGCTTACATTACCTCCGTTACTCTCATCCCAACCAATTTGCCACATTGAATAGGTTAATTCAAGTAATTCTTTTAAAATTTTTGATTTTATATTACATTGATACATATATACCTCTCTAATTATCATTTCCATTTATCTTTTTATTGTATCTATTTTTATTTTTTATCATCATAACAAAAACAACAATCCAAATTACAAATAATATTATAGACACAATATTTCCAGTGAATGCTGTACTAATTAAATATCTAAAATCCGGTCCTTCAAATGTACTCCAAGATACTAATCCTCCAGATTCTGCAGATAAAGTATTGGTTTCTGTAGCTAGCCTAGTAATATAAGGTGCAAAATAAGTTGCCGCATATAAGAAAATTGGAGCAGTTAAAATGCCATGTATGATCATTCTCAATAAATTACCTTCCGTTAATAGTAAAGCAGCTACAACAAAAGATAAGTTTATTATTCCCGCAAATGGTAATACTTTATTTCCTGGTAAAAGTATCGAAAAAATTAATAATGCTGGAATAGTAGTTATTACAGCGACCCATAATTCATTTCTTCCTCCAAGTATTGGCCAATCAAGTCCAATAAATACTTCTCTACCTTCATTTCTTTTTCTCATAAATTCAGATACAGCTTCTGAAATTGGTGATAAAGCTTTAGAAAATAGTTTTGAAACCATAGGGAATAAGGTCAATGCTGTTGCTGCCTGTACCGCCAAATTCAATGAACCTGAAATACCATATCCTGCTGCAATTCCTAAAGCTATACCTATGATTGCACCCATAACTGAATTTTCGCCAAAAATACCTATTTTATCTCTCATTACTTGCGCATCAAATTTTTTATTAAGTGCAGGAATTTTCTTCAATAATTGATCTACTGGATACATTAATACTGAAAATAATACAATAAAATGTGGAACTGTAACCCCAGGTATTCCAGTTAGTCTTTCAATTTGAGGCTGAAAAGTATCCCCTATCTTAAGTTCAAGAACTATTGCTATTGAAGAAGCGACAAGGCCCAATACTACATTTCCCGTGAAGTATGTTACGAGAACAGCTGTGAAAATTTTATTCCACACATTCCACATATCCACATTTAATGTCTTAGTTTTATTAAATAAAAGCATCAAAAGATTTATACCTATTTGTATTGGGAATAACAAAAAGGCATATGGCCAAGCCCAACTTATAGAGGCCATTCCAGGCCAACCGATATCAACAGCCGGAAGGGTAATGCCTGTATTCTTTGATAAATCACTAGCTGCTGCCCCCATCGTATCCATCATAAAGTTGATGAGCATATTCATTCCAGTAAATGCTATTCCTAAAGTTAGAGCTGCTATAAAGGCATCTTTGAATTTCATTTTCATTAATAGACCTATTATAAGCATTAATATTGGTACAAAAACAGCCGCTCCTAAATCAAGGACATAATTTACTACATTTTGTAATACATCCATTATTTTCTCCTTTTAAATTTTTAACTTTTTATAAAATCTATAATTTTATTTAATTCTTCTTCCATTCCCATTCCTGTCAAAAAAGATACTCCATTAAACACTGGAATACCATAATCTTTAGTAGGCTTTACTATGGACACATATGCATCAGCATCTTTTATATAGCTATCTAACGATTTCATATCTACAGCTTCTACTTCTGCTTTCACGCCCTTTTCCTTTAATAATCTCTCTAATTTTGATACGACTGTTTGTGAAGTTGCCACGCCTGATCCACAAGCTACTATAATCTTTTTCATTTTTTACTCCTT
>JAUNAV010000073.1 GCA_030527425.1 Tissierellia bacterium
TGACCTCCTTTAGTTAGTTTTTTGGTCTAACTTTTGGGGGTCAGTTCAAAAAACTATCGTCTTTTTCTTTGTAGATTTTTAAGAAGGGAGGTGATTCTGTATGGACTTTGACTATTTCTATAATCGTGAAGCAGAGCGATTTAATTTTTTAAAAGTTCCAGAGATATTAGTTGATGGATAAGAATTTAAAGGATTGTCGGCAGAAGCAATTATCCTATACTCCATGCGTCTTAAACGTACAGGAATATCCTTTAAGAATAACTGGATAGACAAGGAAGGCAGGGCATTTATCTATTTTACAGTCGAAGAAATTATGAAAAGAAAAGTGCGAATATTGTTGTAGAAATAATAAAATATGAAAGATAGGAGAAATTAATGAAAAAAAAACATAAGTAGAAACATATTTTTATTGGGGATAATATTATTTATCATATCTTACTTACTTCCGATAGATTTATTCGAAAAATATACTAACTTAAGACCAACAGGCTTTACTTCTATGTTTGTATGCCCTGTATTAGGATTTCTTGGAATTATATTTAGAATAAGAAATAGAAATAAATTGTATATTGTATTAAATTTACTGCTTATGTTATTGTTACCTTTAGCGATATTTATAACACACTTTACAGGTGAATAGATAATCGTAAAAATATAAAAACCGGCACATTTGGTAATAAATGTGTCGGTTTTTGATTTTGAAAATTTTGGATAATAAAGCTAAATGTCAATTGGCTAAAAATATGATCAATTCGATTAGGGATATGCGTGTTATTAATTTATTTACAACATCAAGTGAGTTGGGTAATGCTCCTGATGTTGATTTTTTGTCTAAGCCTAATGCGGATACGACTCAGGAGAATTTATTGGATAGATTGGAAGAGAAGATTTATCAATTGTCTATGGTTCCTAATATGAGCGATGAAAACTTCGGGACTAGCTCGGGGATTGCTTTGAGTTATAAATTGCAGGGGCTTGATAATCTTTGTAAAACTAAGGAAAGAAAGTTTACTGCGGGTCTTAATAGAAGATATAGGCTTCTTTGTAATTTGCCTAATGCGGTTGATCATGATGCTTGGCAAAGTATTGTGTATCAATTTAATAGAAACATGCCTAAAAATGTCTTGGAAGAGGCTCAGGTTGTCAATACTTTAAATGGTTTGGTATCTAAGGAGACTGCTTTATCATATTTATCTATTGTTGATAATGCTAAGTCTGAGATTAAAAAGATGAATGAAGAGGA
Source organism: Tissierellia bacterium (assembly GCA_030527425.1). GTDB lineage: Bacteria > Bacillota > Clostridia > Tissierellales > Peptoniphilaceae > JAUNAV01. Next base: position 1,244 of record JAUNAV010000073.1, read on the forward strand.
TGGCTTTGAAAACGACTTAGGGGATCATGCTCATCCTGACAATTGGTCAATGGAGGATGTAATAAATTCCGAAGATGAGGAATAATTTATGACGTACTGGAAGACTAGAGAGTATGAATCCATGCTCAAAGCTAAAGAATTGAGTAATGAGTATATTCAAAAAGAAATAAATGATATGTATGAAGATTTAATTAGAAATATACAATCTGAAGTACAAAGACAAGTGAGTTTTTTTAGTCTTAAAGGTGAGATTAATTATAATGAAGCTAGAAAATTAATAGAAAAAGCAGAGATAGAATACTATAAAAAGAAATCTAAAGAGTATGTAAAAAATAAAGATTATAGCGATAGAGCTAATAGAGAGATGCGTCTTTATAACGTCACAATGAGAACCAATAGACTCGAATATCTGCAAGAATTATTAAGGCTAGAGGTGCTAAATAGCGGCGGAAAATTAGAAAATGGATTACACAACCACTTATTAACGACGACAATCGGAGAAATGAAACGCCAAGCAGGAATTTTATCCGAAAATATAGATATAGACTTTATAAATACTAGAGCGAAAGAGATAGTTAAAGAAGATTATAAAGGAGCTAATTATTCTAGTAGAATTTGGCGAGACACTAATGTTTTAGCTAGACGTATACAAAACAATATAGAGACTACTATATTGCAAGGCAGGTCATCAAGAGATTTTTCCAAAAAATTAATGGATTTAGTAAAAAAAGATGTGAAACATGCTAGAAAAGCGGCCGAAAGACTTGCACAAACTGAGGCTGGTAGGGTTTGGGTTAAGGGTCAATTAGCAAGTTATGATAAATACGGGTATGATGAGCTTGAAGTAATTACTGAACCTACTGCTTGTCCAATATGCAAAAAGCATGATGGTAAAATAGTAAAAACAAAGAACGCCATTATGGGAGAAAATATCCCCATCTGGCACCCATACTGTCGCTGTTCAACTGCTGCCCATATGGATCATGACGAACTTGATAAAGAGTTAGATGAAATTATCGAAGAAGATAATTCCCATATTGATGCTGATAATAAAATAGTCAATAGTTCTCAAGAATCAGAAAATAATGACCAAAAACTAAAATATATTGATGCTAAAAACATAAAAGAAGCAAATGCATTTGCTGAATCTATGGGCTTTAGAGCAGATTATTCAGGTATAGATATAAGATGTGCTAATGAATGGAATAAAGGGCTTTATAATATGCTTAGAGACTTCCCTGAAGTTGCTAGACAGATCAAATTCGTTGGTAGTATACAAAAAAGAAATCAATTTTTGAAAAAGGAAATTGAAAATTATTATTATGAAAAATATATAGATGAACACATAGATATTGTAGATTATCTCTTGACTGGTGAAATAAATGAAAAACTAATAAAGCAAGCAAAGGCAGAGGCTAAAAAACTTATGAAGGATGAGACTAAAAAACTTAGAGTTAGTAAAGATTTAACAGCACAAAGTTTTTTCGCTAGAGATATCAAAAGAGAAACCAACCATATTTGGAAAAAATATAATGGTATAACAGTAAATAAAGACCGATGTAATGATTATGAAAAAATAACACATGAATTACAAGTCTCTAGTAAAAGAGGGTGGAATCCACAAAATTGCGGAAATTTAAAATCAATATTTGATCATGAATTCGCGCATCAAATCGATGCATTTACTGAATTTAATCAAACATCTTTTGCCAATAATATTTATAATAACATGACCAGAAATACTATGAGAAATCAATTAAGTGATTACGCTTATGGAACCCTTAAAGGTAGTAAATATGTTGCACACGGTAATCCTAAAGAAATGATAGCCGAAGCATGGAGTGAGTATTGCAACAACCCTGGATGTAGAAAATTCGCGAAAGAAATCAGTATCGAACTAAAAAAATCGTATATAAAGAAAGTGCAAGAAAATGAAGAAAATAAAAATTAAAGATAGTAAAATAGAAAACGAGAAAGTGATTTATGAAAATCATCCCTTTTTTGAAAAAATAAGAAGCTCGATGATGCCTAATGAATATAGAAAACAAATGCATGAAATATCTAATGTCGGAGATCAATTTATTGAAGATGAAATAAAGTTATATTATGAATCAATAGAGGCGGTTGAAAACAAAAAAACTAATTCAATGTATATTTTCTATGAATTAGAACCTATAGAAATATGGGAATATATTTTACCAGATTTTGATTTATTAGATAATGATTATTAAAAAAAAATCAAAACCAACCAGCACATTGATTTTTTCAATGTGCTTTTTAAATAGGAGAAAAAATGAAAACAAAAGAAGAAAAAGAAATAACAA
>JAUNAV010000024.1 GCA_030527425.1 Tissierellia bacterium
CTGAGAAAAAAGCTCAAGATGAAGCTGAAAAAGAAGCTCAACTAGAAGAGAATGAAAGCGTAGAAGAAGATGCTGTTGAGACTTGGGCTGATTCAGGATATATTTCATATGACGTTGTTAATGTAAGAAGCTCTAAAGATTATTCTTCAGATAGTAATATAATAGGTTATCTATATTTAAACAATGAAGTTTCTGGTCAAAGCGATGGTAATTGGTTAGAAATTGATTTAGATGGCCAAAAAGGTTATGTAAGTTTATCATGTATTTCTGATAATCCAACAGAAGTTAAAGAAGAAGCTGATAAGTCAGATGAAGAAGAAAAAGAAGAGACGCAAACACAAGAAAACACTGAAAGCTCAAGCTATGAGTTTACAGGTTGGGTAAATACAACAAGCTTAAATGTCAGAAGTGGTAGAGGTACAGGTTATTCTATAATAGATGCAGTTTATCAAGGAGATAAACTTTCAGGTGTTGTTAAGGATGGCTGGTTAGAATTTGATCACAATGGACAAACTGGTTATGTTAATGTTGATTATCTAGCGGATTATGAGGTTGAACCGGTAGTAATAGAAGAAGAAACAGAGGATCAATCATATGAAGAAGATACAAGCTCTGAAAGTGATGTAGGTTCAAGTTATGCGCCTGAAGCATCTGCTTCTGGTTGGGCTGCAGCTTCTATCGCTGAAAGCTTGGTTGGAATGCCATATGTATGGGGAGCAAGTTCACCATCAGTTGGTTTTGATTGTTCTGGTTTAACTTCATATGTATATTCTCAACTTGGTGTTAATATCTCAAGAAGCTCATATCAACAAATAAATAATGGATATGCTGTAGATGCATCAAATCTACAACCAGGAGATCTTGTATTCTTTAGTTATGGATCAGGTGTAGATCATGTTGGTATGATTGTAGGTAGTGATGGAACATTTGTACATGCTTCTTCTCCAGGGGTTGGAGTAGTATATGGAAATGTATATTCTTCACATTACCAAAGTGTATTTGTAGGCGCTAGAAGAATATTTTAGTTAAGTTCTTAAGAGCTGTCTTTGACAGCTCTTTTTTTGTGAGGTTTTAAATGAATATACTTATATCAGATCCTATCAAGAAAAAATTATGTGAAAAATTAAAAAATCATAGCTGTAATAAGAAATTATTAATTATTTCATCCGATGGAAATTCTTCTGTTAAAGCTTATAGAGATGCAATTCTAAAAAGAGCGGATGAATTTAATATTTTAGTCGATGATTATAGGATTAAAAAAAATAAAAACCATTATGATATAATAGATTATATTAATGGCAAAGACGATTTAGATTCTTTTATAGTTTTGATGCCTCTTTCAGAGAAAATAGATATTGATAATCTTAGAAATAATATAAAATTATATGATTTAGACTGTTTTAGTTATGACTCTTGTGGAAAAATTTTTAATCATAGATTAGAATTTTTACCACAGACTGCTAGAAGCATAATTAAATTTTTAAAATTCTATGAAATTAAGCTAAGTGGTAAAAATATAGCAATTGCTAATTCTACTAATGTCATAGGAAGGCCTTTATCCCTTGCGCTTAATGACCTTAAAGCTACAGTTACATTATTAAATTCAAAAACCAGTAATGAGAAAAAAATTATAAAAGCATCTGATATATTTATATCTGCTATAGGTAAAGCTAATTATTTTGATCGTTCTTATTTTAGAGATGGGCAAATTATAATAGATGCAGGTGTTAGCTTTAAAGATAAAAAAATGTATGGTGATGTCTTCTATGAAGATATTGAAGATTTAGATATTAACATAGTACAGGTAAAAAAAGGTATTGGTTCAATAACAACCTTATCTTTATTCGAAAGTTTAATAGATTATAGGAGGAAAAATGAATGATAATAAAAAGGTTGTGTTAAGCTTAGTACAACCATCTGGTGAATTGACAATAGGTAATTATTTAGGTGCAATAAAAAATTTTAAAAAATTTCAGGATCAATATAAATGCTACTTCGCTGTAGCTGATATGCATTCAATAACTGTTCCTCAAGTGCCTAAAGACTTAAGAAGAAGAACTAAAGAAGTATTGGCATTATTTTTGGCAAGTGGACTTGATCCTGAAAAATCAACTTTATTCATTCAATCACAAGTTGAAGAACATGTTCAATTAGCCTGGGTACTTGATTCTATATCATATATGGGACAATTATCTAGAATGACTCAATTTAAACAAAAATCCCAAAAATCAGAAGAAAATTTAAATGCAGCACTTTTTACTTATCCAGTTTTAATGGCTGCAGATATTTTACTTTATCAAACAGATTTGGTGCCAGTAGGCGAAGATCAGACTCAACATATGGAGCTTGCGAGAGATTTAGCGATTAGATTTAATCACAAATACTCTGACACTTTTAAAATTCCAGAAGCTTTTATCGATAAAGAGATGGGAAAGATATACTCTTTAAAAAATCCTGAAATAAAAATGAGTAAATCTGATCCAGACAAGAATAGTTATATTCTTCTAATTGACGATGAAAATACTATAAAGAAAAAGATTAGAGGCGCTGTTACAGATGATTGTAGAAACTTTGCTTATAGTGATGAACAAAAAGGCCTTAAGAATTTAATTAATATATATCATAGTTTTACTAAAAAGCCAATTGATGATATTGTAAGAGAATATAGTGGAGAAAATTATTCAACTTTTAAAGATGATTTAGGAATTGTAATTTGTGAAAATTTACTTCCGATACAAAAAAAATACAATGAGATTTTAAGTGATAAGAATTATTTGGAGAAGATTTATAATGAAGGAAGACAAAAGGCTAAATATGAAGCTAGAAAAACTCTCTCTAAAGTATATAGAAAGGTTGGATTTTTAAAATAGGTGAATTATGCCTGTAGCAAAGACAGAAAAAGAGAAAAATAAGGTATTTAAATTTTTAAAAAAAAGTAAGCATACAAAATTTACACAAGATACAAATTGGGGCAAAGTTAAATGCAATTGGAGTCAGGACTTTGTATATGTAGAAGAAAATAAAGAAATTAAAGCATGCATATCTGTAATTGGTATAAATAATGAATGTGGATATTTTTTATATGCACCAAGAGGGCCAGTTTGTGATTTCTATGATGTTGATCTAGTAAAAAAATTGATCGATGAAGCAGACGAATTGCAGAAAAAATATGATGCTTTTATGTTAAGGATTGATCCTGAAGTTAATTTTGATGAGAGATTAATTCATCAATATAAAAAATTAGGTTTATCATTTAGAACTTTTGATGATGATATCTATTCTTTCATTCAACCAAGATACAATATGATATTGGATCTTAATGGTTTTGATGAAGAGAGTTTATTAATGAGCTTTAGCCAAAAGGCGAGATATAATGTTAGAAAAAGTTGTAGAAATAATACCTTGACAAAGATAGAAAAACCAGATGAAAAAAATATAGATGATTTTTTTAAACTTACAAAAATAATGGCTAAAAGGCAAAATATTTCTCATAGACCAAAAGAATATTTCAAAAGACTAGCTGAAAACTATGATGTCTTATTTGCTAATAGTTTCTATCAAAATAATTTATTATCGTCATGTTTACTATTAAAATATAAAGATAAAATATATTACTTATATGCAGCAAGTGGCAATGAAAAGAGAAATCTTATGCCCACTTATAATATGATATGGCATTGTCTTAAATATGCTTTAAATCACAATTATAGATACTTTGATTTTGGTGGAACTTTTTCATTAAGTAAAGAAGATGGACTTTATAGATTTAAAGAAGGTTTTTGTCATCCAAATAAATATACTGCATTTATAGGTGAATTAGATAAAGTTTATAAAAAAGAAAATTATGATAAATTCAATAAAAAATAAAAAGCCAATATCAAAAGATATTGGCCCTTTTTGTATTATACTAATTCTTTAGCAGCTTCAATTGCCTTTTCATATTCAGGAAGATTCGTATTTTGATGTACATATTCTACATATTTTACTGTATTATCACGATCAATTACAAATACAGCTCTATTTAATAATCTAAATTCTTCCATTACGACACCATATTTCATACCAAAGTCTAAGTCTTTATAATCTGAAACTGTTTCAACTTGGTCTATTCCTTTTGCTGAACAGAATCTATCTAAGGCGAAAGGAAGATCATTTGAAATAGTAATTATTTTAACATCTTCTAAAATATCGGATGCTGCTTGATTAAACTTAGTTGTTTGAATTTCGCATACAGATGTATCAACTGAAGGTACTACAGATATTATTTTAATTTTTCCATCGAGCTCATTAAGATCAAAAGTACTAAGATCTTTTTTAACAGCCTTAAATTCAGGAGCTTTATCTCCAACTTTAATTTCATCACCTAAAAGTGTAATATTTTCTTCTCCAAATTTAAAATCAGTTCTTTTATTCATATTTGCCTCCTTAATAAACAAAAAATAAATGAATTTCTAATTTCCTCTATTGTATATTATACCCATTTAAAAGATATCTCTCACAAATTATCTTCATAAAAATAAATTAGTATAATAATGAAAGGAAAAATATGTTATTATTATATGCTATAATAGGCGTTGCCGCATTATATCTTTTAGGGCTTCTTTTTAAGATACCAATTAAAATCTTAATGAAATTAGTAAAAAATGGAATTATAGGCATAGTGTTTTTATTAATAGCCAATTTTATTGCATCGATGTTTGATATCACAGCAATAGAGATAACTCCTTTGAATGCAATTCTTACAGGTTTTTTAGGACTTCCATGGATTATTATACTTTTTTTCATTCAATGATATTGAAAAGTTAGTGTTTATAGGGTATAATAGGCAAGTATGGATTCGAAAATTTATAAGGAGGAAATATGGCAGACATAGTATTAACTGCTGGAAAAAGAGAAGGAGTTGGCAAAAATAAAGTCGACAAACTTAGAAGAAATGAATTAATTCCAGGAGTAGTTTACGCTAAAGACGAAGAAAATATCAATGTTCAAATTCCGGCTAGAGAATTTAACAAAGTTATAAGAAAAGCAGGAACTTCAACAGTAATTGATCTAGATATAGATGGAGAGAAAAGAGCTGTTCTCATCAAAGATTATCAAATGCATCCATTCAAAGAAGAATTTTTGCATGTTGATTTCCAAGCGATAAAAGCAGGAGAAAAAATCAGAGTTACAATACCAGTTGTATTACTTTCAAGAGATGAAATTAAAGTTCAACCTTCAGTACTAATTCAAAATATTGACAGTCTTGAAGTTGAATGTATACCAAGACATATTCCAAAAACTGCAGAGATCGATGTTAAAGATATGCAAATAGGAGATTCTTTCTTTGTATCAGACCTTGATGTTTATAAAGACGAAGATATTGAAGTACTCGAAGAATCTGATGCTGTTGTATGTTCATTACAAGAACCACAAGAAGAAATTATTCCTGAAGATGAAGAAGAGGATGTAGAAGCTTCAGAAGTTCCAACAGTTGAAGAAACAGAAGAAGAATCTGAAGAATAATTTTAAGGTCGCAAAGGCGACCTTGTTTTTATGTAACTATATATTTTTTTTATCTAGAAGAACTTTCATAGAGAGGATAAAATGCAAGGCAAATTTATAGTTTTTGAAGGCAGTGATGGTTCGGGTAAAACTACTGTTATAAGTAAACTTATTCAAAAATTCAAAAAAGAAAATATTGATATAATAAGCTTAAGAGAACCAGGTGGAACTGCAATTTCTGAAAAAATAAGAGAGATTTTACTAAATGTCGATAATGATAAATTATCTTATAAGGCAGAATGCCTCTTATTTGCTGCTAGTAGAGCACAATTAGTAGATGAGGTTATAAAACCTAAATTAAAAGAAAATAAATTGATCTTATGCGATAGATTTATTTTAAGTTCTTTATTATATCAAGGAATTGGAAGAAATTTGGGTATTAATAAAGTAAGAGATATTAATGAATTTGCGACAGGTGGACTAAAACCTGATCTTACTATTTTTTTGGATATAGATGCAAAAACATCTTTGAAAAGAAAAAGAGCAAATTTTGTTTCTGATAGACTTGAAATGGAAGAAGATAGCTTTCATTGGGCAATATATGAAGGATATAAAAAATTGGCAAATTTATATAAAGATCAAATTTGCACAATTGATGCAACAAGAGAACTTGATATGGTTGTCGATGATTGTTATAAGAAAATAAAAGAATATATAGGAGATTAAAATGAAATTATTAATAGCGATAGTACAAGATCAAGATGTCGATTTTTTAACTGATGCATTAACAGATAAAGGATATAGAATTACTAAGCTTGCAACAACAGGTGGTTTTTTAAAAAAAGGTAATACCACATTATTACTTGGTATTGAAGATAGCCAAGTTGATGAGGTTATCGACATGATAAAAGAAAATTGTAAAAAAAGAACTGCACAAACTCAAATTGTAAATCCAACTGCAGAAACAGCGATGTTTCAATCAATACCTATGGAAATCAATGTTGGTGGAGCTACAGTATTTTTAATAGATGTAGAAAAATATCTTAGAATATGACAGAAATTCTAAAAAAACAATTAGAAAATAATAGCATTTCACATGCTTATTTATTTGAAGGAATAGACGAAGAAGAGAATTTAAAAAGAGCTAAAGAATTTGCACAAAATATTTTTTTAAAAGAAAATATTTCAAAAAGCTTAGATTTAAATGAAGATTTTAGGCTTATTCAAGATATAAATGGCGTAATAACTATTGATGAAATTAGAGCTTTTCGTAAAGATCTATTTTTAAAACCACATAATGGCAAAATTAAAGTATACATCATACACAATTGTCATAATCTAAGAAAAGAAAGTGCAAATGCAATGCTAAAAAGCCTTGAAGAACCATCTGAATTTGCTGTAATTATATTGACGGCAAATAACAGGGGAAATCTCTTAAATACAATACTTAGCAGATGCCAAATAATCCATTTTGATGATTGTAAAAAAGATAGTCAAGTAGATAAGTCAAAATTATCTGAAATAATCTATGATATTTTAAAAGGTGATTTATCCTTTTATTTTAGAAATATAGATTTCTTTAATTCTTATAAAGACAAAAAATATGAATTATTAGATGGATTCGAAGAGTTTTTCAAGGATATATTAAATTATAAATACACAAAAGATGTAAATTCATTGACGGTAAAGACCTGGATAACAAAGATCGAAAAATTAACTTACTTGTCGATAGATCAAATAGAAGAGATATGTCAGTTGATAATAGAAATAAAAAAATCTTTTAAAAATAATTTAGCATATCAATTGAGTATAGAACATTTAATCTTTAGCATATGGAGGTTTTCAAATTGAAAGAAATAATCGGTGTAAGATTTAAAAAGGCATGCAAGATATATTATTTTGATCCCTGTAAAATACAATTTGAAAAAGGTGATAAAGTAATAGTAAATACTATAAAAGGCATGGAGATGGGAGAAGTGGTTATAGAAAATTCCCAAATCGATGAAACAAAATTTCAAAATGAAATCTCTGAAATAGTTAGAAAAGCTTTAGATTCGGATATAAAAATTAAACAAGAAAATAAAATTAAAGCAAAAGAGGCTATTAAAATTTGTGAAGAAAAAATTGATGAGTTTGATTTAGATATGTCTTTAGTCGATTGTGAATTTACATTTGATAGAAGTAAAGTAATATTTTATTTTACATCAGATAGAAGGGTTGATTTTAGAGATTTAGTAAAGGATCTGGCATCAATCTTTAAAAATAGAATAGAATTAAGACAAATAGGAGTTAGAGATCAAGCTAAAATGATGGGAGGCATGGGCATTTGTGGTCAAGTGTGCTGCTGTCATAGATTTCTTAAAGATTTCACTCCGGTTTCTGTTAAAATGGCTAAAGAGCAAAATCTAACTTTAAATCCTTCAAAGATTTCTGGAACTTGCGGAAGGCTTATGTGCTGCTTAAATTATGAGCAAGAAGTTTATGATGAAATTTCTAAGAAATTACCTAAAGTTGGTCAGAAAGTTATAACTGAAGACGGAATGGGCTATGTAGTAGGCAATGATATAATTCTTGAAAAAAGCAAAGTTAGAATAATGAATAATGATCAAGAATTTGAAAAGTTTTATTCTGAGAATCAAATGGAGAAACTTGATGAATTCAATGAAAACTACATTCAAAAATCGTATCAAAATGAAATGGATGATAATGATAACTAATATTAATTACTAAATGTGAAATTTTTTTCAAAAAAAGGGTGACAAATGGATTTTCACATGGTATAATATAGATATAATAAGTAAGGAGGTAAAACAATGGCATACAGAATTGATGAAGATACTTGCATTTCATGTGGAACATGTGAAGGAGAATGCCCAGTATCAGCAATTTCAGAAGGCGAAGATTCATATGTAATCGATGCAGATACATGTATTGATTGTGGATCATGTGCAGCAGTTTGTCCAGTAGAGGCAATTGACGCAGAATAATGTAATACATAATTGTCTTTAATGGCAAAACAAAAGCCCGATTTTTAAATCGGGCAATTTTTTTATTTTATTTCTATTTTTGTTGTTTTAGACTCTTTCGATTTTGCTAGATTAATCTTCAATATACCATCTTCATAAGAGGCTTCTATATTGCCATTATCCACATTTATTAATCTAATACTTCTTGTCATATTGTAATTATTTATTTCTTTTCTTATATAATTTTCATTCTTTTCTTCATTCACGACATTATTATTTACTTTGATTTTTAATATATCATTTTTAAAATCAAGTTCGATATTTTCTTTTTTTAAACCAGGTAATTCAGCAAATACTGTATAGTTATCATCATTTTCTTTTACGTCAATATTAAAAGTAGTTTTTTTGTCATTAAAGAAATTATCCATCATATTATAAAAGTTTTCTAAATTCCTATCGTTTCTAAATTCTGGTAGCATGTTTTCCTCCTATTTAATTTCGATCTTTTTATTTTCTTCAACAGCTTTTTCATAAAGCTTAATTGTCAATAATCCATTATCTAGGCTTGCTTCTATATTGTCTATTTTCATACCATTTAATTGGATTTTTCTTTTTAGTTTTTTATTTTGTATTTCTCTAAATATATAGTTATCATTTTTTTTATCTTCATCATCCTTTTGATCAACAGAAATAGTTAAAATATCATTATCTAAATTAATAGATATATCATCTTTTTTAACTCCTGCTACGGCAGCTACTATTTCATATCCTTTTTCTATCTTTTTTATATCTATCTTTAAGTCATTATTTCTTTGTTCATATTCAAAGAAATCATCGAAAATATTATTGTAAAAATTCATATAATCTCCTTTCTTAGCACTCTTATTATATGAGTGCTAACTTATATTATTAATATACCACCTTAAAATTAAAATGCAAATAAAATTTGACCTTTTCTGACCTTTAAGTGTGAAGTACAAAATTTTAGATAATATATAGTTTTAGTGTATAAAATTTGTATATTTTAGTAAAAAGGTTTATACTAAAAGGAGATAGAAAAAATGGGAGGTATTATGAAATTATTTTTAATAGGATTAGCAATCCTTTTGGTAGGTGGATTTTTATATTCTAAGGTATGCGAAAGACAAATTCAGCCAGATGATAGACCAACACCTGCTATAAAAAAGTCCGATGGCCTTGATTATGTCGGCATGAGTAAAAGCAAAAACTGGCTAATCGAATTGTTAAATATTGCAGGAACTGGCCCAATTCTTGGACCTATTCAAGGTATTTTATTTGGACCAATTGCATTTATTGCAATTCCTTTAGGAAATATTTTTGCTGGAAGTGTTCATGATTATTTTAATGGTATGATCTCTATGAGAAATGGTGGAGCACAAATGCCAAGACTTGTTAATAAATACTTAGGCCGTGGTACAAAAATGGTCTATAATATTATAATTGCAATTTTACTTTTATTAACAGGTGTTGTGTTCATTTATACACCAGGAGATCTAATTGCCAACGATGTTTTAGGAATGGATCCAAATGGAAGTGTAATTTGGATAATATATACAGTTATCTTTATATACTATATTCTAAGTACTTTGCTTCCAATAGATAAATTAATCGGTAAGATTTATCCGGTATTTGGTATTTTCTTAATTGTCTCAGCTATTGGGGTATTTATAGGAATTTTAAGAACTGGCGCAGGTCACATGAGCTATGAAGGCTATGGATTACTTGCAGAACATCCACTAGGACAAAAATTTATTCCGTCATTTTTTATTACGGTTGCATGTGGTATTCTTTCAGGATTTCACGGTTCACAATCAACTCTTATATCAAGAACTGTAAAACATGAAAAAGAAGGTATTTCAACTTTTTATTCTGCAATGGTAGCTGAAGGATTTATTGCTATGTGCTGGGCAGGTGGAGCTATAATACTATTTTCTACTGGTAAAGCAGCACTTGATACTAATGCAACTTTAATGGTTGGAAATATTTCTAGAGAATTTATGGGAAATATTGGTGGACTTTTAGCTATAATTGGTGTTATAGTTCTTCCTATAACAAGTGGAGATACTTGCTTTAGATCTCTAAGACTTATAATTGCAGAAGAATTAAACATTGATCAACATAGTAAAGTTAAAAGAGTAATAATCGCTCTTGCAATATTTGTTCCTGCTATTATAATTTTATACTTTGCTAAATCTAATCCTAATGGATTTAATATCCTTTGGAGATATTTCGGATTTGCAAATCAATTGGTAGCAGTATTTGCTTTAGCAATGGCTTCAAGCTATTTAGTAGTAAATGACAAAAAATACTTAATAACTTTAATTCCAGGAGCTTATTATTGCTTTATAGTATTCTCATTTATAATAAGTGCTAAGGGAATTGGATTTGGTAGAAGCATGACTACAAGCTACATACTTGGAGCAATTATCGCTATAATCTACTTATTTGCTATATTAAATTATGCAAAGAAACAAAGTAGAAAAATTAAAAGTATAGTGCTTGAATAAGATTTTAACTAGCAGCAAAGCTGCTAGTTTTTTAGTGAAAAATTGCTATTTATTTTAATATTAGCTATAAAAATTTAACTATATGACATTGTGTTATAAAAGTGGTAAAGTCTCATTAAAGGGGAGTGAATATGCGAAAACATTTAAAATATTTTTTTGATAAATACAAATTTAAATATATCATTGGTGCTATTTCTTTAATAGTAGATTATATAATTACTTTATTTCCAGCATATGCACTTGGAAAAATAATTGATCATATAGTAAATGATAGCTTAACCTTTGATTATTTAAAATTTATAATTATAGCTTTCATAGCTTGTATAATAATAGATTATATAGCATGTTATCTATGGGCCTATATATTCTTTAAAGCAAGTGATGTAATATGTTTTATGTCTAGAAAAAGAGTTGTAAATAAGATTCTTCATTCTAGTCCACATTTTTTTGAGAAATTTTCTTCGGGAACTGTGCTAACTAGATGTACTGATGATGTCTCTAGTTTAAATAATTATGCTGGATTTGCTATGATGAGTTTATTTGATGCGACAGTATATCCACTTGTATATATAATTGCCATGATTATTGTTGGTGGTTTTAAGCTTACAATTTTTTCATCTTTATCACTTTTAATTCTTTTAATATCTAGCAATATACTTACAAAGAAAATTGATTATAGATGGAAAAAAGCACAGCAATCTTATGATAAATTAAATGAAGATGTCTTAGAAACTGTGGAAGGAATTAGAGTTATTCGTGCCTATAATAATCAGAAGATAAGAAGTGATAATTTCGACAAAAAGACTCTTCAATTATATGACAGGGATGTTGAATTAAAACAGATTAACTCATTGTTTTCATTTTTTTCAATTATAACCCGTGCTCTTATGTATTCCGTTGCTTTATTATATGGAGGGTATTTAATAATAAATAATAATATTACAGTTGGTGCATTGGCAACAGTAACTGGTTATTTGAATGAATTACAATGGCCTATGATGGCAGTTGGTGATTTTATTTCAACAAGAGCAAGTGGAATTGCTGCTGCTAAAAGACAAAATGAGTTAGTAAATGATAAGGACATTATGGTATCAGGAGAAGAAATGATTTCTACTAATCCAGATATTGAATTTAAAAACTTTTCTTTTAGATATCCCAATTCTGATTTAATTCTTAAAGACATTAATTTTAAAATAAGACGTGGACAAAAAATAGGCATACTTGGTAAAACTGCAAGCGGAAAGACAACTTTAGTAAAACAGTTATTAAGATTTTATCCTATAGAAGAAGAAAGCTTATTTTTAAATCAAAGAGATATTTCAAGTTTTAATATTAATTCAATAAGAGATTTAATTGGATATGTAAGTCAAGAACATATGATATTTTCTGAAACTATAGAAGAAAATATAAAAAGAGGAAATAGAAATGCTACTAAAACAGAACTTATTAATTCTTGTAAAATAGCTGATTTTCACAAAGATGTAAAAGAATTTAGTAAGGGTTACGAAACACTAACTGGAGAAAATGGTGTTTCTTTATCTGGAGGTCAAAAACAAAGACTTTCAATTGCAAGAGCTATAATAAAGAATCCTGAAATTTTAATCCTTGATGATGCTCTTTCGGCTGTAGATAGAAAGACAGAATCTGAAATACTTTCAAGTCTTGATAAGATCAGAAAAGATAAGACTACAATAATTGTTACTCATAGAATTAGTCAGGTTAAAGATGCCGATAAGATTATTGTTTTGGATAATGGAGAAATAAAAGAGATGGGATGCCATGACCAATTAATTAAAAATGATGGTTGGTACAGTAGAGAATTTAGAAGACAAAGATTGGAGCAAGAATGAAAAACAAGGATATATTTATAAGATTTTTTAGATATTCAAAAAATTATAAGAAAGATATATTTATTGGCTTAATTCTTTTATCTATTTCTACGATAGCATCTCTTATTGGCCCATATATATCTGGAAAGATAATTAATGAGGTCGTAGTTTCTAATTTTTATTATAAAACATTAGTAATTCTCGTATCATTTTTTGCATTATCATTGATTATCCAAGCAATTACAAGTTATCTTTTATCAGTAAAATTTGAAAAGATAACAGGCAAAATTTCTCGAGATATAAGAAGAGACTTGTACAATCATGTTGAAAATTTGCCGATAAAATACTATGATAATTTGCCTGCTGGAAAGGTGACTGCTAGAATAACCTCGGATACTAAACAAATGAAGGAGATGTTTTCAGCAATTTTCACACGCATGATTTCGCCTGCATTTCAAGCATTAGGTTATTTTATAGCTTGCATTTTAATAGATTGGAGGATAATTTTTGTATTCTTAATACTTTCTCCAGCCATGTATTGGGCTTATACAGATTTTATAAAAAAGAGTTTTATATTTTCTACCAAATCAAGATCATATATTTCTAATATGAATGCTACAATAAATGAAGACATTAAAAATATAGAAATTATTCAGGCATTTAATGATAGCAAGTATACCTATGATGATTTTCAAAAGATTAATCATAATAATTATAATTATGGAATAAAAATGACTAAGCTATTTGCATATAATGCTCAAAATATGACATCGGTATTTACAAAGGTATCTACTTTATTGGTAATTATTATTGCTAGTAGAAACTATTTGAACAATATACCTATGACTATAGGCAGTATTTATATTATTGTAAATTATATGATTTCATTTTTTCAAAATTTAAGACAGATTATGTTTGTGCTTTCATCAGTACAAAGATCTCTAGGCTCAGCCGTTCATGTAGCTGATTTGTTTGATATTGAAAAAGAAGTCGATTCAAATAAACAAATAGAAAGCATTAGTGGTGAGGTAGAATTTAAAAATATTAGATTCGCCTATGACAGAGATGATGTATTAAAAGATGTAAATTTTAAAATTAAAAAGAATTCATCATTGGCTTTTGTAGGACAGACTGGAAGCGGAAAGTCAACTATGATGAATCTTCTTATGCGATTTTATGATGTAGAAAGAGGAGAAATTCTAATAGATGGTATCAACATAAAAGATTTTAGTAGAAATTCATTGAGATCGCATATATCAATGGTATTGCAAGATGCTCAATTATTTAATGGAACGATATTTGATAATATAACAATGGGAAAAGACATAAGTAGACAAAAGGCGATGAAAGCTTTAAAAGATGTCGGAGGAGATATTATATTAAAAAATCATCCAAAAGGTCTCGATACGATGATAAAGGATGGTGGAAGAGGATTTTCACAAGGAGAAAAACAAATTATTTCTTTCGCAAGAGCCTATGTAACAGATCCTGAAATATTAATATTGGATGAAGCCACAGCTAATATTGATACTCAAACAGAATCTCTCATTCAACAAGCTGTTTTTGAAATGAGTAGAGATAGGACTACAATAATAATTGCTCATAGACTCTCAACGATTCATTTTTGTGATCAGATATTAGTATTAGATCATGGAGAAATTGTAGAAAGAGGAGATCATAATTCTTTAATTGAGCAAAAAGGCAGATATTATAAAATGTATCAAAAAGAGTCTAAAGGAAATTAATCTCGAGAAATCGAGATTTTTTTATAATTAATAAATTAATATGTTAAAGTTGTAAATTATTAATTTTAATGTTATGATTATCAAAAAGAAAGGGGTCATTATGGATTTCATACGTTTAGCTAAAGATAATGAGAAATTATGTATTCAAATGAGAAGAAAACTTCATCAAATTCCGGAATTAGAACTTTTTCTCCCAAAAACTGTCGATTATATAAAAACAAAACTTGAAGAGTTTAATGTAGAGTATGAAATGTTTTTAGACAATAAAGCAGTGGTTGCTTATATAAATAAAACAAATACTAAAAGATGCTTGGCGATAAGAGCGGATATGGATGCTCTACCAATACAAGAAGAAAATGATGTTTCATATAAATCTAAGCATAATAATAAAATGCATGCATGTGGACATGATTCGCACATGTCCATAGCATTAACTTGCTGTAAAATTCTTAACGAAAATAAAGAACTTTTAGATGGATGTGTCAAATTTATTTTTCAGCCAGGCGAGGAAATTCCAGGTGGTGCAAAGCCCCTAATAGAAGAAAATGTATTAAAAAATCCTGATGTAGATCATATTATAGCTTTACATGTTGGTGGATTAAATGATGAATTGGAAGATGGACAAATAGGCTTTAAATACAATGAAATGATGGCTTCAATGGACAGATTTTCGATCAAAGTCAAAGGAAAAGGAGGGCATGGAGCAAGTCCTCAATATACAATTGATCCTATAATAATTTCTGCTGAAATTTTAATGGCATTACAAAAAATCGTATCGAGAGAGATATCTCCAGTTGATAGGGCATTGGTATCTGTATGCAAAATAAATGGAGGTTTTACTCAAAATATAATACCAAATGAAGTTGATATGCTAGGAACTGCACGTACTTTAGATGAGTCTGTTAGAGATAAAATAGAGTCTAGAATAACAGAAATTTCTAAATCAATTGCTAAAGCATATAAAGCAGACGCCGAAGTTATTTACGATAGATTTTATCCTGTGCTAAAAAATGATGTTGATTTTACCAAATATGCTTTTGATATTTCAAAAAAATTGTTTAAAGATGATGTTAAATTACTAAATAAGCCTGTTATGGGTGGAGAAGATATGGCTTTTTACTTAAAAGAAGTACCAGGGACCTTCTTTTTCCTTTCAAATTTAAAAAAGAACGAAGATGGTAACAGATATCCAAATCATAATCCTAAATTTGATTTAGATGAAAGTCAATTTTATAAAGCTATTATCATATTAATTGCTGTAAGTTTTGATTATCTTAAAGGGTGATTATATGATTAATATTAAAAGAGATTTCTTATTTCATATATCAGTTCTTATAGTAGCTGTTATATCTATGCTAATTGGCAGTAAAAGTTTAAATATTGGAGGTATTACTATTGTATTTTCGCCACTTATTTGGGCTATGATACTAGTATTTATTTTATATAAATCTCCTTTTAAATATATTAATACTAAAAATTCAGAGATTTCTAATTATATGATGGGAATTATGCTTTCCGTGCTGATTGCTAAGTTAGGAGTAACCAGTGGTTCTCAATTAGAAGAGATGAAGAAGGCTGGAGTAGCATTGGTATTACAAAATTTTGGAAATTTAGGTACTATATTGATATCTCTTCCAATAGCAATGATTTTAGGACTAAAAAGAGAGTCAATTGGAATGTGTCATGCTTTAAGTAGGGAGGCCAATGTAGGCTTAATTCAAGATAATTACGGGGCAAATTCACCTGAATTTAGAGGGGTAATGGCAGTTTATATAATAGGTACAATTCTTGGGCCTATAATAATGAGTGTTATT
The DNA here is from genome assembly GCA_030527425.1 of Tissierellia bacterium. Classification (GTDB taxonomy): domain Bacteria; phylum Bacillota; class Clostridia; order Tissierellales; family Peptoniphilaceae; genus JAUNAV01. The sequence continues at coordinate 16,367 of JAUNAV010000024.1, forward strand.
TCTTCTATAACTATAAGTCTGGGTATAATAACACCGCTTGCTGCAGCTATGGGTACAGGAGCAGGTTCTGCATCGATGATGACAGCAGGTATCAGCGCATTAATTGCTAATTATCCAGAACTTGAAAGCCAGATGCTCGCCTATGGAGGCCTTTCAAATCTCATATCTTCAGTTATAGCATTACCACTTGGAATATTTATAGGTTTACCACTAACAGAATTTTTATATAAGAAAATAAAAAGAGAGAAGAAAAATGAAGGAATTCAAACTAAAAATAATTGATATACTAAAAGCATTGTCAATAAGTATTGTTGCTTTTTCAATATGCAATGTATTAATTGGAGAATTTAATATAGCCGATTCAATAATATCTATGATAATATTGTCTATTATTTGTGTTATAGGATATTTTCTTTCTTTTATTGTGCCTTTAAAAAAAATATCACCGGTTTTATGGATTTCAATAATAGCAATATTAATAGCATCACCTATATCGCCAATTTCTAGAATTGTAATAGGATATGTTGACAAATTATCTATAAATGCAATAGTAACTGTTATATTAGCATATACTGGTGTTATAATCGGAAAAGATTGGAACAAGTTTAAAGCTGTTGGAATTAAAGGTGTGGTTGTTTCAATATTTGTTATTATTGGAACTTTTCTAATATCAAGCTTAATGGGAGATTTTTTTATGAAGGTTTTCTAAAAATGTTTGACAAAAAATAAACTAGTGTTATACTATAAGTAACTAAATAAATAATATAATTTTCTTCAGGGCGGGGTGTAATTCCCCACCGGCGGTAAAGTCCGCGAGCGAAAGCTGAATTGGTGAAATTCCAATACCGACAGTATAGTCTGGATGAGAGAAGAATTTTCTTTTTTGCAATTTAAACGTCCTGAAAGGGGCGTTTTTTTATTTGAGGAGGAAAAATGGATGATTTAAAATACATGAAAAGAGCATTTGAATTGGCTTTAAAATCCCATGAAACTTTAAGAAATCCAAAGGTTGGAGCAGTATTTGTGAAAAATGGGAAAATTATCGCTGAAGGATATCATAAGAAATATGGCATGGAGCATGCTGAAATAAATGCGATCAATAATAGAATTGAAGATCTTGAAGGATCGACATTATATGTAAATCTTGAGCCATGCTCGCATTATGGGAAGCAACCTCCATGTGTGGACAAAATAATTGAACACAAGATAAAAAGGGTCGTAATTTCAAATAGAGATCCAAATCCAAAGGTAGATGGCATAAAAAAATTATTGGAACATAATATTAAAGTCACTACAGGGATATTAAAAGAAGAAGGTGAAAAAATAAATGAAGCCTTCTTTACAAATATAAAATGTAAAAGGCCATTTATTGCATTAAAATATGCAATGAGTCTTGATGGTAAGATAGCATTAAGTAATTATGATTCAAAATGGATTAGCTCAGAAAAATCAAGAGAATATGTTCATAAACTAAGAAATGATTATGATTGTGTAATAATTGGCAAAAATACATTTAAATATGATAATCCAAGGCTTAATGTTAGATTAGATAATCCAATTGATCCTATTAGAGTTATAGTTTCAAATGACTTAGACTTTGACTTTAGTAAGAGAATATTTAATTTAAAATCAGATAAGAAAACATATATAGCTACAAGTGCAAAAAAGAAAGACCATAATTATATAATTAATGTTAAAGAAAAAGAAGGAAATGTAGATATTGTTGATTTAGTTAATAAATTATATGAGATGAATGTATCTAAGATATTAGTTGAGGGAGGATCGAAAATAAATTATAGTTTCCTAAAAAAAAATTTAGTCGATAAAATATATGCTTTCATTGCACCTAAAATTTTTGTTGAAGGTATAGCGCCTTTTAGCGGTGAATCAATAAAAGAGATGAAATATATCAAAAAATTTAATACAGTTGATGTTAAAAAATTTGATGAAGATATTATGATAGAGGCAAATAGATGTTTACAGGAATAGCTGAAGAAGTTGGAAAGATCTTATCAATAGAAAATTATACAGATAGATATATTTTGACGATACAGGCAAAAAAAGTTTTAGAAGATGTAAAAAAAGGTGACTCAATTATGTCAAATGGCGTATGCTTAACTGTTAGAGATTTTTCAACTGATGATTTTAAAGCGGAGGCCATGAGGGAAACTTTAGAAAAAACAAATTTTAGATACCTAAAAGTTAATGACAAAATAAATCTTGAAAGAGCTATGAGACCAATTGATCGTTTTGGTGGACATATTGTATATGGACATGTGGATAGTTTAGCTAGGCTAATTGAGATTAGAAATAATTATTTTAAATTTGAAATAAATGATGAAAATAAAAAATTTTTAATTGATAAAGGTTCTGTTGCAATTAATGGCATCTCATTGACAATAACGAAAGCTTTGGATAATTATTTTGAGGTATCTCTAATTGAAGAAACATTTAAAAATACAAATTTTAATGATCTAAACCTTGGAGATTTAGTAAATATAGAAACTGATATATTAGCAAGATACATTTATTCATTTAAAAATAATAAAGAAAGGATGGATGAAAACTTTTTATTAAAAAATGGTTTTTAATATGCATATGAAAGAAATTCTAGAAAGTTTAAAAAAAGGTGAAATAGTTATAGTCACAGACGATAAAGATAGAGAAAATGAAGCAGATATGATATGTGCTATGGAAAATGTAAGCGCAGAAAATATCAATATTATGGCAAAGTATGCTAAAGGTTTAATATGTTTTCCAATGTCAAAAGAATATGCTAAAAGATTAGAGCTTGACTATATGGTAAAAGAAAATACAGATAATCATCAGACTGCCTTTACAATCTCCATCGATTATAAAGATACAAAGACAGGAATATCTGCATATGAAAGAGCTTTAACTGCAAGAAAATTATGCGATGAAAATTCAAAACCAGAAGATTTTAGAAAACCTGGTCATTGTTTTCCACTAATTGCGAAAGATAATGGCGTGCTGGAAAGAAAAGGTCATACTGAAGCTACCGTCGATTTAATGAAATTGGCAAAATTAAAACCTCTTGGCATATGTTGTGAAATAATGGATGAGGATGGACATATGTTAAATGGGAAAAAAGTTAAAGAATTTGCTAGTAAGATGAATATGAAAATTACATCTGTATCAGAGATTGAAGATTATATATTAAAATCGAAGAAAAAATTTGAAAAGACAGAAATGATTCATCTGCCGACAGATTTTGGAAATTTTAAGGCTATTTGTTATAGAGACCTAAAAACTAAGCTTGAGCATTTAGTTCTTTTTAAAGGAGAAGTTGATAAAGAGAATTTACTTGTCAGAATGCATTCCCAATGCTTAACAGGAGATACTTTTTTGTCTAAAAAATGTGACTGTGGACATCAACTAAGAAAAGCCTTTGAGTTAATAAATGAAGAAAATAATGGAATGATTATATATCTTAGTCAAGAAGGTAGAGGAATCGGTCTGTTTAATAAGATAAAGGCCTACAAATTACAGGAAGAAGGTCTAGATACAGTAGATGCGAATTTAAAATTAGGTTTTAAAGACGATCTAAGAGATTATGAAATAGCAGCAGAGATTTTAAAAGATCTAGGAGTAAAAAGCATAAGGCTTTTAACAAACAATCCCGATAAAATAAAAAAAATAGAAAAACATAATATCAAAGTTAAAAAGAGAGTACCTATTGAAATTAAATCAAATGCTATTGACAGAAATTACCTAAAAACAATGACAATTAGAATGAATCATATTTTACATGAATTTATGGAGGCTTAAATGAAAGACTTTAGTGCAAATTTAATTTCAAATAATAAAAAGTATGCAATTGTGGTATCTAGATTTAATCACTTTATAACAGATAGACTTTTAGAAGGAGCAATAGATAGCTTAAAAAGACATGAGGTAAAAGATGATGAAATAGATATTTATAGAGTACCCGGTGCTTTTGAAGTTGCACTTATTGCAAAAAAATTATGTCAAAAAGATTATGATGCAATAATTTGTCTATCATGTGTTATAAGAGGACAAACTCCTCATTTTGAATATGTATCAAATGAAATATCAAAATCTATATCAAAAGTTTCTCTAGATTATCAAAAACCAGTAGCATTTGGTGTTTTAACTACTAATAGTATTGAACAAGCTGTAGAAAGAGCAGGAACAAAAGCCGGCAATAAAGGTAGCGAAGCAGCCTTATGTGCTATAGAAATGGCGAATTTAATTGAAATGATTTAAAATATATACATTAACCACCCAAAAAAGCCCCCTGTGGGGCTTATTTTTATTTTAAAGTATTGACTTCGTTTTTAACATATAGATTTTTAAATGGACCAATTCCTGAGGCCGAGATATAGACTGGTTCGTCTTCAAAATAAAATTTCATTGAACCTTCATAAAAGATCTTTATGCCATCAATAATTTCATATTGAAATTTGCCTTCTCTTTTTTTATCATATATATTAAATTCAACTTGCGCTGGTCCGCAACATGCTCTTGTAGTCACATTTGTAGTTATATAAAAAGAATTAATATCTTTTTCTTCTAAAAATTTTTTTGCCTTTTTTTCTATTATAAAATTCATTTAATCACTTCCTTATTTTTAATATACCCATTATGGGTATAAATCAAATAGGAGGCGAGTTATGAAAAAAATTATCAATGATACAGAAAATATAGTCAATGAAATGATAGAAGGTATGATAAAAGCTTTCTCAGATAAATTGGAGAGAATTGAAAATACCGATGTAATAATAAGAAAAGATAGAAAAAAAGACAAGGTTGCTATAATAAGTGGCGGTGGTAGTGGACATGAGCCAGCACATGCAGGTTATGTAGGATACGGTATGCTTGATTGTGCTGTTTGTGGAGAAGTTTTTACATCGCCAACCCCAGATCAAGTTTATGAAGCAATAAAAAATGCAGATTGTGGTAAAGGCGTATTTTTAATTATAAAAAATTATACTGGGGATGTCATGAATTTTGACATGGCCAAAGAAATGGCTGAAGCTGAAGGTATAAAAGTTGATTATATTGTAGTAAATGATGATGTCGCTGTAGAGGATTCAACCTATACAACAGGTAGGCGTGGAATTTGTGGAACAATTTTATTTCATAAAATTTTAGGCGCAATGGCTGAGGATTCTAAGAGCCTAGAAGAGATCAAAGAATGTGCTGAAAATTTAGTGAAAAATATAAAATCTATGGGTATGGCAATTAAGCCATGTACTATTGCTTCTGTTGGAAAAGAAAATTTTCATCTTGAAGATGATGAGATGGAAATAGGTATAGGTATTCATGGTGAGCCGGGAATAAAAAGAGAAAAAATTAAAACAGCTAATGAAATTACTAAAGAATTGACAGATAAAATATTAAGTGAGTTTGATGATTTAAGCGAAGTATTAGTGATAGTAAATGGTATGGGTCAAACTCCAGAAATGGAATTATTTATAGTAAACAATTTTTTACATGATTATTTAACAGATAAAGATATTAAAATCTATAAAAGCATGGTCGGTAATTATATGACAAGTCTTGATATGGCAGGATTTTCTATAACAATTTTAAAATTAAATGAAGAATTTAAAAAATATTTAGACTATAAAGCAGATACTATTTGTTTAAAGGAGTTATAATGAATATTACAGAAACTAAAGAGATTTTAAAAGAAATATCAGATACAATTATTGAAAATAAAGAGTATTTGACAGAACTTGATAGTGCTATTGGAGATGGCGATCACGGTTTTAATATGGCAAAGGGATTTAAATTTGTAAAAGAGAGTTTAGAGGATGATTTTGATGACTATAAATCTTTATTTATGATGGTTTCTCAAAAATTAATAAGTAAAGTTGGTGGCGCAAGCGGTCCTTTATATGGTACTTTTTTTATGAAATTTGCAATGAAACTTAATGGCGTTGATAACTTAGATAGAAATTCATTTAATGAAGCATTTAAAGATGGTGTTGAAGGTGTAAAAATGAGAGGAAAGGCTAAAGTCGGGGATAAAACAATGATTGATGTCCTAGAGCCTGTAAGTATTGCTTTAAATGAAGGCAAAGATTTTTCTCAAGTATTAGAAATAGCAAAAGAAAAATTAGATTATACAAAAGAAATCAAAGCCAATAAGGGCCGTGCTTCTTATATAGGAGAAAGATCCATAGGTCATATTGATCCTGGTGCGATGAGCTCTTATTTGATGTTAAAGAAGGTTTTTGAATGATGAAAACAAATATTTTACTTATTAGTCATAGCAAAAAATTAGCTGATGGACTTAAAGATATAATAGTACAAATGGCACCTAATGTTAATATCAGGGCAGTAGGTGGGACGGAAGATGGTGAAATTGGATCGGATTTTGACAAAATAAATAAAAGTATTAATCAATTGTCTGAAAATGATAATTTGGTTATATTTTTTGATCTTGGATCATCAATGATGAATGCACAAATGGCTATTGAGATGCTTGAAGAACAAAGAAGAGATAGGGTAATTCTTGCGGATAATGCAATGATCGAATCAGCTGTGCAAGTTAGCATAATGGCTGAAGCTGATGAGGACATTGAAGAAATAAAAAAATATCTAGACTCGCATAAATATCATAAAATTAATTAAGAGACCAATTGGTCTCTTAATTATTTTAAAGAATATTTTTTTTCATTTAGTTCTCTAATAAGTTCGAATAATTCTAAAGCTGCTTTTCTAGGGCCTGTTTTTTCTTTGCCCCTAATGCCTAATTGTGTTTTTAATTCTCCTACATAAACATTTTTATCAAATAATTCGTCAAAATATTTATCTATCAATTTATCGCATAAATCTTGTTTTTGATAAGGTCCAAATGGATTTGCAAAATATGATTTAGTTAGACCTTTTTCACTAGTTGTTCCTTTAGCCTGTCTCATACCAGCTTTAAATACTTCTTTAGCTTCACTGGCATTTTTAAATTGTTCGATAGAAGAATCATAATCTGAAACTTCATCATAATTATTGGCATATAAGAATACATCTACGCTGCTGCCTGCCATTATTTCAGAATAATCACTTACAGGATTTATTAATCGGGCATTTGTTTTATCTGGATTCATAAATATTGATCTATCTAATTGCTTAAAGGCAAATCCTTGGTCAAGATCATCTAGACGTACAAAAGCGCCTGTTTCTGTTCCATAAGCTAGTGGTTTACCTCCTGCTGGATTGATTCTAAAATCTCCCATATCATCGAAAATAATTGTCATATCCCTAAGATTTTCTTCGGATAGTGATCTTAATGCTTCAATAGATTCGCTCTTTCCTGCACCAGAGTCACCCATAATAACTATATTAGCCTTTTTAGAATCATTTAACTCCAAATTAATCATAGACCCATGTATTGGCAAATTATTTCTTTGCATTTGCTTGATATTGTGTAGTGTAAGTATCATTTTTTTCATATAACCAAAATAGTCATATTTTTTATCATTTGATATATAACCTACGATCATGTCATTTTCAACATCATCATAAAAAATATCACATGGAGAATTTTCATCCTCATATCCAAAAATCACCATCAAGTCAGGTTTTTTGCCTGCAATATCTGATACTGATGCCATTTCGAATAAATTTGATAATGATATTAGATGGGTCATAAAATCTCTATGACAAAAAGCATAACATAATAAATCACCAACTAGGATAGGGTAGGCAAGAAAATCATCTGAATTTATAGATGCCCTTATTATAGGATTAATTGTTGTTTCTTCAAAAAATCCGCTTCTAGTATTTCTTTTTGGATATGTGATAAATGGAGATTCTAAGACAACATCTACAATAAAGGGAATCGACGATAAAACTCTATAATCTTCTGGAATGGGCCAAATAATATTTTTCAATACTAAACCTACATTACTGCCTGCTCTAACCTGTCTGTGGACTTTAGGTGTTGTCATAGAAATATTATCAGAGATTTTTCTATATAAAGTAAGTACTAATTTATCAAAACGACTTTTTACATCAATAAATGATGAATGTTCTAGCCCATTTTTACCAGCACTTTCAAAAATTAAAGCATATCTTTCAAGATTTCTCCAATAAGTGTATATATCTTCTATCAATGATCGAAATCGTCTTTTGTTTTCATAAACAAATGATAGATCTTTGAAGTTATTTGATAATTCTTTTGAATTCATAACTGAAAGTAATTTTAATGTAGAAATTAAAGAGTCAATAGCTTTATCTTTTTCATAGAATTCTTCAATTAAATATCTATTTTTACTATAATTGTTAGAAACTCTTTTAAAGAAATGCTCTAAAACCGATTTAAAGGCATCTGAGCTTAGAATTTCACCTTCAGTTGTACAATAATTTGAGCTAAAATTTATCATTGCTTTATCATTTGATAATGACCAGGATTTAATCATATATTCCTCCTATTCTATTTCCATCGTATTATATCATAAATTTGTAAAATAAAAAAATGATTGCGAAAAATTCGCAATCATATCATATTATTTGGATTAGTCAGTTCATCAAACTTATTATCTTCGATAAATTTTAGCTTTTTATTGGCCTCTTTTAATGAAATGTCTTCTTCGTGAGCATATTTAGCAAGCTTTGATGCTTTATCATATCCAATATGTGGACTAAGCGCTGTTACAAGCATCAAAGAATTTTTAAGATAGTAATCTATCTTTTTTTCATTTGCCTTAAGTCCGTCTAATAAATGTATAACAAAAGAATTTATGGCATCTGTAAGTATTCTAGCAGATTGTAACATTGTATTTGCAATAAGGGGCATGAAGACATTTAATTCAAAGTTTCCAGAACTATTACTGATAGAAATTATTGTATTATTTCCCATAACTTGAGCACATACTTGAATTAAAGCTTCTGCCTGTGTTGGATTAACTTTTCCCGGCATAATCGATGAGCCTGGTTCATTAGATGGAATTATTATTTCTCCTATTCCACATCTTGGGCCAGATGAAAGATATCTTATATCATTAGCCATTTTAAAAAGATCAGTAGCTAAAGTGTTAAAAGAAGAGTGTAGATTAGAAAATAAAGATTTGTAGGATAGACCATAAAACTTATTCTCCATTGGCTTTATATTTAAATTTAATTGTTTGCTTAGATTTTCACATACAATTTTATCATAACTTTTTTTAACATTTAATCCACTTCCAACGGCACTTCCCCCAATAGGAATTTCTAATAATTTTTCATTTGCATTTTTAATAAATTCTAAATCATTTTCGAAAGCTGATCTAAATGCACTAAATACATCAGAGAATTTTAAAGGCACTGCATCTTGAAGATGAGTTCTTCCAATTTTCACTATATTTTTATTCTGATCTTCTATATTTTTTATAGATGATATAAGAACTTCTATTTTTTTAATCAATTTATTAGTCTCTAAAATTGTTGCAATATGCATGGCAGAAGGAAAAGTGTCATTAGTAGATTGAGATTTATTTATATCATCATTTGGATGAATTGATATAGAATCATCTAACTTGTTGCATACAGAACTTAATACTTCATTTACATTCATATTAGTCTGAGTGCCACTTCCAGTTTGCCATAAACATAGTGGAAAAGCTTGTTTATAATCATTTTCAATAACTTCATCTACAGCTTTTACAATTAGTTCTGATTTTTTCTTTTCAAGATTATCTGTCTTAAAGTTAGCTATAGCACATGCCTTTTTAATATTTAAAAGTGCATGTATTATTTCATAGGGCATTTTTTCATTTCCTATTTTAAAATTATTTAGTGATCTTTGAGTTTGGGCTTTCCACAAAGCGTTTGCATCTACTTCTACTTCACCCATTGAATCTTTTTCTATACGTTTTTTCATATCATTCTCCTT
>JAUNAV010000074.1 GCA_030527425.1 Tissierellia bacterium
AAGCCAAAAACACTATGATGCAAATGAAGCCAAAAACAATGATATTTGTGGTATAAATGTTACCAATAGTAGTACAATTATCATTATTATATAAATTGGCAGCATGCTTTTTGCTAATTTTTCAAATTTAATTCCACTTACAGCACTTCCCAAAAACAGAGTTGCTCCTACTGGTGGTGTCAATAATCCTATTCCTAAATTTAATATTAAAACAACTCCAAATTGGATTGGATCCATTCCCAATGATTTAACTATTGGTAATATTATTGGTGTTGCAATTAAAATTATTGGTGACATGTCCATCAATGTTCCAAGTATCAGCAATAAAATGTTGACCATAATCAAAATAATGTATGGATTGGTACTTATCTTATAAATTAATGAAGATACTAATGCTGGTACTTTTAGGTATGCAAGTAACCAACCGAAAGCATTGCTACTTGCAATAAGTAATACTATCATAGATATTGTCTTTGCTGAGTTTAACAATATGCTCGATATATCTTTTAATTTCATCTCTTTATAAATGACTAATGAAACTATTAAAGACCAAAGACATGCTATAGCAGCTGATTCTGTTGCAGTTATAACTCCTGTTGTAACACCTACTACTACAATTATTATTGCAAAAAGCCCCCAAAGTGCATCGAGAAATACTTTTAAAAATACTGAGAATTTAAATTTATCTCCAACTGGATAATTTCTTTTTTTCGCTATAAAATAGCTATATAACATAAATGCTAATCCTAGTACAATCCCAGGTAAAATTCCTGCAATAAATAATGCTCCAACTGAAACTCCTCCAGCAACCATCGAATAAATAACCATATTATGGCTTGGTGGTATTAAAAGGCCAGTTACTGATGCGCCCATGGTTATATCTGTAGCGAAATTTTTATCATAACCTTTCTTGTGCATCTCTGGTACCATTATTGGTCCAAGAGTTGCAGTACAAGCAGTTGATGATCCTGAAACTGCTCCAAATAACATGGATGCTAATACTGTAACCATTGCTATTCCGCCTTTCATCCAACCAACTGTAGCATTTGCAAGGTTGATAAGTCTTCTGGCAATTCCTCCTTTGCTCATAATATCGCCCATCAATATAAAAAATGGTATGGCCATAAGTGAATATGAATTAATTCCAGAAATCATATTTTGAAATACCATTTGTATGGGTAGATCAAGATATAGGCTAGTTACAATAGAAGAAATAGCAATTGATAAAGCCACTGGCACTCTCATGAACAATAGTATGAAAAATAATAAAATAAGTAGACAGATTGCTATTGTTGTTTGCATAATATAAGCTCCTTATTTAAACTAGTTAGTCCTACAATTATTCCAAATATAGGAATTGAAATGTAAATTGCGCTTGCTGGTATATTTAATCCTGTCAGAATATTTCTTCCAGATAAAATGGTAAGAGAAACACCGTATACGACAGCCAAAATCGATAGTATAATCCACAATATATTGCTTGCATGTTCAAAATATAGAATATATTTTTTTGGTAATATACTATCCATTACTGACATTCTAAGATGGATATTTTTTATAACTCCCATGGCTGAGGCTAATATTGAAAACCAGACCATAAGTAATAATGCTAATGGTTCTCCCCATTGTGGCGTATTACTAAAGATATATCTTCTAAAAGCAATAAATGTTACTGTAAAAACTAATATACTTAAAGCTAAACTGATTATTATATTTATCACTTTCTCTAATTTCTTTAAGAATTTATCTAGCATTAGTATCCTCCCCCATTTTCTTTATTTCTTCAATTAATTTTTGATTGTCTTTTCCATATTTTTCATAAATTGGTTCAACTTTTTTCTGCCATTTAGACAAATCCTTTGGCTGAAAAATATCTACATTTTCTTTTTTTAATTTTTCAAGCAGTCTTTCTTCTTCTGCTTCAGTGAATTCTTTATTATATTTTTCTAAACGCTTTCCACATTCCATAAGTATTCTTTGATCTTCTTTTGTCAATTTTTCCCAACTTCTTTGGCTAATAACAAGCATGCCAGGGCTATAAGTATGCGAATCTAAAACAAAGTTTGGGGCTACTTCATAAAAAGAATTAGAATTATATCCACTTATAGGCTGCTCTGCTCCATCTACAACTCCTGTTTGTAAGGCTGTATACAACTCTCCAAATGATAAAGGAGTTGGTGAAGCTCCCAATGCTTTTACAGTATCCATTAATATTGAAGTTTCTGATACTCTTAATTTTAAACCTTTTAAGTCATCTGGTTGCTCTACCTTTTTATTTGCAATAAAGAAATGCCTAGAACCTTCTTCTAAGTAGCATAATCCTCTCATTGAGATATCACTTTCTATCATATCTTGCATTAACTCTTTACCTATCGGAGAGTCTAAAACTTTCCAAAGATGTTCTCTATCATTAAATAGATAAGGAAGTGCAAAAAGATTTAACTTTTTGGCTCCAAAGTCTCCTACAAAGACCGTATTAGCTCTGAAAATATCTAATGCTCCCATTTGAACTGCTTGCATCTGACTTCTTTCATCTCCCAATTGACCAGATGCATAGATTTCTATGTATATTCTTCCTTTACTTTGTTCATAAACTAAATCAGAATATTTTTTTAGCATCTGTCCCATAATTGAGTCAATTGAATTTAGCTCACCTGCAGACAGAACTACTTCAGCATTTTTAGCTCTGTCTGTATTAAAGGTGTCTAGATTTGTATCTGCTTTTTTATATGTGTTACAAGCTGTAAATGAAATCATTAGTATTAAAATATAAACCGATGATATCACTTTCTTCATTAATTGCTCCTAATTTATCCTTATATAATTTTTTGCATTATTAAAACAAATATCTTCAACTACTTTTCCTAAAAATTCTTCATCCCAAGGATATTCGTCATTCTCTATTAATTCACCTATCAAATTACACATTATTCTTCTGAAATATTCATGTCGTGGATATGATAGAAAACTTCTTGAGTCTGTAAGCATGCCTATGAATTTTGAAAAAGCAGAAGTTGATTGTAGGATTTTCATTTGCTCTCTCATACCATCTTTATGGTCTAAAAACCACCAGCTAGTACCAAGTTGCATTTTCATAATTCCTTCTTCTCCACCTTGAAATGAGCCTGCAATTGTAGATAAGACATAGTAATCTTTTGGATTCAAGGTGAAAAGTATTGTTCTTGGAAGTCCTTTTTGTTCTATATCTGAAAGAAGATTTGCTAATTGTTTTGCATAATTATAATCATTAACTGCATCATTACCTACATCTGCTCCCAATTTTTCATATAGATATTTGCTATTATCTCTTAAAGCTCCGATGTGATATTCCATGACCCAGTCTCTTTTTTTGTATTCTTGTGCTAAGAATTTTAATAATTCTGTCTTGTATTTATCCTCTTCATCTTTAAGTATTTTATCTC
>JAUNAV010000075.1 GCA_030527425.1 Tissierellia bacterium
ATATATTTTCTTAGCAGACAAAATATTATTTACAATAGCTATATTCATGCTTTTTTTATATGTAATATTATTTAGACTACTAAAAGAGAAGATATATGAAATTAATTTTGAAATGATTGAAAGTCAGTCCGAATATTTTAAAGCAGGTAGGATCAATCTTTCTAATCTAAGGGCAATAAAATTAAAAAATTTCTACGATAGGCTCATTTCAATCTTTGATTTAAGCTTTATTAGACTTTTTAAAGCGGCATTAAAAGAGCAAAAATTAAGCTATATCTACTCATCGCTTGATTCTATTATAAAAGATATTATGCAAATAATAATCTTTATCTACGGTGGAAGTATGGTTCTTTCAAAAAGACTAACAATAGGTGAATTTACAGTTATATCTGTATTTTTTTCATATCTTATTGGTGCAATTGGCTTTTTCTTCTCTTTTTTTAAAAGTGTTGAATCCACAAAGACATCTTTTGATAGAATTATTGAAATTAAAAAGATAAAAGGGGAAGAAGACGGTGGTATAAAATTAGAGAATATAGATTCAATTAAGATAAACAATTTAACATTTGGATATGATAAAATGCCCATCATAGACAAATTAAATATAGAATTCAAAAAAGGACTACATATTATAAAAGGGATAAATGGTTCTGGAAAATCTACTTTGTTTTACCTACTAGAAGGACTTTTTACAGATTTTAAAGGTCAAATACTCTTTGATGATGTGGAGATAAAACAATTAAATTTAATAGAGTTTAGAAAAAATAATATCGACATATTGCTCCAAAGCTATGATGATGAAAATCCATTTGATGATCAATTTAAGAAACTTTCAGGTGGACAAAAGCAACTAAATGCCTTAAAAGATATATTAAAAAAAGATGGGGATATAATCCTTCTAGATGAAGCATTTTCATCACTAGATGAAATAAAGAAAAAGGAGGCTAAGGATTTAATTTTAAAATTTAAAAATAAAAAAATAATAATAGCCATAATGCATGATGATTATTTAGATGACATAGCTTGTAATATAATTAATATACAGGCACAATGAGTCAAATAATTTAGATGTTTTGTTAACACTTATTAATATGGGCTTTATTAAATAATTTAACGGATAAGAAGTGATGAATTCTTATTTTTACTAAGAAAATCATCACTTTTAAATTTTTAGATACTAGCCATTCCAGGCCTTCCTACATCACAAATTTTTCCTCTAACACCACATGGGTTTTTATTTTTTACAACACAAGCTTTTACTGAACAAAGCTTTTTACAACTCGAATTATGGTTAGGACAAGTATAGATGTAACATCCATTTTTATCTATAGGATTTTCAAAGTCAAAATTGTTGACTAATATTTTCATAATTTTCCTCCTTTTCTAGTAGATACTCAGCTAGTTTTTTTACATAATTTTCAAGTTTTAATTTGTATTTCGAACATTCCTTTTCATTTTCCGTAAGCCTATGATATGGACAGCCTCCCATACATATGGGTAAAAACTTACATTCTTTACAATCATAATCTTCTGTTGCATCATAATGGAGGTAATCATAATATCTTTTAAGATTCTTTGTTTTAAAACCTTCTTTTGTAAGTCTTCCATAACTTAATTCTTCTATACCCATATCCGACCAGCAATTATAAAAATCTAGATTATAATTTATTACATAGGCATTTTTTGTATCGGCTGCACAAAAAGTATTGAAAAGACTAGGATATAATCCCCAAGGATTCTCTACATTCTTGTTGAAAAACTCCTCTTCTTCATCTAGAAATTCACTTGTCTTTAAGCATAGATTATCAGTATAAGTTCCATTTTCGTTTCTGACCATCGCTATGTATGGCTGAATTTTTTGATCTTTATTAAATTTATCGATTTCATCAATTAATTTCGCATATGATCTTGAATTCTTCTTATCTACATTGATTCTAAGAGCAATCTCTGGTAGTATGTCGATATTTTCTTTTAAATTTTTGATTATAATATCAAAAGTTCCGCTTCTATCTTTCAAAATCCTTTTACTATCATGAAATTCTTTATCACCATCTATAGTTATTTGAATTTTCTTTATATTAAGATCAATTAATTTTCCAGATATTTTTTTGGTAAGCAAATATCCATTAGTTACCATATATGCTTCATAGGGGATATCATTTTCTTTAGCGATGGATTTAAAATCTTTAGTTAGATTTTCTATTATGCCTATAGCTTTTAGCGGTTCTCCACCATACCATGTTACATAAATACCCTCCATACCTTTTGCTTTTTTCTTTACAAAATCACTAAGAATTTTTTGATTTTCTAATGACATTTCACTTTCTTTAAGATTGTCTTTTTCGTAGCAATACTCACATCTAAAGTTGCAATCAATAGTTGGGGCAATGGTTAATGAAATTGTTTTATTCGCATATCTTGCCTGCATCAATCTCTCTTTTATTAGATGATACTGTTGATTTTCATTGCACAAAAATCCCCCTTTTTTCATATCCTCTTTTAGCTTTTTATCATTAAAGCTATTATTTTTAAGATTATCAATTTCATCTTTAGAACATAGTGCTAAAGCGTTTGTAAATGCATTGTACAATAATATATTATTTTCATATGGAAAATAAAAATTGTATTTACTTTCTTTCATATTTCACTAACTCCCGCTCTTGCTGTATCACAGAAACTTAAAATCTTGCAGGTATTTTTTGATCCTTTTTTATTTTTTCTAACATTTTCTCGGATTTTAAAATTATTAATTTCAAATCTAGTAAAATCATCACAAGAACTATTATTATTCGAACAATTTACTATAAAGCAACCATTACTTTTTTGATCTACATCATCTCCGCTAAAAAGAAATTTCATAATATTATCCTTTCATCTTCTGCTAGAAACAGAGCCTACTGAATGACCTGTCCTATCTGTGTTACAAAATGATAAGGTGCGGCATAGATCACATGTAAAACCTACGCAACCTTTTTTATAGCAAAAAGTGGTGCAATTTGATTTGTAATTTACACAAGTATACCTACCGCATCCATGTATGTTGCATCCCTTAAGAAAATCATCTTTTGGTTGTACAATCATTTTCATAAGCATTACCTCCTTATATTATTTATACCATAAATCTAATTTAAAGTCAACTAATTTATGATAAAAATTGTCTAATTACTATATTATCATTATTGATCATATACTCCACACTTCCTGAATCAAGTATTTTACCATCTTTCATAAAGATGATTTTATCTGCAACATTTTTTGCAAATTCCATCTCATGCGTTACAATAAGCATGGTCTTTTTTTGAGTAGAAAGATTTTTTATGACATTTAAAACCTCTTGTGTTAGTGCTGGATCTAGAGCACTTGTTGGCTCATCAAAAAAGATTATTTCAGGTCTCATTACAAGAGTTCTTGCAA
>JAUNAV010000076.1 GCA_030527425.1 Tissierellia bacterium
ATTTATACATGTAATTATAAAAAAGAGCAAGTACATTGCATATGGTAGTTGATAACACAAGTATAAATGATATTTTATTGTATTTAGATATTATTCTTACCATAGTATCTTATCCTTTACATTATTAATTAGTATTTCAATTTCTCCTTTATCAATTTCTTCTAAAAATAGTTCTATTGCATCTTCATATCTTCTTCTAACGGGGCAAATGTCTTGTTTATATGGGATACTTTCATTTTTTAAGATTGTATCCTTAACACAAAAATTACATAAATATTTAGTGAAACAATTTTTACACTTGTTGATATTATTTTTATCATTTATAACTTCTAGTTTTTTATTATTCGTTTTATTATCTATTAATCTATAATCTTCATCCCCCCACATCTTAAAGCAACTATAAACATCTCCATTATAATCGTAAGCTAAATTAAATTCAGTATCTAATTCATCACAAAATTTTATAGACACAGTACCTAATAAAAATGCTTGTATTACTCTAATCAAGAATGGATCTAAATTATAATTTTTTTCTCCTTTTTTAAGTGTTTTAATGTCATTTTTAGTTCTTTCTATTGCTTGAGTTCTGGTAACAACTAATTCTCTTTTTAGATTTAAATCATCAGTAATAACATTATTGATATGAAAAGGCAATCCAAAACCTTTTAAATAATTTTCAATTTTTGATAAACTATAGCCTTTTTGATCATGTTTTAAAGTATAAGTACATGAAATCTCATTATCCAAATTTATTTTTTTTAATTCATTGATAAAGTTCTCAGCCTTTTTAAAAGTTCCTTCTCCTCTTAATTCATCATGTATATCTTCTGGGCCATCTAAACTTACAGCAACTTTTACATTATTCTTTGCTATTATCGGTTCTATAATAGATAAATCTTGAGTTCCATTAGTAGTTATTATATATTTCTTAATTTTGAAATTTTCATTTAATTTACTTACTATGTATTCTATATTATTGTTTATAAGCGGCTCTCCTCCGAAAAGTTCAACAATCTCTATATTTTTAACTCCTTTGTTTATCAGATCATCTATTATTTTATTAATAGTATCCTTATTCATCAATCTATTTTTGCGACCGTAATTACCTTGATTAGCATAGCAATAAATACAATTTAGATTACAATTATTAGAAATATTTAATACTAATTTAGGAAGTAGCTCTTTTGTAATTTTTCTGCTAATAAAATCATCTTCTTTTAAATTATCAACATAATCATCAAATTCCTTTTTATCAGAAATTTCAAATATTTCCATCTCTTTTAAATTAACACAGTATAATTTGTTTCTTATTCTAAATTTTTTTACATAATACATAATATCCTCCATAATTAATTAGAAGAGAAGATTTACTTCTCTTCTAATTATTGTATATCTATGCTTCTTCCCCCTCCACATGAACCTGAATTATTGTGACATAAAACTACAATCTCTTTTTTACATAAACGTAATTTAATTTTTTTCATGACTACCTCCTATTATGTTTAATAATATATTACATTTACTAACTTGTCAAACTTTTTCCTATCAATATTTAATTATTTTGATTATGTCAACTTATACATCTAAAAAGTTATATACAGAATTCTCCAAATAATACATATTATGATTGACCATTATGACTATATGATCCTTTGAAAGCTCTACAATCTTATCTAGAACCTTTTGTCTTTTTAGATAGTCTAAGTTTTCAAATGGTTCATCGATTAAATAAATATCAGAATCTCTAAAAAGCATTCTATCAAATACCATAAGTCTTGCTTGTCCTATTGAAAAGTACTCTTTTTTCGTGTTGAAATTTCCATCTTTAAATAATTCTACATTTGATTTTCTACTTGCATTAAAGACTTCATTTTCTTGAATCATATAGGAGATTGACTCTTTATTCTTTGTAGAAATAATGACTTCACCTTTATCAAAATCTAAGATGCCTGATAAAATATTCAAGAATGTTGTTTTTCCTCTACCATTATCTCCTTTTATTAAATAGAGTCCATTTTTATCGATTTCTAGATTGATATTTTCTAGTATCTTTCTTCCATTTATTTCATAGCTAAGATTTTTTACCTTTATATAATTTTCTCCTTGTTTAAAAATTACCTTTTTTTGTCTTTGTTCATTTTCTCTATCTATTACTTCAAGCACTCTATCATTTACAGGTTTTGCTTTTTCTCTTAAACTTTTAAAATACATTATTTCAGCTAGTGGAATATATACTGCATCGCAAAAGCCCATTAGAGAAAATATTGTTCCAACAGTCATTTTACCACTAAATATCCTAACAATAGCGACGGCCACAACCATAAGGGGTAAAAAGGATGTTAAAAAATTTCTAATAAATAAGAATATAGCATTCCACCTGAGAAGATGATCGCTCTTTTCATACAAACTATCTGTGCTTTTATTAAAAAGCATCGTCATTCTCTCTTCTATTCTATTTGCTTTTATTGTCTTAAATGCATTTAATGCAGATAGGAAATTATCATTTAATCTATCAGTATTTTCTCTTTCTTCTTTCGAAAATCTTCTTATGTATTTTAATGAAAAATGTGTGCTTAAAAAATAAAGCGGTATCGATGCTAAAACTATAAGGCCCACTAATTTATCTAAACTAAAGAGCATGACATATGTTATTATAAATCTTATCGTATTTCCTACTATCATAAAATAATATAATGATACATATTCTGCACTTATTGCTACATCTTCGATTATCATTGTTGAAAGTTTACCTATTTCATATCTTTTAAACAGCTTAAAGTCAAAACTTAAAAGCTTTTTAAAGATGGTATTTTTTAAATCCATTTTGACTTTTAATTGAAATAGTTTAAGATAATAATCATAGGTTAAAAGTGTAAATACATTGGTAAATAATTGTATTAAGATAAGAATCCAAAAATATTTCCATACCTTTATTTTATCTAAATTAGTAATGGCATCTATTACAAATTTATACATGTAATTATAAAAAAGAGCAAGTACATTGCATATGGTAGTTGATAAGACTAATATAAATGAGACCTTATTGTACTTTGATATTATTTTTTTCATGTTTTTACCTTATTTTGTTAGACAAAAAAGAAGCTTAGCTTCTTTTTTGTCTAACAAATATCGATAGTTCTTCCTCCACCACATGCATGTGAAGAGTTTTGACATAAAACAACGATTTCTTTTTTTGATAAACGTAATTTTAGCTTTTTCATAATTTCCTCCTTATATAATGTATTTAGGTTGTTAAAGGTAACCTATAATCCTTTTTCG
>JAUNAV010000077.1 GCA_030527425.1 Tissierellia bacterium
TAATGGCGGAGAAGGAGGGATTCGAACCCCCGTGTCCGTTAAGACAAACGCATTTCGAGTGCGCCTCGTTATGACCACTTCGATACTTCTCCATTTTTACAATCACTTAATATTTTACTACAAATTAAAATCTTTGTAAAATTTAGAATTTTAGAAAATTCCATTTCTATGTTATCATATGAGTAAAAGTATAGAAAGGATAATTATGAAAATTTTATTTGACTGCGATGGTACTTTGATGGATTCAATGCATATATGGATTGATCCGATTAAGCAAATTGAAAATAGATATAAATTTATTCCCAATCAAGAACAAAGGGAATTTAAAGAATCTGCAAGTTTTAGAGGCCTTTGTGAATATTATAGCGAAACTTTTGCTCATGACATGAGTGCTGATGATATTGAAAATGAATTATATGAAATAATAGAAGATGGATATAAAAATACTATTAAACCTAAAAATGGTGTTGTAGAAAAAATTAAGCAACTACATGAACAAGGATATGAGATGGGCATAGCTTCTTCTACAGATAAATATTATTTGGATATTATTTTTAATCGACTTGGTATATCTGATTACTTTAAATTTATTTTAACACCTGATCAAACTGGACTTCGAAAATCAGATGAAAAATATTGGCTAAAAGCTTGTGAACTTTTAGATGAAAAGCCTGAGAATGTAGTTTTGTTTGACGATAAAATATATGCTGTAAGAGCAGCTAAAAAAGTCGGATTAAAAACTGTTGGAGTAGATGATTTACCTCATAATGAAGAAGATATTGAATTATTAAAAAAAGAAGCCGACTACTATGTCGACTCAGTTTCAGAATTTGATATGAAAGTTTTTAACTGATCTTAAATTCCTTTGAATTTAAGATCTTTATTTTTAGAAATACAATATTTAACAATCCTTTGAAAATTGATGATATAGTTATAGAAATCCACACTCCTAATACACCAAAAAATCTCATAAAGATCAATGACATTGGTACTCTCATTAAGTTCCATACATTTCCAATAGTCGATGGCGTTCTAGTGTCAGATAATCCATTGAAAATTCCAGTTATTCCTATCTCTATAGCCATGAAAAATTGAGAAAGTGATAATATTAATAAATATTTCCCACCTAAAGCTATTGTACTTTGATCATTTGGAACAAATAATTTGAACAGTTCATTTCTAAATACAAATAAAAAGAAAAATGCGAAAATCCCAATCAAAGAAACTACAGTTAATCCTTCTTTGATGGATTTTTTAACTCTTTCTATTCTTCCTGCTCCATAATTTTGACCAACTAATGATGAAATTGCAACTTGAACACCTTCAGTAGTCATCCATGAGATAGATTCAATCTGGGATCCTATTGAATACACCGCAACTGGAGCCGGTCCAAATCCTGCCATAAACTTATTTAATATGATAGTAATAATTGCATGAAAGCCATTTAAAATTGCAGAGGGTGTTCCAAGTTTTATAATTCTATATATCCACTTTTTATTTGAATGTTCTCTTAAAATTGCCTCTTTGATCAATTTATCATGTAAAAATATATCTATTGTAAATAGAAGGCTGACAAAAATATTTGCAAATACCGTCGCAATTGCAGCCCCCTTTATCCCAAGTTCAGGAAAAATTCCTATACCAAAAATCAAGAATGGATCTAAGATCAGATTAATAATTAGACCAAATGCATTAATCCTAAAAGGAGTCATGGAATTTCCCAAAGAATTATATATTTGAGAAAATACTGGATTTAAAAAAGTAAAAATAAATCCTATGCTAATAATAACTAAGTAGTCATTAGCGTATTGGCTTACAACATCTCCTAATTTATAGAATGAAATGTAGGTATTTTTAAATGCTAAAACAATTATTGTATATATAATTGCTAGAAAAATTGCAATCAAAACACCCGATTTAATTATTTGCATAGTATCTTTTTTGTTTTCTCGTCCATAGGCTTGTGATGTATAAATTCCCATTCCTATCTTAGGAATTAAAACCACTGATTGGCTAATCCACATCAAAAATCCAACCGTACCCGCTGCAGCAACCGCATCTGTTCCAATTCTTCCAATCCATGCTGCATCTACTAAATTATACGCCATTTGAATAAATGCGGTTAATGCTAATGGAATAGTCAATTTTATTAAGGATTTTCTAATATCATCATTTAATAAATCAACATTTCTATTCATTTATACCTCCAAAGATATAATAATTTTAATGGTTTAGATAAAAATAATCAACTATTGAAATTATTTTTTTAATTAGTAAATTTAAATTATGGATAATAAGAAGAGAATGCTTGAAGGACGATTATATTTACCTTCAGATGAAATTTTAACAAAAGAAAGAGAATATGCACATAATCTCTTATATAAATTTAATAATAGCTACAAATTGGATTATTATAATATAGAAGAATTATTGAATTTGAAAGGTAAAAACTATGAAATAATTCCTCCAATAT
Organism: Tissierellia bacterium; assembly: GCA_030527425.1. Taxonomy (GTDB): domain Bacteria; phylum Bacillota; class Clostridia; order Tissierellales; family Peptoniphilaceae; genus JAUNAV01. The sequence goes on from JAUNAV010000077.1 coordinate 2,474, forward strand.
TTTTTGACTATGGATACAATATAGAAATTGAAGATGATTTCTTTTCAAACACCAATCTTGTAATTTTAGATGAAGCTAAGGTAAAAATCGGAAAAAATGTATTAATTGGCCCCAATGTTTCAATATACACAGCCTGTCATCCAATAGATGCCCAATTAAGAAAACAGGGTTATGAATATGCAAAACCAGTAAATATTGGTGAGAATGTGCGGATATGTGGAAATGTAACCATAAACCCTGGTGTTAGTATTGGAGATAATGCTATTATTGCAAGTGGATCTGTAGTAGTAAAAGATGTTGAAGAAAATACAATGGTCGCAGGTAATCCTGCTCGATTTGTTAAATATTTAGATAATAAAAAAGATAATGAAATAACTCAAAAATTAAAAGGAGACCTATGATAAAAAAAGTTTTTATTATATTGTTTAGTTTAATTTGCATTACTTCATGTCAAGTTAAGAAAGTAAGTCACTTTGATACATCAAATTCTAAAGATGCCTTAGCCATAAATCATAAAGCACCAGAATTTGAATATGAAGATATAAATTCTAATGACAAGATAAATAATGAAAATTTAAAAGGAAAAACTACTATTCTTGCCTTTTATAAAAATAATTGTGAAAATTGCGATGAAGAATTTGA
>JAUNAV010000078.1 GCA_030527425.1 Tissierellia bacterium
AAGGAGGAAGTATGAATTATAAAAATCCATCGAGGTATAAAAACGGAGATTTGGTAACATTTTTTTAAATTCTAAATTATTGGAGGTAAAAATGAAAACCAAGTTTAAAAATTTAATCTTTTGTGCATTATTTATGTTCTTATGCACAATTATAATAAGCAGTCCTTCTTATGCTGATAGCTTAGAAGAAGATGGTGAAGTTGTTCAAATAGCAATACCTAATGAAGATGGCAGTTTGACATATTATAAAGGCGATGAAGCAAAAAGAGAATATCAAAAATTAGATAAATTAGAAGAAAATAACATACTAAAATTTCATTTAGGTAGTATAGGTAGTACAGATACTAGAGAAATAGAGCAAATGGGTTCATTCTATTATAGGTACAGATTTCTTAAAAAAAGTGCTGGTACAAAATATGGAAAATCAAGAAGAATTTCTAATGTCTTTTTAAATGAAACAAGTAAAACTCAAAAAATGTCGCTAAGTATAAGCGGCAGGCAGGATTGGTCAATTTCAGCCAATCTCTCAGGTGGATTTCTAAAGGCTTTTAGAGCATCTGTTGGTAGCAAATGGTCTAATTCTATCGCTTTTAATACTACTCTTACAACAAATATAGGACCTAAAAGAAAAGTATGGTTAGAATTTAAGCCTAAACTTAGATATGTTTCAGGTGTTAGTCAGAAGTACTATGTACCAAGAGGACCTATAAACAAAAAAGCAATCGTGGTATCTAGCAAAAATGTCTATTCAACTAGTCCTATTAAGATTAGAGTTAGATTAGGCAATGGTAGCTTTACAGGACCAGATGGAGCGTATATATGGAAAGAAAAGAAGTTAAAATAAAAACATATCTGATTATTTTCACAGCCAGTTTGATTGCTTCATCAATATTAATGTCTGTTAATTTTTTATGTAGATACATTTGTCTAATTGGTTTTACAATTCTTAATTTAGTAGGAGATACTTCCTTTTTCTTCGAACCGATTTTATTTGTAGGTAGCATTATATTATTTTTGATATCTATAATCTCCTTAGTTCAAATAATTAGATACTTACATTTTTAGCCGGAATTTAAAAGTTCCGGTTTTTATTTGCATATTATTTTGCATTATGGTATTGTGTTACTATGATAAAGTGATAAATTAAAAAGAGAATGGAGATAACAATGAAATTACAAAATATCAAAATTAAAAAAATCTTATTAATGCTTTTTATGATACTTTCTTTTTGTTCATGCCAAAAGGCCGATGATCAAAATGACAATGAGATCCGCCTAGGCTTTGATGAGGCCTTTCCACCAATGGGTTTTAGGGATGAAAATGGAGAATACACAGGTTTTGACATCGAACTTGCAAAGGCTGTGGCAGAAAAATTAAATTATGAATTAAAACTTGTGCCCATTGCTTGGGACTCAAAAGATGCTGAACTTCAAAGCGGAAATATAAATTGTATATGGAATGGATTTACAAAAACCGGCCGTGAAGATAAATACACATTTTCAAAGCCCTATACGAAAAATAGACAAGTCATTGTAGTAAAGAAAAATTCTAATATAAAAAAATTAGCTGATCTTAAAGGAAAAAGACTTGAAGTGCAAGCTGATTCAACTGGACAGATGACTATTGAAGAAAATGAAGAATTTAAAAATTCACTAGAGATCACGCCAGTTTCAGACTTTCTTACTGCTTTAAATGATCTTGAGCAAGACTCAACCGATGCAATTTTGATGGATGAAGTTGTCGCAAGATATAATAAAAAAATGGGAAAAAATATCGAAATACTTGATGAAGCCTTAAGTGAAGAAGATTATGCAATTGGATTTAAAAAAGGCAATGAAGAATTTAAAGACAAAATCCAAAAAGCACTAGATGAAATCATAGCTGAGGGGAAGGCTTCTGAAATTTCTAAAAAATACTTTGATAAGGATATAATTGTAAAATGATGTTTCTAGAATTATCCAATGGATTTACCAATACAATTTTAATATTCATTTTGACGCTTTTATTCTCTTTGCCTTTAGGCATAGGAATATACTATCTAAAAAGCTCAAAAATTCTTCCAATTAGAGCATTGTTCTCATTTTTTGTATCCTTGATGCGTGGAACTCCTTTAATGCTTCAATTGATGTTTGTGTATTTTGGCCCATATTATATATTTGGCTTTAGATCACCAGATAGATTTTTTGCAGTGATTGTGACATTTAGCTTAAATTACTCATGTTATTTTGCTGAAATCTACAGAGGTGGTTTTGAGGCAATACACAAAAGTCAATTTGAGGCAGCAAAGATTATGGGACTTTCAAAAGCTCTTACCTTTAGAAAGATAATTTTACCTCAGGTTATAAAAATCATAATTCCATCTATTACAAACGAGGTTATCACTCTAGTAAAAGACACTTCCCTTGCCATGGTCATTGCAGTAAGTGAAACATTCACGATTGCAAAATCAATGGCTGCAAGGGATGCATCAATTAGCCCATATGTAGCTGTAGCCATTTTCTACTTTTTTATGAATTACTTAGTTGAATATATAATGAAAAAAATCGAAAGGAAAATAAAAAATAATGCTTAGTGCGAGAAATTTAGTTAAAACAATGGATCAAAAGAGAATAATTGATGATGTAAATATCGACATAGAAGATGGTCAAACCATTGTAATAATAGGACCTTCAGGTTCTGGAAAATCCACTTTACTTAGACTTTTGACAGAGCTTATAAGAGCAGATAATGGAATGATAAAATATGATGATCTTTATATGTGCAAAAAAGGAGAAAATGGCGCCATCTATTCTGACAAAAAGACTTTAAAAAAGATAAATCAAAAATTTGGATTTATTTTTCAAAACTTTGCTCTTTTTGAAAATCTTTCGGTTTTAGAAAATGTGTCCCTGTCTTTAAGATATGTCAAAAAACTAAAAAAACATGAAGCAGACAAAAAAGCATATGAAGCTTTAAAATCCCTTGGGCTTGAAAATGAGATAAGTAAAAATGTAGATAATCTCTCAGGTGGTCAAAAACAAAGAGTATCAATTGCAAGAACTCTTGTAATGAGACCTGAAATAATCTTTTTTGATGAGCCAACAAG
>JAUNAV010000025.1 GCA_030527425.1 Tissierellia bacterium
CATTTACAACATTTTTAGTGAACTTATTATATTAAAAACTAAAAGCAACCTCATTTATATAAACGAGGTTGTTTTTAGTTAAACAAAATGTAGCTTTAAAATGCATATAATACTAAAAACAAAAAAACCGAGTAAAACTCGGTAATAGTGGTGGAGATGATGGGAGTCGAACCCATGTCCGTGGAGACATCATAAGAAGTCTCTACAAGCTTAGTTAGTATTTTAAATTCCTATTTTGTTCATCTACTAACAAATGAATTCAAAATAGTAGCTTCATAATACTTCTTCACGCTCAAAGCTTTGCGTAAATAGTTTATCGCATTAATATGAAGTAAAGACCAAAAGTGCGATAGCTTTTGGAATTTACTGCTGCGTGTTAATTAGGCAGCTAAAGCGAGTTCTTCGCTATTGTTGTTTGCATTTATATTTAAAGTCCGATTTAACGTTTCGGGAAACGACTTGCTACTAAAAACTCAGTAACCACGTCGAAACCGGAACATCCCCATGTACATTTAATATACCAGCTATTTTATGTTTGTCAAATCCTATTTAAAATGTTAAAATTAAGTTATAAAAACGTTATCTGATATAACACTATAAAATTGGGTAAATATATTATATATACTTAGAGGAGGAATGTATGAGAAATACAAACAAAATTGCTGCAATGCTCCTTGCTGGAGGTCAAGGCACAAGATTAAAATCATTGACAAAACATATGGCAAAACCAGGAGTGCCATTTGGTGGAAAATATAGAATAATTGATTTTGCTTTATCAAATGCAACAAATAGTGACATTAGAGATATTGCGGTATTAACACAATACAAACCGCAATTACTCAATGAGCATTTAGGAATTGGTCAAGCTTGGGATTATGATAGAAATTCAGGTGGACTTAGTATTTTATCGCCTTATTATACCGAAGAAGGTGGAAGGTGGTTTAGTGGTACTGCCAATGCTATTTATGAAAATATTGAATACTTAGATAATGTTGATCCAGAATATGTTCTTATTCTTTCTGGAGATCATATTTATAAAATGGACTATACTGAATTATTAGCTGTTCATAAGAAGAAAGGCGCTGAAGCGACTATAGCTGTAATGGAAGTTGAATGGGAAGAAGCTAGTCGTTTTGGAATAATGAATACAAATGAAGATGGAAAAGTAATAGAATTTGAAGAGAAACCAGAAAATCCAAAAAGCAACTTAGCAAGTATGGGAATTTACATTTTTAATTGGAAGACGCTTAGAAAGCTATTAATAGAAGATTATGCTGATGAAGAAAGTGACTATGATTTTGGAAAAAATATTATTCCAAAGATGCTAAATGATTCTTATCCAGTATATGTCTATAAATTTGATGGATATTGGAAAGATGTTGGAACTGTAAGAAGTTATTGGCAAGCAAATCTCGATTTGATAAATCCTGACAATGAATTAAATATATATGATGATGATTGGAGAATTTTTACTAGAGCTTTAAATTTACCACCTCATTATATTGGAAAAGAAGCTGTTTTAGAGGATGTATTAATAAATGAAGCTTGCGTTATAGATGGAAAGGTAAGCAATTCCACACTTTTTTCTAATGTGACAATAGAAAAAGGAGCAGAAGTTTATAATTCTGTTATTTTATCAGGAAGTTTAATAAAATCTGGAGTTAAACTATACAATGCAGTTGTCACAGAAGATCAAGTTGTAAGTAAAAGTGTTGGAAATGAAAATGATGATAAAGTATATTTAATTAGCGAAGATGGAGTTGAGGTAGAGTAATGAAAGATTTAATGGCTTTAATATACAGTTCAAAATACGATCAGAAGGCATATCAAAGTTTATGTGATACTAGACCTGATTACATGCTACCATTTGGTGGAAGGTATAGAATTATTGATTTTAGTTTATCTAATATAACTAATTACAATATTTCGAAAGTTTTATTGTATACTGATAAAAATTTAAGATCTACTATGGATCATATAGGTGATGGTAAAAATTGGGAATTAAATAGGAGAGTTGGAGGTCTTATGATAAATCCTCCACAATTAGATAGAAAAGGCATTGCTTCAGAAATTGAAACCTATTATGAATCTTTAAAATATTTTGCTGATGCAAAACAAAATTATGTATATATTACAAATCCAATGTATATCACTAAATCTGATATTTCAGATGCCTTTGAAAAAATTCAAAAAGATGATGCAGATGCTCTTGTTTTTTTCAAAAGAGTAAATGATGAAAATGGTGATCGTATTAATCAGGACATTATAAATTTTGATGAAAATGGTAATGCTATTAATGCAGGAGTGAATTTAGGTAGTTCTACAATAATAAATCTATTTGCAGGATCGATGATTCTTAAAAAGAATGTATTTATAAATCTCTTAAGATTTACAATGGAAAAATCTACAGCAGATAATTTATTGGAAGCACTATTTAAATTTAGAGATATAAAAATTACACTTTATGAGTCAAATAAGCATCTTGAACTTATCTCAGATTTAACTTCTTATTATAAGTCAAATATGAATTTGCTAGATAAGAAAATTTTCAATGAATTATTCTATGAAGATGGAATGGTTTATACTAAGTCAAAAGATGAACCTTCTACAATTTACAAAACAGGATCAAAAGTTGAGAATTCCCTAGTAGCAAATGGTGGTATTATAGAAGGAGAGGTATATAATTCTATAATATTTAGAGGAGTTAGGATTAGAAAAGATGCAGTTATTAGAAACTCAATACTTTTCCAAGAATCAGATATTGGAGAAAGTTCAATTTTAAATAATTGTATTTTAGATAAAAATTCACAAACCACAGCCCATGTCAATCTAGCAGGAAATAGAGCAAATCCATATGTAACCAAAAAAGGTGAGTTGATTAAAGATTATGATTACTTCGAAAAATAAGGAGGATATCATGAAAGTATTGTTTTTGACAAGTGAGGTAGATCCTTTTATAAAAACTGGTGGACTAGCAGATGTTTCAGGTTCCTTACCAAAAGAATTAGTTAAAAAAGGTGTAGATGTGAGGGTGGTTTGCCCTCTATATTCTACCATTGAAGATATTTATAGAAAAAAGATGGAAAAAATAACTGAGTTTTATGTTGACTTAGATTGGAAGCATCAATATGTCGGGGTATTTCAATTAAAAAGAGATAATGTAATTTATTATTTTATCGACAATCTAGAGTACTTTGATAGAGATAATCCTTATGGTTTTGACGATGATGCTGAAAGATTTATCTTTTATTCTAAGGCATGCACGCTTTTGCCAAAATATATTAACTTTAAACCGGATATAATTCATTCAAATGACTGGCATACTGCTTTAGTTAATGTATATATTAATGACTTTAGAAAAGGCGATAGTTACTATAATGACATCAGAAGTCTATTTACAATTCATAATTTAAAATATCAAGGCGTATTTAATTCTGATTACTTAAGATTAGCAGGTTTATCTGGAGATTACTTTAATGAAAATGATCTTAAATATTTTGATGCTATTAATTTTATGAAAGGAGCAATTGTACATGCAACTGCCATAAATACAGTATCTGAGAATTACGCTAATGAAATTCAGTATCCATTTTATGGTGAAGGACTAGATGGTCTAATAAGAAAATACAATCATAAACTTTCTGGAATTGTAAATGGTATAGACTATGATATTTGGAATCCTTCAAAAGATCCTGCAATTGGACAAAAATATGATTTGAAAAATTATGATAAAAAGAAAATAAATAAAAGAGCCTTACAAAAAAAATATAATTTACCGGTAAGAGATGATGTACCAATGATAGGAATGTGCACAAGACTTACATCAATGAAAGGACTAGATTTAGTAAGATATATTCTAGATGAATTGCTTCAAGAAGATATACAATTTGTTTTATTGGGAACAGGTGAGTATACCTATGAAGAAATGTTTAATTATTTTGCATGGAAATATCCAGATAAGATGGCTTCAAGAATTTACTACAGTTCAAAAGAAAGTCATCAAATCTATGCAGCAAGTGACTTTTATTTGATGCCTTCAGTATCAGAGCCTTGTGGAATAAGCCAATTAATTGCAATGAGGTATGGAAGCTTACCAATTGTAAGAGAAGCGGGTGGATTAAAAGATACTGTTGAAGCATATGATAAATTTAATAAAAAAGGTACAGGTTTTTCATTTGCCAATATAAATGCTCATGAATTATTATTTACAATAAAAAGAGCAATAGAAGTCTATAGAAACAATAAAGAAGATTATAAAATGCTAGTAAGAAATGCAATGAAGAAAAGAAATGATTGGGAAAAATCATCAAAAAATTATATTAAATTATATGATGATATCAGAGTAAAAAATGAATAATATTATAGTTAAAGAATTAAGTGATTCAATACAGAAATATTTATATTCAAATTATGCTAAAGAGATAGAAGATGCTAGGCCAAAAGAACTTTATTTTGCATTGACAAATGCTTTAATGGAGATTATTGGAAAGACTTGGGTAAACACAAAAAAATTTAAAAGTGATGAAAACATCTATATTTTAAGCTTTGAATACATGCCAGGAAAATTATTAGAATTATATCTTCATAAATTGGATATAATTGAAGAAGCTAAAAAATCTATTTCGAAAGCAGATGTTGAATTAAAAGAGCTTTTAGATATTGAAAAAGAGCCGGCTTTAGGTTTTGGTGAACTTGGAGTCGGTTCAAGTTTGATGTTAGAAGCTTTAACTAACGAGAAAATAAAAACAGTAGCATATGCTATGAAATACGAAAATGGAGATATGATTCAAAAAATCATTGATAATGAGCAAGTAGAATATCCAAATCTTTGGGGAAATAAAAAAATTTTATGGCAACATAAAAAGGGATTTAACTATTATCATGACATTTTCTCAAGAAAGGTAAAAGCAGAAGTTTTCGATCTACCAGTTTTAAATAATAAAAAAGATTTTGTCAATACACTGAGGATGTTTTCTGCAAAATATCTTGACTTAAAACATACTTTAAAAGATAAAATTGATTATAAAAATCGCTTTAAAGATATTTCGTTGACTGAATTTTTGTATGTAAATATAGGAGAAGATTCAAAAAAATATAGGCTAGCCCAAGAATACTTTTATGCCTGTAATTGTATAGAAGATATATTTAGAAGACATTTTAAACAAAGAAATAAAATAGAGGATTTTAAAGATAAAAATAAGATAATAGTAAATGAAATTCATCCTACATTATCATTAATTGAATTTATTAATGTTTTAAAAACAGGTTATGGTTATTCAATCGAAAATTCCGTTGATTTAGCGAAAGAAGTTTTTTATCATTTTTCTTTTCAAGTATCAGAAGATTCTTATGAAACTTATCCAATTGAAATGATAAAAGAATTAAATGAAAGACTTTATTTTACTATTATTGAATTGAATGAATTTCTTAATAAAAGACAAGAAGCAATAATTAAAGAGGGAAATTTAATTTTTAGAAATGTAAATTTATTCTTATCAAGAAAATATATTTTTAGCTCAAAAATAATAAGAGATTATAAACAAAAGAATAATAAGAGAAAGCTTGATTTTTCAAATATATATAGATACAAAAAAATATTTTTCTAACTCTAATAAAAACCTATCATCATTTTTAAAAAATGAAGGCATTGATATAAGCAATGTCGATAGTTTAAAACTATTATACAATTATGGAGAAGATAAAGAATTTATTAGTAAAATTGAAAGAATAAAGTTTGATAATAAGAAGTTACTATTACAAAAGTTGAACTTATCAAATATAAACCCTTATTCAATATTTGATATGAATCTTGCAATTTTTCACGAAAATAAAAGGCAATTATTAAAAGCACTGCAAATTGCCTGGCTTTATTATGCACTAAAAGATAATGTCAATATAAAACTTGCGCCAATTACATTTTTCTTTGCGGGAAAGGCAAACGCAGATTATTATATGGCAAAGGAAATAATAAAATTTATAAATCATTTAAAAGATATGATTAATAAAGATACTCTAGTAAAAGATAAATTAAAGATTGTTTTTGTTGAAGATTACAATCTAAATAAAGCAAGAAATCTGTTAAAAGCATCAGATGTTTTTAATAATCTTACATTATCAATTTATGACAATTCTAGTTTTGAAATTTTAAATGCATGCTTTAATTTTTCAAATATAATAAGTAGCAGATCAGGTATTATTAAAAATATAAAGAAGAAAAATGCTATTTATACTTTTGCAGATACAGTAGAAGAAGTATATGAAATAAAAAATAAAAACTTGTATAATGCTTTAGAGACTTATTATCAAAATCCACTGAAGGATGTAGTAGATAATCTTATTAATGAAAGAAATAAAAATTTCAATTATGATTTTAAAATTATCTACAAACAACTTTTAAAGTACAATGATTCATTCTTTATTTTTAAAGATCTTTATGAATTAATAAAAGTTGGGCTTAGAGTAAGTGATGATTATTTGAATTCAAAAAAATGGGTTTCGAATGAAATTGAAAACTTTGTTTGGGCAAATGAATACAATTTAGAGAATAATTTTATAGATAAGATAAGGCATTAATATGACAGATAATGAACAATTAGACTTAGGTGCAATATATTCAAAGGATTCTACAACTTTTAGAGTATATGCACCTACACGAGATAAAATTGATATATTAGTAACTGATGATTATAGAAAAGTTAGAAAAAAGAAATTTGGAATGGAAAAAAATGCTCAAGGTATTTTTGAGACTACAATAAAAGGCGACCTTGATGGCTATTTTTATTCTTATCTTGTAGAAGATAAGTGGGAGGTGACTGATCCTTATTCAAAATCATCATCAATAAATTCAATAATCAGTGCTGTTATTGATTTGGAGAAGACCAATCCAAAAAATTTTAAAAATTCAAAAAGGGCTATAAACAAAGAAGAAGATGCTATTATTTATGAATTAAATATTAAAGATTATACAGCAATGAAAAATTCAGGCGTTATTAATAAAAATCGTGGCAAGTATTTAGGACTTTCTGAAATAGAAACTGAATTTGAAGGTTATAAGACAGGCCTATCTAATCTTAAAGAATTAGGAATAACCCATATTCAAATTCTTCCTTTTTATGATTTTATCACAGTAGATGAAAATAATGAATTTTTCTTTGATGATGATAATTATAATTGGGGTTACGATCCAGAATTATATTTTTCACCAGAAGGATCTTATGCGACTGATCCAAAAGATCCTCACATAAGAATCAAAGAGCTAAAAACAATGATTGATCAAATGCATAAAGAAGGATTTAATGTGATTATGGATGTTGTCTATAATCATACCTATAAATCTAAAGATTCAAATTTTGAAATTCTTTATCCAGGCTATTACCATAGGATCGATCAAAATGGAAATTTTTCAAATGGATCTGGAGTGGGAAATGAAATTAGCTCTGAGAAAACTATGGTTAGAAAACTTATAATAGATAGTTTATTATACTGGGTAAATGAATTTAAAGTAGATGGATTTAGATTTGATTTAATGGCATTAATTGACATAGATACTATAAAAATTGCAATAAAAGAATTAAAGAAAATTAATCCCAATATAATAATTTATGGAGAGCCATGGATGGCATTGTCAACCCCACTTCCATTAAATAAACAAGTTTTACCAAATAGTCAAAGATCAAATGGATTTGCATTATTTAATTCTGATTTTAGAGATGCAATAAAGGGAGATAATGATGGTTATGTAAAGGGGTTTATACAAGGCGATTACTATCTAAAAAATAGAATAGAAACCGGTATTGCAGGATCAATATATTATGATGATTTTAGAAATGGATTTTGTGATAATGCAGATGAAACAATAAATTATTTCAATTGTCATGATAATTTAATTTTACAAGATAAGCTTTTGATTTCATTAGAGGATCATTCTAATATTAAAGACATTACAAAACTTGCAATATCTATAATTTTGCTTTCTTTTGGTAAGCCTTTCTTTTTTGAAGGCAATGAATTTCTTAATTCAAAAAATAAAGTAAAAAATGCTTATAATGCTCCACTTAGTGTTAATGCTATAGATTGGTCCTTGAAAAAGAAAAATTATGATGTTTTTAATTATATGAAAACATTGATTAAACTAAGAAAAAATATAAAATCTTTTAAATTAACTAAAGCAAAAGAGATTAGAAGCGAATTGTCATTTATCGAAAATTTAAATGATAATTTAATAGGATATACTCTAAAAAAAGAGAAAATACTTATCATATTTAATGCGGCTAATCATAAAGAAATTATTGATAGATGTAAAATATTAGAATATTTTGGGTATAAAGATACTACAATAAGACAAATATTTTCTAAAAATGGCGAAATAAATAGACAGATAGTTGGAGATTTAGCAATTGATCCGATATCAACAAATATATATAGAATAGGAGAATTAAATGGATTATAAAAAAATTTATGAACAATGGTTAAGTAATGATTTTTTCGATCAAAAGACAAAAGAAGAATTAGAATCAATTAAAGATAATGAAGAGGAAATCAAAGATAGATTTTATCAAGAATTAAAATTTGGTACAGCTGGTCTAAGGGGAAAAGTTGGTGCAGGTACCAATAGAATGAATATATACACAGTTTCTCAAGCGACATATGGACTTGCTAAAACAATTGAAGAATATGGTCAAGAAGCAAAAGATAGAGGTGTTGTAATTTGCTATGATGTTCGCCATGGTTCTGATGAGTTCTCAAAGGTTACAGCTGAAGTACTAGCTGGATATGGAATTAAAGTTCACATATTTAAAGACATACAACCAACACCAGTATGTTCATATGCAATAAGAAAATTAAATGCAATCTCAGGTGTTATGGTTACAGCAAGCCACAATCCTAGAGAATATAACGGATATAAGGCATATTGGGAAGAAGGAAGCCAAATACTAGAAGAAACTGCTGATAAAATATTAAATCATATTAAAGAAATCGATGATTTTTCGCAAATTAAAAAAGTGGATTTTGACAAAGCTTTAGATGAAGGCTTGATAAATTGGATAGATGAATCCTTAATTGAAGATTATATAAATGACATATTATCAAAGACTATAAATGAAGAGATAGATAAAAATATCAATATAGTGTATTCTCCATTAAATGGTTGTGGAAATAAATTAGTGAGAAGAATTTTAAAAGAAAGAGGATTCAATAATGTTCATGTTGTAAAAGAACAAGAAAATCCAGATGCTGATTTTACAACTGTAGGATATCCAAACCCTGAAGATCCAAAAGCTTTTAAACTCTCTTTGGAGCTTGCAAAAAAGGTAGATGCAGATATTTGCCTTGCAACAGATCCTGATAGTGACAGATGCGCCCTAGAAGTTAAAGATGATAATGGTAAATATCATTTCCTTACAGGAAATAAAATAGGTGCATTGATGATAAATTATATTTTATCTCAATTGGACAAAAACAATGAAATTCCTGAAAACTCATATGTAGTAAAATCAATAGTAACTGGGGATCTACCAAAGCCTATTTGTAATAAATACAATGTAAAATTAAAAGAAACACTTACAGGATTTAAAAATATTTGTGCAATAGCAAACGAATTTGACAAAACACATGAAGGAGTATTTTTATACGGATTTGAAGAGAGCATTGGATATAATTATGGAGATTTTGTAAGAGATAAAGATGCTGTAAATTCAGCTATGATTATTAGTGAAATGGCAGCATATTATAAGCTTCAAAGTAAAAGTTTACTTGATGTTTTAAATGAATTATATGAAGAATTTGGATATTACGAAAATGATGTAATCTCGATTGTACTTGAAGGTGCTGATGGTCAAGCTAAAATTGCTAGAATAATGGATTATGTAAGAAACAATCCATTAGAAAAAGTAGCTGGTTTAAATACACAAAAGATTGTAGATTATTTAAAAGATGATACTGGCGTTCAAAAATCAAATGTGTTAAAATATTATCTTGATAATGGTGTATGGTTTGCGTTAAGACCATCTGGAACAGAACCAAAAATTAAATTATATATAAATGCAATTGCTGATAGTGAAGAAAAATCAAAAGAATTATTAAAGGCGATTGAAAATGAAATGAGACAAATAATCGACAGTGTAGAATAAGTTAAAGCTGCCATAAGGCAGCTTTTTCTTATGGTAAAATTAAAAAAAAAATTAACAACTTGCACAATTTGAAAAAATACTCGATAATGTTATATAAGGGGGTATTTATGGATTCAGTATTCAATTTTTTTGAAAGAATCTTTTCGATAAATGTATTTGGTAATTTAAGTCTCTACCAATTGTTATCGACAATATTCAAATATCTATTTGTAATCATAGTTTTTTATTTTATTTACTCGATAATAAAAGTAATTTACTATGATGTAAAAGGGACGATGAAACAAGAACATATATCTGATACCTATTTAAAATTGTTAAATAGAGGACACGAACTAAAATTTAAAGTACAAGAGTATTACTATATAGGTGATAGCAATACAATAGGAAGAGATGATAGAAATTCTATTTGTATTAAAGATAAATTCATGTCAAAATTTCATGCTAGAATTGTAAAAGATGAGGGAATGTATTTTCTTGAAGATTTGAATTCTGCTAATGGAACATATCTTAATGGAGAAAGAATAGAAGATGCTATAGAACTTCAAAGTGATGATATTATAAATATAGGACAAGTTGATTTTCTATTTGTAGAAGGTGATCAAGTTGATTAGAGCAATGAAAAAGCCTGATAAATACTCGAAAAATAAAAATAAATATTTAACAACTGCCTTAGGACTTTTATTTCTTTTTGAAATATTGGCTTTAAGCTTAGCACTTGCCTTTAATATTGAAAATACAACTAAAAATGATCTTTGGACTTGCCTGGCAATTATTATAATTACTTTTTTATCGATAAAATTAGTAAAAAAAGTAACAAAAGGCGATAATATCTTGCTTTTAATAGTTAATATGTTATTTTCTATCGGCGTTGTAATGATTTATAGATTAGATCCAGCAGCAGGTAGAAAGCAATTATATTTTTATATTGCAGGCACTATAGTTTTTTATATAACTTATTTCATTCTTAAAAATATAAAAAGATGGGAAAACCACACATTTTTTTATTTTGCAATATCAGTTTTATTATTTTTAGTGACTCTAATTTTTGGATTTTCTTCAGGAGGAGCTAAAAACTGGTTGAATATTGCAGGTTTTGCTATACAGCCATCTGAATTTATAAAAGTACCTTTTGTATTTTTCATAGCAAGTTTTTATGCTAGATACGAAGTTTTCAACAAAAAACCATTTGGTAGATTTTTTATGACTTTTGGTATTTATTTCTTTGTAGCTATGTTTTTCTTGCAAGGAGAATTAGGTACTGCAATTATATTTTTTGCAGTAATGATATTAAGTCAGTATGTATATGATAAAGATAGAAAATTAATTATATTTAATATCATAGCTATGTTTTTTGGAGCAATATTAGCATATTTCTTATTTGGACATGTAAGAGTTAGAATAATGACTTGGTTAGATCCATGGTCGGTTATTGATGATCAAGGATATCAAATTACGCAATCATTATTTGCCCTTGCCAGTGGTGGACTTTTTGGATCAGGCATAGGACTTGGCCGACCGGATTATATACCTGTTGCCACTAGCGATTTTATTTTTCCAGCCATATGTGAAGAAATGGGAATTTTTATGGGTATAGCCATAGTTTTTATATTTTTGTTACTAGTTTATAGAGCAATGAAAAATTCTTTATCTCAGCAACATAAATTTTATTCCATTTTGGCATTTTGTATAGCATGTCTATTTGCTATTCAAGCTTTTGTAATTTTCGGAGGAGTCTTAAAACTAATTCCATTAACTGGAGTTACAATTCCATTTGTATCTAGTGGAGGATCCTCAATGCTTTCAGGTTTCATCTTATTGTCAGTTTTACAATATACTTCAGAAGATATAGGAGTTGGCGAGGATGATGAATAAATTAAAGAAATTTCTACAAAAATTAAATGAGAAAGAAAAAAAATCAAGAGAGAATTTTAATACGGTTGATAATAATAAGCTTGATAAAACTACAGTAAATAAAAGGTCCTTAATAGTTTTGATATTTTTTATAGGATTATTCTTATTGCTAGTAATATATCTAGTGATATTTCAATTGACAAAAGCAGAATCTCTTGCACAGCATGATCATAATAAGAGAAATTGGGTAAATGAAAATATAATAACTAGAGGAACTATTTATGATAGAAATAAAAACACACTAGTTCATACTCAAAGAGATGACATGGGCAATAATTATAGAGTATATGAATACTCTGATATTTTAGCTCCGGTTACAGGATATAATTCTGTAACTTATGGAAAAACTGGAATAGAAAAATCTTATAATCGAGAGTTATTAGATTTAGAAGATAAGCCAATGAGTAAATTTAAAAGCATGGTAGTAAAAAGTGATGTTGGAAATGACTTAAATCTTACAATAGATGCCAATTTACAACAAATTTCTTACAACTATTTACAAGGCTATACCGGTTCAATTGTCATAATGAATGCAAAAACTGGAGAGGTTTTATCTCTTGTGTCAAATCCATCATTTAATCCAAATACTCTAGATGATGATTGGCAAAATCTTATACAAAATGAAAATGCTCCTTTATTAAATAGGGCAACTCAGGGTTTGTATAGACCAGGATCTTCCATGAAAGTTGTTACTTCAGTTGGATTAATTGAAAATAATATTGACCTAAATTACAATGACACAGGAAGCGAAATAATACAACAATATGAGATTAAAAATTTTGGCGATGCTGTTTATGGACAATTAGATTTAAGAAGTGCATTGGTTAACTCTTCTAATACTTATTTTGCTAAGAAAACAGACGAGTTAGGAAAAGAAAAATTAAAAGAGACAACCGATAAATTTCTTTTTAATAAAGAATATAAATTCGACTTAGATCATTCGAATTCTAAAATACCATATGATCAATTAAATGAAGTGGATACAGCAATGACGGGATTTGGTTATGGTAAAACACAGGTAACACCACTTCACATGGCGATGATAGCTTCTGCAATTGCTAATGATGGAAAAATGATGCAACCTAGATTAGTTTTAGATGTAGAAGATAAAGATGGTAAAGTTCTTAAAAAAAGTGAGCCGCAAGAAATCAGTGAAGTAACTGATAGCCAAACAGCTCAACAAATTAGAGAATATATGTTAGATGTAGTAAGAGAGGGTAGTGGTACAGCTGCTAATGTTTCTGATATTCAAATTGCAGGAAAAACAGGTACTGCTGAGACTGATAATGGATCAACGGATGCTTGGTTTATTGGGTTTGCAGTTGATCAAGATCCACAACTAGCAATAGCAGTTGTAATTGAAAATGATGGTAGAACAGGAGGAGAGGTTGCAGCTCCTATAGCAGGAAATCTCTTAAGGGATGCCTACTATACCATTAGCTATAATTGATTTTAAAGGAATTTGTCTTTGATATTAAACCAATATTGGTTTTTATCAAGGACAATTTTTTTAACTCTAGTTTTTGCTAAAGATATTCTAATTTTATATTCTTTTGTAAAATATTCTTTTCCATCAAAAATAAATACAACATGCCTATTATCTCTTTTAGAGACAAGAATTTCAATATTAGATCCTTCTGGGCATACTATGGGATTTTTAAGAGATCTATAAGAGCTAGAATAGACAGGAGCGATTGGAGTTAATTGAAAACCTCTTAGTGATTGATACAAAATTGCTCCACCACAAGATAGATTATAAGCAGTAGAACCATGTGGTGTAGAGATAATAAGTCCATCGCCTGAAAAATTTTCTACAAAATTTCCATCAATAAATACCTTTAGTCTAATTATTTGATTTTTATTGCTTTTGACAACGACCTCATTTAATGAATGAAATGACGAATTTTTAAAATCAGCTCTTAAAAGCGAAAGATCTTCTGTATGATAATGATTATTTACAAATTTTTTGATAAAGTCTTCGATATTTTCAGGATCTATTTCTTGGTAAAAACCTAAATGTCCAGTATTAATTCCAGCAAAAGGGATATTTGATAATTTACTTTTATGAACCGCATGCAAAAAAGTACCATCTCCACCAATTACTAGATTTAATTTTGCATTTTTATCAAATTGTGTACTTACATAGTATCCATAATCATTAAAAATATTTTTTACTTTTTTGTATACATTGGCTGTATACCTTGATCTATTTTTGAAGATATTAATAGTATTTGTCATTTTTATTCCTTTCTTATATCATTATAACATGAAGATTAAAAACAAAAATCAAAATTTAGTATTTAAAGTAGATAGCAAAATTAAAACTGAGACTTTTCTTGGACAAAAAAATATTTCAAATAGAGCTTTAAGAAATATAAAAAGAGATAATCTAATGATTATAAATGATAAAAGGGAATATTCTACTATTTTAAATAAAAATGATATAGTTAAAATCATTATTAAAGATGAAAAATTAGATTATGAGCCTTTTGATAAAAAGATAGATGTATTATACGAAGATAGCCAGATCTTAATCGTTGATAAACCCAAAAATTTAACAGTTAATTCAAAAAATCAAATTAGCCTTTCAAATTTAGTTTCAAATTATTTTCTTAAAAATAATATAAAATCAAAAGTACGATTAATTAATAGGCTAGATATGAACACCTCTGGTATTATTATGATTGCTAAAAATAAATATGCCATGAGTTTTTACCAGAAAGAGATAGAAAATAACAATATAAAAAAATTATATACAGCATATGTAAAAGGAGACTTTCAGAAAGAAGGATTGTATCAATTGTACCTTTCTTACAATGATAAAAATAAAAGATATGAAGTTGGTGATAATGGAAAATTATCAAAGACTGAAATTTTTAAAATTTCCTATAAAAATGGATATTCTTTGTTACTAATAAGAATTTTGACTGGAAAGACTCATCAGATTAGATCCACACTTTCATATTTAAATTATCCGATTGTAGGTGATAAATTATATGGAAGTGATGAGAATTGTGACGGATTTTTGCTAAATTCTAGTTTTTTATACTTTAATGAATTTTTGACTGGAAAAAGAATAAAAGTTGAAAGTAAATTTATAAATAATGGCATATTTCAATTAAAAACTGATTAATTAATAATATAACTTGCAAAAATCATTTTCATATTATATAATAAAATTATTCCAGGTGGTATAGCCCGAAAATTAAACCTACAACTCTTATAAGGGATTGCGGAGTTCTGGCTTTAAAGGCAAGCCTCCTATGAGTGGAAGTCTGCGATTTCAGACAGCAAACCCACCTTCACAAACAGAAGGTATTAATAGAGTAGGGCTCATCTGGATATTGTTTTAAATTTTTGAAAATGGGTAAAATATAATTAAGGATAAAATGAAAAGGAGAGGTATTATGAGTATAGCTGATTATTTAGAAAGAAAAGCTAAAGAAAAAGAAAGACAAATCAAATTTGAAATTTGGAAAGCTAAAAATCGTGACGCTAGACACAGAGCACAAGGTTTAGTTGTTGGTGCTTTAGCAGGAGTTGCTGCTGGAATTCTTCTAGCTCCAAAATCAGGAAAAGAAACTATTGAAGATATTAAAGCTAAAGCTGATCAAACAGCAAAATTAGCTAAAGAAAAAACTTCTGATGCTATCGAAAGTGCTAAAGACACTTATCAAGATCTTAAAGAAAAATCTTTCACAGAGATTAAACCAATTAAAGAAGATCTTGAACAACTTAAAGATGATGCTAAAGAAGTTGGAAAAGATGTAAAAAAAGAAGCGAAAGATAAAAAAGAAGACGCTAAAGATGTAGTTGAAAAAGCTAAAGAAGGCGCAAAAGAAACAAAAGATGTAGCAAAGAAAAATGCTAAAGAAGTAAAAAAAGAAGCTGACAAAAAGAACTAATACTAGGAAGGAAGATTTATAATGCAAGATACCTTAGTTACTATTAATCTTAGTGCAATTGGTAATGCCATTTTAACTATTCTTGGTATTTTGGCTCTTATCTTTTTGATAGTGGTTTTAAAAAATGTTGCTTCTCTATTAAAAACCATATCTAATGTGGTTGATAAAAATAGAGACAGTATTGATACAACAATTGAAAAACTACCAGTTATTGTAGATAATGCTGATAGACTAGTTGGAAATATCAATACTATAGTAGCAGATCCTAATATCAAAATGGCTGTCGCTAAAGCTAATGATACTTTAACAAATGTTTCAAGAATATCAGAAGATGTTAAAGATACAGTTAATTACTTTGGAGAAACTGCAATTGATACTGCAGATACTCTTGATGGAGGAGTTAGTTCAATAACAGATTATGTTTACATGGTAAAAGATGTTGTTGATATTCTTAGAAATGTAATAGCAAGCAAGTAGAACTAAGCCATCTAAAGATGGCTTTTTGCTTGTTAAGTAAGGAGGATTTATGGGGCAACCTACAATTAAAGACGTTGCTAAATTAGCAGGCGTATCTATTTCTACAGTATCAAGAGTAATGAATGATTCAAAGCCTGTAAGTCCTGAGGCGCGCAGAAAAGTAGTAGATGCTATTGCAAAATTAGATTTCAAACCAAATGAATTGGCAAGAAGTCTAGTAATGAAAAAGAGCAATCTAATAGGCGTTATTGTCAAGGATATTGGAATTGAATATATGGCTCAGATGATAAGAGGAATAGAAGAAATTGGTCGTATGTATAAATACGATATTATCTTATCAAGTACTTATGGTGAAGAAGAAAGCGAAGAAAAATCTATAGATTTTTTAGCTACCAAACAAGTAGAAGGAATTATAATCATAAGTGAGGATGTATCACCAGAAATAATGGTAAAAATGAGAGATCATAAATTGCCATTTATATTATTAGATAAATTCTATAATTTTAAAAATCTAAATACAGTAACTATCGATTATGAACAAGAAGTTTATAATTTGATAAAATTCTTAAATAAACTTGGTCATAAAAAAATAGCTTTCATAGCTGATAGAGGAAATAATCTTACGAATAAAAAAATTGATGGTTATGTAAAAGCTATCGAAGAATTAGGCGAAGAAGAGATAATTATTTATGCAAAAGGAGATAATTCTGATGCAGGATATGATGTAGCTGAACAAGTCATAAAATATAAAAATGAAAAATCAGTTACAGCAGTTGCAAGTATTAATGATGAAGTCTCAATTGGATTTATAAATTATTGCTATGATAAGGATATTAAAGTTCCTAATGATATATCAGTAGTAGGATTTGGAGATTCGAAAGTTGCATCGATATATAGACCAAAATTAACTACTGTACAACAACCTTATTATGATATAGGAGCTGTTGCTATTAGAAGTCTAGTAAAGAGACTAAAAGGCGAGGATGGACTTGATGGCGACTATATAATTCCAGCTCAAATTATGGAAAGAGAATCTACTAAAAAACTATAAGTTGAAATAATAATAAATAAATGTTAAAATTATATTATAAATAATAGGAGGTTAACAATGGCAGAAAAGAAAGTTACCGTAACAAATGAAACAGGATTACATGCTAGACCAGCAGCTTCTCTAGTTCAATTTGTTAAAAATTATCCAGGAGAAGTAAAAATCGTTAAAGATGGAAAAGAAGCAAATGCTAAAAGTATTTTTAACGTTATGAGTCTTGGAATATCAAAAGGAACTGAAATCAACTTAATCGTTGAAGGAGAAAATGAAGAAGAATATTTAAATAAATTAGTTGATTTTATAGAAAACTTATCTGAATAATAAGAAGCCCCGCCTAAATATTAGGCTTTAGGGAGACTTGTTACTTCTAAATAGAAGGGGATGCTCTTTTGAGTATCCCTTATTTTTACAAAAGGAGAAAAAATGCAAAATAAATACAAAGGTATAATAGCATCAAATGGTATAGCAATGGGACCAATTTTTATGTATACAAAACAAAAAATAGAAGTCTCAAATGAAAAAATTTCTGAAAATGATGTTATAAAAGAACAAGAAAAAGTTAAAGATGCCATAAATAGTTACTCCAATGAAATAGAAAATAGAGTAAAAACTACTCCAGAAGAAGAAGCCATTGCAAATGCTCATACAGAATTATTGTCTGATCCCTATTTTGAAGAGACTATTTTAAATAAGATAGAAAGTGAATTAAAAAATTCACAGCTTGCATTAGATGAAACTGTTAAAGAGATGGTTATGACTATGGAAGCACTTGATGATGAGTATTTAAAAGAAAGAGCTGCCGACTACAAAGACATTGGCGAACAAGTAATGTATAAATTAATGGGAGTTAAGGCTAATAATTTATCAAGGCTAACTAAAGAAGTTATAATTATATCCAAGGAATTAACTCCATCAGATACTTCTACAATGGATAAAAAGAATGTATTAGGCTTTGCAACTGATCTTGGTGGTAAGACTTCTCATACATCGATTATTGCTCAGACATTAGATATTCCAGCAGTTGTTGGCATGAATGATATTACAAAACATGCCAAAGACGGAGATTTTGCAATTATTGATGGAGATCAAGGTGAAATAATCTTAAATCCAGATGATGAATTAAAAAAAGAATATATAAATAAAATAGATAAGATCAATGCTGAAAAACAAAGATTATTGGAAATGAAAGACAAAAAAGCTATAACAAAAGATGGAAAACATTGTGAAGTAGCTGCCAATATTGGTAATCTTAATGATTTAGACATTGCAATTGAAGCTGGTTGTGATGGTGTTGGTTTATTTAGAACGGAATTTTTATATATGGAAAATTCTCATTTCCCAACAGAAGATGAACAATATGAAGTTTATAAAAAAGCTTGTGAAAAATTAGAAGGCAAGCCAATAATTATAAGAACATTAGATATTGGTGGAGATAAGGGTTTAGATTATTATGAATTTCCAAAAGAAGAAAATCCATTTTTAGGTTATAGAGCTATTAGATTATGTCTTGATAAAATTGAAGTATTTAAGACTCAATTAAGAGCAATTCTAAGAGCTTCAGCTTATGGTAAAATCAGGATAATGCTACCGATGGTTATTTCAGTTGATGAACTAAAAAGATCACGTGATTTACTAGAAGAACTAAAATCAGAATTAAATGAAAAAAATATAGATTATGATAAAGATATTGAGCTTGGCATTATGGTTGAAACTCCAGCTTCAGTAATGATGAGTGATAAGTTAATAAAATATGCAGACTTTTTCTCAATTGGAACTAATGATTTGACACAATATATGTTAGCTGTTGATAGAGGAAACGAAAATATAGCTCATCTATATTCTAATTATAATCCAGCAGTATTAAGAGCTATTAAAAAAGTAATTGATACTAGCCATAAAGCTGGTAAATGGACAGGAATGTGTGGCCAATTTGCATCTGACACTAATGCTACAAAATTATTATTGGGACTTGGTTTAGATGAATTTTCTGGATCCGCATCCAAATTATCTAAAGTAAAAGATACAATATTAAATTCTAGTTTCAAACAAGCACAAGAATATGCCAGTGAATTATTAGATTTAGATACCGCAAATGAAGTAGAGCAAAAAGTACTTGGTGATAATTGAGGCTAATAATGGATACTAATACCTTTAATCTGATTAAAAAAATTGAATTTTTTAATGATAAAGAAATTTCTTCTATTTTAGAAATGACAAAAGATAAGTACAAAATAATCACTAAATCAGATAATTATACTTTGGGATTATATCCATTAGGATCGTATGATGATATTAAAATAGAAGAAAAAATTGAAGAATTTTTACAAATATCCAAAGTAAAAGTTCTTAGACTTTATAGGGCTGGGATTCTCCCTGATATTGATAAATGTTATAAAATCTTTGAGTATCGTAAAGAAATTTCATTGGAAGATTATCTTAAAAATAATAGCAAAGAAGATAATTATAAACTAGGTTTGGAATTTGGGGAGATACTAAAAAATTTTCATAATATAAAAATAACAGATGTAAAAAGTAATTGGTATAAGAGCTTTGATACAAAATTAAATTACGTGCTTTATCAATTAGGTCTTTCTGAAAAAAAAGGAGATAAAGACTATATAATACAAGATTTTATAAATAATAATAGGCATTTGACTAGAAACACTGCTGTTAATCTAATTCATAGCAATTTAAACTTAAAAAATATTAGAATTGCAAAAAATGGTATTGACCTTAGAGGATTAAAAAAAATAAACACAGGAGATGGAACAATTGATTTTCTAGTTTTAAATGAAGCAAGTCTTTATTCAAAAGAGTTTTCAAATGCTGTTATGAAATCATACTTCTCTGGGAATATCCCAACAAGAAAATTTTTTAAATTATTGTCTTTATATCAGGCATATTATTTATTGTGCAATATGGTCGATATTAGAAATAATAGGGAAAATGAATTAAAAAGAGAAAAGATAGATAAGATTTTTGAAATGTATGATGATTTTTCAGATATCATACCTAATTGGTATCAAACTAATTAAGTTTAATAAAAAGTGATATTTATAATATTTATTTATTAATACTTTGTTAATATTTCAATTTTTAAAGAGAAAAGTATATCTTTTCTCTTTTTTAATTATAAAAATTATGATATAATTAATTGAGCGGTGTAATGTTACAGCAATACATCATCAATTTAACATCTTATAGGAGGAAAGACATGTATGTTAAAAAGATTTGGATTACAGGAGCTAGTGGAAGGTTAGGCTCAACTCTTTATCGCTATTTAGATCCTTTAGAATTGGAGATTCTCGCTACAGATAAGCATGTAGTTGATATAACAAATTCTAAAGAAGTAAATCAATTTGTGGATAGAAATAGACCCGACATCATAATAAATTGTTCTGGTTTAACCAAAAGAAATTATTGTCAAGAACATGAAAATGAAGCATATTTATTAAATGGTGTTGGAGCAAAAAATATTGCAATAGCTTCACGAAGGGCAAGAAGTAAACTAGTTCATCTATCGACTGGTGATGTGTTTGATGGTAATACTCTTAGCCCATATAAGGAAACTGATACTGCAAATCCAGTTACAGTATATGGAAAAAGTAAATATTTCGGAGAAAAAATGGTAAGACAATTTACACCTTATCATTTCATAATTAGAACAAGCAGATTGTATTCAAAAGAAAATGGATATGTTGAAGACATAATTAAACAGGCTAAGGAAAATAAAGAAGTTAATGTTCCAAAAAATCAATTCGCATCCCCTACAAGTGCATATGAATTGACAAAGTTTATTTTATATTTAATAGATACTACTGAATATGGAACATATCATGCTTCTTGTAAAGGAGTTTGTTCAAGAAAAGAATTTGCTGAAGAAGTTTTGAAAATTTTAAATATAAATGCAAAAGTAAAAGAAGTAAGAGATGAACAAATTGATTTTAAGCCGCAATTTTTAGCTTTGCAAAATTTCATATTAGATATAACTGATGGTTATAATTTCTCACATTGGAAACAAGCACTAAGAAAGTATTTAGAAAACGAGGTGTAATATGAAAGAAAACAAAAAGAAGTTATCATTAACGACTAAAATCTTCATTGCTCTTCTTTTTGGAGCACTTTTAGGGCTATGTCTTTATTATTTTGTTCCAAAAAGTGATTTTAGAGACAATGTAATTATTGAAGGTATATTATATTTTATCGGTCAAGGTTTTATAAGACTTATGCAAATGCTTGTAGTTCCTTTGGTATTCTTTTCGATAATGGATGGTTGTAGAAGTATGGGAGATACAAAGACTTTAGGTAAGGTAGGTATTAGAATTGTTGCATTTTACTTATTAACAACAGCTTTAGCTATAGCAATTGCTTTATCTCTTGCAACAATTATAAAACCAGGTACTGGAATGAATATGCACATAGGAAGCAATACATATGATGCTTCAAATGCTGAAGATATCTCTTTTGTAGAAACTATGCTTCAAATGATTCCTACAAATCCAATAGCATCATTAGCAAATGGCGATATGCTTCAAGTAATAATTTTTGCAGTAATTGTAGGACTTTTAATTGCTAATCTCCAAGAAAAGACTGAAACTTTAGGAAATATAATAACCGAAGTAAATGATTTGATGATGTCTATGACAATGGGGGTAATGAAACTAGCTCCAATTGGAGTATTTTGCTTAATAGCAAGAACTTTTGCTTCTTTAGGTTATGATGTAATATTGTCTATGATTTCATATATGGCTACAGTAATGGGTGGACTTGTTTGTCAATTAATAATTGTTTATATGATGCTACTTTTCTTATTCGTTAGAGTAAATCCATTTGCCTTTTTAAAGAAATTTATGCCAGTTATGACATTTGCTTTTTCAACTTCTTCTTCATCAGCAACTGTCCCAGTTAATATAAAAACATTGGAAGATATTGGTGTTGATAGAAGAATATCATCTTTTACAATTCCACTTGGAGCAACTGTCAATATGGATGGTACTGCAATAATGCAAGGAGTTGCTGTTGTATTTATTGCCAATGCATATAATATTAATTTGGAATTTAACGATTATATAACAGTAATCTTAACAGCTACTTTAGCATCAGTAGGAACAGCTGGTATACCATCAGTTGGTCTTGTTACTTTGGCTATGGTATTAAATTCAGTAGGCGTACCTACAGAGGGAATAGCAATGATAATGGGTATTGACAGAATACTAGATATGTCAAGAACAGCTGTTAATATTTGTGGTGATGCAGTTGGAACCATTATTGTAAGTAAAAGAGAAAAAATGTTTGACTTAGAAAGATTTAAAAGAAAAATATAAACTTAATAATTTTAATATTAGAAAGCAGATGAAAATGAAATTTATCTGCTTTTTTTATTTTTTAAAATAACAAAATTAATAAATTTTATCTTAGAAATTATTCGAAAAAGCTAGTGTATAATAAACAAATATGAAAAGCAAAAATTTCAAATAATAATTATTTTAATCTAAATTGTAAAGTTTTTGTAATCGGATTTTTTGAAATTTTATGTTATCATGTTATATAAGACTAACTATATGAAGTCAAGTAGAAAATAAAAGAATTTTATGAAAGA
>JAUNAV010000079.1 GCA_030527425.1 Tissierellia bacterium
CGACCTCCCAAAAGAAGGCACAGCACATTGGTATTAAAGAAGTTTAGATATGGACGATAAAAGAGTAAAAGAAATAGATAACAACATAGTAATACCAATATTTATAGCTATAGCAAGTAGCATCATAACCAATTTAATATTAATCCACTTAGGAATCTAAGACAGTTACTAATGTAGCTGTCTTTTTTATTATGTTAATAGTAAAAAATTTAAATATTAGAAAAAATTAAAAAAGGCTATAATTAATTACTAGATACTAATTTAGAGGTTTACGAGTATAATAGTAGTAAAAAGAAAGCAGAAAAAATAGTGTGTACAATAGTACCTAAAATATCTATTAAAGACACAATTAAAAGTCCATCAATAAAAAATAAAACAAAAGATAATATCTATAAGATTTTAAGTGAACAAGAGCTGTTAGATGGATATAAAGCTGCTGTGTCTACCTGCGATATTAGCTCTTTTGTTGGATTTAGCCATTATAAAGAAGTTTATAAGAATATAGTAAACGAACTCTTTGGAATTGAAACTAAAGACGGGATTATAACAAAAAAAAGTCCCCACTTTATAGATAGAATAATAGGACAGATAGCTCATGATTCACCTAATGTAAAAGGAATGCGAAAAGGTGAGAAAATTGAAGATGTTGAACACACATTAAAAAATCCGTCAAGAATTAAAAAGATAAAAGTTGATGGAGAGTATAGAAGTAAATATAGTGGAGATAAATGTTTTGCGACTATAGATACTGATAGAGGCAGACTTATTCAGACAAATCCATTTAAAGGAGATAAAAAATGATATCAATATCAAGAGAGGATAAAAATTTTATAAAGAATAATATAGTAGATGGCCAAAATAAGCTAGAATATGCTATAAGAACTAATGATTTTTATGATCTATTTGATTCTATGGATGATTTTATAATAATAAAAGGTATGGATAAAGAAGATAGATTAAATGATTTAGGACGAGAGATGCAGAAAATTTATGATAGAATATACTATGAATTATATTAAAAGTAAATTTAAAAAGACATATATAGTCCTACCAATGATAGTAGGATCGCTAATCACACTACAATGGTATTAAAAAATATTAAAACATGGATGATAAAAGAGTAAAAGAAATAGATAACAACTAAAAGGCTAATTGATGGTAGTGATGTAAAAAAACATGATCTAACTATGATACATCATGAATATATGGAGAAAAATTTGGTTAAGCAAGGAAAATCTCAGTCGGAGGCACATGAAATAACAAGGAAAAGATATGATTATGCAGAAGGGGTTAAGGAATATAAGAAAAATTTAAAATAAGGAGAGAATCATGTTAAAATATTGGTTAGAAATTATCGACGAGAACGGGTATTACAAATATTTATATAAGATAGACAATTTAGAAGAATTAGGTTTTTTAGTTGTGGATCCAAAAACTTATAAAATTATAGATCATACAGATGCTACAAAAGGGATATTATTTGAAGGGGCAAGACATGCATATAATTTTATGAGAAGAAAACAACAAAGACTAAATATGACCGACCTCCCAAAAGAAGGCACAGCACATTGGTATTAAAGAAGTTTAGATATGGACTATAAAAGAGTAAAAGAAATAGATAACAACTAAAAGGCTAATTGATGGTAGTGATGTAAAAAAACATGATTTAACTCTTATACATCATGAGCATATGGAACAAAAACTAATGGAATCAGGAAAAAAATATAATGAAGCTCATAGAATAACAGAGAAAAAATATGATTATGGTAAAGAAGCTAAAGAATATAAGAAAAAACTAAAATAGGGAGAAAACAATGTTAGATTATTGGTTAGATAGCATAGATAAAAATGGATGCTATAAATACTTATATAAAGTTGTAGGCATCGATGATGAAATTGGGTTTTTAATTATCGACCCAAACACATATAAGGTAGTGGATTATACTGATTTATCAGAGGGATACGTAGCTGAATGTGGTGTGCATGCTCTTAGATCTATATTAGCAAATAAACTACCAAAAAAAGGCTCAGAACAGTGGTACTAAAAAGGATAAATATGGACGATAAAAAAGTAGAAAAAAAATAATACCAATATTCATAGCCTTAGCAAGTAGCATCATCACAAACTTAATACTAATCCACTTAGGAATCTAGACAGTTACACAAGTAGCTGTCTTTTTTTATGGGTTGAACGGTCAAGTAGGTTCAACTCCTACACAACCCACCAAGTCGAGGGACTTAAAGCCTAAAAATCCGGTCAAAGCGACGACCTAAAAAGCTTAATGGAGGTAAAAATGAACACAGAAGAACTAAAAAGTATTGGTTTAAACGAAGAACAGATTGCAGAAGTCTTTAAGCTTAGAGGTAAAGAGATTCAACAGGCTAAAAACGACTATGATCTTTTAAAAACAGAAAATGAGTCATTAAAAGAGTCTCTTAATACAGCAAATGAAAAAATAGAAATGTTTAAAGATGTAGATGTAGAATCAATTAAAAGTGAAGTTGATAAATATAAAGACATGTATGAAAAAAATACTTGGCATTATAAACGCCATGGCGTACAATATAGATATAAGTTATATAAGGAGGAAAGTACAATGAAAGACAAAAAAATTAGAATCAAGCAAGTAAAAATTAAAATTACAATCTTGATTCTAACTATCGAAATAACATCTGAATAAGGGTCTTAGGACTCTTATTCAGTAATTTCATTGTACTCTATTTAAAAT
>JAUNAV010000080.1 GCA_030527425.1 Tissierellia bacterium
TACATAGACCAAGCGTTGAAGTCAAAAAAAGCTACGGAAACTTAAGCATTACAAGTATAAAAAAATGGAGGAAACAATGTCAGAAGAAAACAAACAAATAAACAACCTAGAAAACAACGAACCAACAGAACAAAAAGAAGAAAAAAACACCCAACAAACCCAAAAAGAAGAAAACCCAAAAAAACAAGAACAAAAAAAATACACAGACGAAGACGTAGACAGAATCATCAATAAAAAATTTGCCAAATGGCAAAAAGAACAACAACAAGCAGTAGAAGAAGCAAAAAAGCTTGAAAAAATGAACAAAGACGAAAAAACAGCCTATAAAATGAGGCAACTAGAAAAAGAGTTAGAAGAATACAAACAACGAGAAACACTAAGCCAAATGACAAAAATAGCCCAAAACATGCTATCAGAAGACGGCTATCACGTAACAGACAAGCTTCTAGAAAAAATAGTAACCCAAGATGCCCAAACAACCAAAGACAACGTCTTAGAATTTAGAGACCTAATAAAACAAGAAATAGAAAAAGGCATAAACGAAAGACTAAAAGGCCAAAGCCCCAAAGTAAAAACAACAAACACAAAACAAACAAGCCTTAAAGATCTCTACAAAATAAAAGACCCAGTAAAAAGAAGACAAGAAATAATGAAATATAACTTTAGATTTGCTTTTTTATAGATTAAAACGTTACACTATTCAATAAGATCATTTTAAATATTTTTAATTGTTTGATTATTTAATGGACAATAATATAAAAAAAGGAGTATATGGAATATTATTAAGTATGAATTAGTAATAGATTAAAATTTATATTCCATTTGAAAAATGAAGCATAAGGTTACAATTAATGTTAGGAAAACTACTAAAAAAGAGAAAATTGAATTTTTGATTGGAATCATTATTCTTTTTTTTATTATAAAACTGGTAAGAGGTTAAAATTACTACGTGATTTTTGATACAAAAAAGCAGTCAAAATAATCTTTAAAGATTACTTTTGACTGCACTTATTTTTAATTATTTGCCTCTAGATATTCATATACTTTTACTGCCAATGCGCATTCAATTCTTTTTTGAAATATTTTACATGAATAGTCATATATTTGATTAATATCACCTGTAGCGTGGTAATTATTAGCTGTACAACCACCTGAACAATACATCTTAGCCCAACAACTTCTACATTTGTCATTAGAGTAGGTATTGGATTTTTTGAAATTATCAATTAGATCGACTCTTTTTATTCCATTAAAAACATCACCAATTTTAAAATCTTCTTCGCCTACGAATTGATGACATGGATATAGATCTCCGGTAGGAGTTACAGCCATATATTCAGACCCAGACCCGCAACCCGAGACTCTTTTTTGTATGCACGGACCATTTTCAAGATCTATCATGAAATGATAAAAAGTAAATTCTTCATTTTTATCTATTTTTTCCATTATCATATCTGCTAATTTTTCATATTCAGAATAAATCTTTGGTAGATCTTCTTCTTTTAGTGCAAATGGTTCATTTGGATCACCAATAACTGGTTCAAGAGAAGTTCTATCAAAACCAAGATCCATCATTGTCTTGATATCTTCAGTAAAATCTAAATTATTGGCAGTAAAAGTTCCCCTTATATAATATTCTTTATCTTTTCTTGATTCTACAAATTTTTGGAATTTTGGCACTATTACATCATAGGAGCCTTTACCAGAAAGAGTTTTTCTAAAATTATCATGTTTTTCTTTTCTACCATCTAATGATAATACTACATTTTTCATGTATTTATTTAGAAATTCACTTTTTTTCTCATCTAATAGCATTCCATTGGTAGTTAAAGTAAAATGAAAAATTTTATTATTCTTTTCTTCTACGCTTTTGGCATAATCAACAGTTTTTTCTACTATATCCCAATTTAAAAGCGGCTCTCCACCGAAAAAGTCAATGTCTAAATTTTTATGATATCCGCTATTTTCAATCAAAAAGTCAATAGCTCTTTTAGCAACATCAAATGACATTATTGCATCGGGACCATGGTATTTTCCACCCTTTGCAAAACAATATTCACAAGAAAGATTACATGTATGGCTAATATTTAAACATAAAGCTTTAAGGTAGGTTTTTCTATTAGACAAATCAAAAGTTAAATCTTCGAATTCATCTTTAGAAAATAGCAAATTATTATCTTTTAAAGCCTTAACTTCTCCATAAGCTTCATCAAATTCTTTATTTGATATTTTATATTTATCAATTATACAATCTTTAATTTTTTCATATGAATTATTTTCAAACTTTTCTATTATATCGTAGGTAACATCGTCTACAGCATGTACAGACCCACTGTATACGTCCAAAACTATATTAAAACCTTTCAATTTATATTGATGTATCATATCTTACCTTCTTTTCTATTAATAATTTATTAAGTTTTAACCATGAAATTCAAACTATAAAAAAATATAAGGGCATATAGCCCTTAATATCAATTATATTAGATTATTTTTTCTCATTTACACATTCTTGATTTGCAATACCACAAGAAGTTTTGCAAGCTGATTGGCAAGAAGTTTGACATTCACCACATCCGCCATTTTTTTTACTTTTGTGTAGATTTCTAGTATTTAAAGTGATAATTCTTTTCATAGTTAACTCCTT
>JAUNAV010000026.1 GCA_030527425.1 Tissierellia bacterium
TCTTTGCCAATATTCTCAATAAATTCGCATATTTTTTTGATCTCTTCATGAGCAAAGATAATTGCATTTATCATCACTTCTTCACTTAACTCTTTAGCACCTGATTCAACCATGTTAATTGCATCTTTAGTACCTGAAACAGTTAATTCTAATTCAGTTATTTCTCTTTGCTTCTCATTTGGATTTAATATAAATTCTCCATCTATATATCCAACACTTACTGAGGCAACTGGTCCATTAAATGGAATATCAGATATTTCTAATGCAATAGCCGCTCCAATAGTTGCCATACAATCAACTTCGTTATCTTCATCCATCGATAAAGTAGTAGCTACTATTTGTACATCATTGAAGAAGTTTTCTGGGAATAAAGGTCTAAGTGGCCTATCCATTTGTCTAGCAATAAGTGTTGCTTTATCTGTAGGTTTCGCTTCTCTTTTTATGAACCCACCTGGAATTTTTCCGACTGCATATAACTTTTCTTGAAAGTCACAAAGTAACGGAAAGAAGTCTATACCTTCTCTTGGCTCTTCAGAGGCCACAGCTGTCACTAACAAAATAGTATCTCCAGATTGAATAAGACATTCTCCATTAGTTTGTTCTGCGACTTTCCCAATTGTCACCTTGTAGTCGGAACCATGTTCGCTTTTATAATTAAATATTTTTTCCATTATATCTCCTAACTACAAATTAAGAGCGGTTAATCCGCTCTTTATTATCTTCTGATATTTAATCTCTTTATTAAATCACGATATCTCTCAAGATCTTTATTTTGGAGATAATTTAATAAACCTCTTCTACGTCCGATTAATTTGTACATAGATCTTCTTGAACTATGATCCTTTTTGTTTTCTTTTAAATGTTTTGTTAATTCATTAATTCTAAAGCTTAATAAAGCTACCTGTACTTCTGGTGAACCTGTGTCTTGGTCCTTTAATTGATATTCTTTAATAATTTCATTTTTCTTTTCTTTTGTTAACATAATATTGCCTCCTTAAAATTATACGCTTAGACCAAGTATAAGCTGAGGAATCTATATACTTAGCATAAGTACTTAATTAGTATACTATAAATTCAAATGAATGTAAAGCTTTTATAATTCTTTATTTTTATCAATCTGGTTAATTTTTTCTTCAATAACTTTTTTATCAGCTTGAATTTGCTTAATAAGGGCATTAATATCATCAAATTTTATATCTTCTCTGATGTATTCAATAAACTCTATAGCCATATCTTTTTGGTATATATCCTTATTAAAATTAAATATATAGGTTTCTATTTTAATTTCTTTATTTTCAAATGATGGATTTGTACCAATATCTGTCATTGCATAATATTGTTTATAATCAATATATACTTTTGTAAAATAAACTCCGTTTTTTGGTAATACATAGTCAAATTTCATTTTCAAATTAGCTGTAGGAAATCCTAACTTCCTACCTCTTTGCTGCCCACCTATGACAATGCCCTTAATTTTATAATTGTATCCTAGTTGTTTATTAGCCTTTTTAATATTCCCGCTTGTTATATATTCTCTTATTTTTGTGGAATTAATTTTTTTATCATGTAATAATTTCAAAGGCATTATCTTAACTTTATAATTATATTTATCTTCAAGCTTTTTTAATAAATTAACATCACCCAAAGCTTTATATCCAAATCTAAAATCTTCACCCACTACAATATATTTAACATTGAGTTTATCTATTAAAATATCTTTAATAAATTCTTCAGGCTTTAGATTTAATAAAGCTTTGTCAAAATTTATTATACAAAAATACTCAATTGATCTCTCACTTGCTATTTCAATCTTATCCTCTAAAGAGGTTAAATATCCATGTTGATTTCGTAGGATCTCTTTTGTGTTTTTATTGAAAAAAAGTACGGCTGATGATAAAGAATATTCCTTAGAAATTCTGATATTTTCATCCATCAATGTCATATGGCCTAAATGCAATCCATCAAAATTTCCTAAACAAATCACCTTTGGATTATAATCTTTTATATCTTTATTTAAATCTATTATCTTAAGTTGTTTGTTCATATAATACCTTTTTCATTTTCAAATAATTTTTATCTCTATCATCCGCAATACCAATACCTATAAACTCATCTTTGCATATTACTTTATAGACTTGATGGCTATTTAAATTATTTATTTTTATTTTCACGCCATTAATTAATTTATCAAAGCAGTCATCATTAATCTTAAGTTCTTCTATATTATATAAGCTATCTCTCATATCAATTAATTTAGATTTAATCACTTCATCGCTTAAAAAATCAAGATTGCTGCTGTCGATAGACTGCTCTATTGATATTTGACCAATTTTTGTTCTAATTAATTCTTTTATAAAACCATAAGTTCCTAATTTTTCACCAATGTCATCAGCCAGAGT
Organism: Tissierellia bacterium; assembly: GCA_030527425.1. GTDB lineage: Bacteria > Bacillota > Clostridia > Tissierellales > Peptoniphilaceae > JAUNAV01. Next base: position 2,400 of record JAUNAV010000026.1, read on the forward strand.
TCTAATATATGTGCCTTTAGAACAATTTATTTGAAGTTTTAGAATCGGATAATTAAAATCAATTATTTTTATTTGATAAATCCTAACAACTCGCTCTTTTCTTTTTATTGTTTTACCTTCTAAAGCAAGTTCGTATAGTTTTTTGCCATTATGTTTTATAGCCGAAAACATTGGAGGAATTTGTTTTATATCTCCCTCAAATTCCTTTAAAACATTTTTGATTTCTAAAATATCCAATTTTTTATTACTCGTTTTTATAATTTCTCCAGCATAATCTAAGGTATTTGTCTTTTTGCCTAATTCAATAGTTGCTATATATTCTTTATCCTGATGCATAATATAATCACTTAGTTTGGTAGCTTTTCCTAGCAAAACTATTAGTAGTCCTGAAGCTTCTAGATCTAAAGTACCAGCATGACCAACCTTTTTACAATTTAATCTTTTTTTTACTTTACTAACTGCTTTTTGTGAAGAAATAGATATTTCCTTATTTAATGGCAATATTGCATTAATCATTTAATTTCCTCTATAATTTTCTCGATTTTTTTAAAAGCTTCTTCTTTATTAGCATATATACTAAAGCCTGCAGCTCTTATATGCCCGCCTCCTCCATTTGACCTAGCGATTTCAGAAACATCGATAAAATTCTTACTTCTCATACTAATCTTATATTCATCGTCACTATATTTTTTCATAACTATACTTACTTCAACTGGTTCTAAATCTCTTAAAATATTTACGATCGAATCCGTATCAGATAATTCTAAATTAAATTTATTGACATCTTCATCACTTATATATACAAAGGCTATTTTATCATTATAATATTTAGTTTTTTGAAGTATATAAGATTCCATTTGTAATTGCTCTATCTTTTTATTTTGATATAACTTATTAAAAATATACTGTTGATTTGCACCATTTTTCAATAAGTCAGCTGCAATTAAATGTGTATTAAAATCAACATTATCAAACATAAATCTACCTGTATCAGTTACTATTCCAGTAAATAAAAGACTTGATATATCATTTGTAAATTCAAGATTTAAATATTTAATAATTTCATAAACTAATTGACAAGTTGATGATGCATTTTCATCTATAATATTTAAATCGCCTTTTATATTTCCTTTTACATGGTGATCAATTACAACAGTATTTTTAGCTTTCTCAAAAACCACCTTTGCATCTGCTATTCTATCTAGTTCTGAACAGTCAAGTACAATAAATAGATCTACTTTTTCATCTATATAATCTTCAGTTAAAAGATCAAGATTCGGCAAGAAATTTAGATATTGACCGATTTCACTATTTTTAATTGGTACTACGGATTTATCTAATTGTTTTAAAGCCGCAGAAAAAGATAGCACTGAGCCCAATGCATCGCCATCTGGTCTGATGTGGGCTGCTAATGCTATAGTTTCTGAATTTTGAATTATTTTTTTTAATTGTTCTAATTTATAATTTTCAATCTTCATAATCATCTACGTGGTTTCTTTTATCTTTTTCTATCGTCTTTTTAATTAGTTGATCCATATAAATTCCATGTTCTATAGACTTATCCATTTTAAATCTAAATTCTGGCATCTGTCTAAGTCTCATTTTATCTCCTATGAGATTTTTTATATATCCTTTAGCTTGATTTAATGCATCTAAGACTTCTTCTCTTTTTTTATCGTCTCCAAGAACTGTTATATAAATATCTGCAAAAGATAGATCATTGGTTACCTTAGTTTCAATAATAGAAATCATATTATCAGATATTCTAGGATCATTAATTTCATTTCTTAATATATCAGATAGTTGCTTTTGCATCTCATTAGATATTTTTTGTGTCCTTCTTTTATCCATTATAATTCTCTTTCAACCTCTTGCATTTCATAAGCTTCCATATAATCTCCGACTTTTATATCGTTGAAATTATTAAGACCTAAACCACCTTCATAGCCATTATTAAGGGTTTTTACATCATCTTTAAACCTTTTAAGACTATTTATATCTCCATCATAAACAACTATATTATCTCTTAATAATCTGATCTTGGAATTTCTATTAATTTTTCCACTAGTTACGACAATACCAGCTACCATACCAACATTTGGAACCTTAAATGTTTCTTTTACTTTGGCTCTTCCCAAAACAACCTCTTTAAATTCTGGATCTAACATACCATTGATTGCTTTTTCTATATCTTCTATAGCTTCATAGATTACATTATAAGTTCTAATATCGATATTGCTTTCTTTAGCTTGTTCAAGAGCACCTTGTGTTGGTCTTACATTAAAACCTATAATTATTGCTTGAGAAGCTTCAGCAAGCAATACATCACTTTCTGTTATTCCACCCACGGCTCCATGTATAACCTTAACTTGTACTTCTTCATTAGATAATTTTAAGAAAGAGTTACTTACTGCATCCACTGTTCCTTTAACATCTGTCTTTACAATGATATTAAGTATTTTTAATTCTCCTTCTTTAATATCATCATAGACATTATCCAAGCTTAGATTGCTTTTAGCTTTAAGATGTTCTTCTCTTTTCTTTTCTTTAGCTCTTTGTGCATATTCTCTAGCAGTTTTTTCATCTTTTACAGCAAAAATTTGATCCCCTGCTTCAGGTACTTCATTTAGCCCTAGAATTTGAGCAGGCATTGATGGTCCAGCTGTTTTTATATTTTTACCTTTAGCATTAAACATTGCTCTAATTCTTCCGCTACTGGATCCAGATACAACATAGTCTCCAGCATGTAAGGTACCTTTTTGAACAAGTACTGTGGCTTCTGTACCTCTAGATTTATCTAATTCAGCTTCTATGATAATACCAACGGCTCTTCTTTTTGGATTTGCTTTTAATTCTTTCATTTCTGCAACTAAAAGCACCATTTCTAGTATTTCATCAATGCCATCACCTTTTTTCGCTGAGACTGGAACCATAATGGTATCACCACCCCAAGCTTCTGCTACAAGTCCATATTCTGTTAATTCTTGCATAACTCTATCAGGGTTTGCCTCAGGCTTATCCATTTTATTTATTGCAACAATAATTGGAATTTCTGCTGCTTTTGCATGATTTATAGCTTCAATTGTCTGTGGCATGACACCATCATCAGCAGCTACTACAAGAATTGCAATATCTGTAGATTGAGCACCTCTCATTCTCATTTGCGTAAAAGCTTCATGGCCTGGCGTATCTAAAAAAGTTATTTTTTTGCCATTTAAATTGACTACTGAAGCACCAATATGTTGTGTAATACCACCTGCTTCACCTCTAGTTACATGAGTTTGTCTTATTGTATCTAAAAGTGTAGTTTTTCCATGATCGACATGTCCCATGACAGATACTACTGGTGGTCTTTCTTTTAAATCTCTATCCTTATCTTCATAGTCTAAATCTTTCTTTTGACGTTGAGATTCATCTATTTCTACTTTTTTGGTTATTTCCTTACCTAATTCCAATGCAACCAATTCAGCTTGATCAAAATCTATCATATCATTTAATCCTGCCATGACTCCAAGGGAAATAAATTTAGTAATAACTTCTGTAGCATTAACATTTAATAAATTAGCCAATTGGTTAATCGTCAACTTTTCAGGAACTTCTATTAAAGAATTATCTGATTCATTTTCAGTATTATTCTTGTTGTTTTTAGAATGTTTCTTCTTATTTTTCTTTTTATTTTTATTGTTATCTGAATTTTCTATTTTATTTTTGTTTTTATTCTTATTTTTTTTCTTTTCCTTGCCTTCAGTTTTTGATTTATTATTATCTTCGTCAGTATCTTTAAAATATTCTTCAATTAATTCTAGCTCATCTCCGCCAATCATTGACATATGAGATTTTATATCTAAGTCAAATTCTTCTTTTAAAAAAGTAACCATCTTTTTTGCTGGCATATTATGTTTTTTTGCTAGTTCATATATTCTGATTTTTTCTGACATTTAATCACCTCATTTTTCTACATAAGCTTCTATCTCCTCGTAAATATTTTCTGGTATTTCACATTTTAATATTTTATTTAACTTGTGAGATTTTTTTGCTTTTTCAATGCATTCTTTACTATTACATATATATGCTCCTCTACCATTTTTCTTACCAGTTGGATCGAGCATTATACCTTTTTCTTTATTTTTAACAATACGAATCAAATCTTTTTTTGGTTTCAATTCATTACAAATAATACATTTTCTAGTTGGAATCTTCTTTACTTTCTTCATGATCTAAATCTTTCATTTCTTCTATGACTTCATTTAACTCAACATCTAGATTATCTGATTGTTCGTCAATTAAACTATCCTTTTTTTCTATTCCAAGAATTTCATTTATTTCTTCTTGACTTAAATTTTTAAATTCTTCTTCGCTTTTTATATCTATCTTCCAACTTGTAAGCCTTGCAGCAAGTCTTACATTTTGTCCTTCTTTTCCAATAGCTAATGATAATTGATCGTCTTTAACTACAGCAAGTGATTGTTTGTTTTTTTCATTTATTAAAACATCAACTACTTCTGCTGGATTTAAAGAATTTGAAATAAATGTTTTAATATCTTTACTCCAATCAATTATATCTATTTTTTCACCTTTTAATTCTTCTACAATTGAATTTACTCTGTTTCCTTTAAAACCTATACAAGCACCTATACTATCAATTCCTTCTTCATTTGAAAAAACTGCTAATTTTGTTCTTGAACCTGCTTCTCTAGATATTGAGAAAATTTCAATTACACCATCTGTAATTTCAGGAACTTCTAGTTCAAAAAGTCTAACTACCAAACCTTGATTTGCGCGTGATAAGATAATTTGAGGCTCTTTTGTAGTATTTTTTACCTCTTTGATATATAATTTTAATCTATCATTAATTTTATATTCTTCTGTGGGTACCTGTTCTTTTAAAGGCATAATTCCCTCAATTTTTCCGAGATTAAAATATACATTATACTTATCGATTCTTTGTACTTGTCCTGTAATAATCTCATTTTCTTTGTCAAGATATTCATTATATATTGCATCTCTTTCAGCATCTCTAATTTTTTGAATTACAATATTTCTTGCCGTTTGAGCCGCAACTCTTCCGAAGTCTTTTGGTGCAATTTCAATATTAACTATATCTGATAATTCAAATTTATCATCTATAGATTTGGCATCATCAAGGCTTATTTCATTAATAGGATCTTCTACTTGTTCAACTACCTTTTTTTGTGCATAAACAGAAATTTTACCAGTATCTTTTTCGATATTAATTTCAACATTTTCACTATTGTTATAATTTTTTTGATAGCTTTTAACCAGAGCTTTTTCTAAAGCATCAAGTATAATATCTTTACTTACACCTTTATTTTTTTCAAGCTCATTTAAAGCCATTATAAAATCTTTATCCATGTTTCCTCCTAGAAAACTAATTTGACCTTAATCCATCTAATTTCTTCTTTATTGATTTTTATTATTTCATCATCTATCAAAAATTCTATAGAGTCTTCTAAGAAATTACGGTATTTCCCTGTGAGTATTTCACCGGTTTTTAACTTTATTTCAAGTTCGTTGTCTCTATTTCTTTCAAAATCTCTTTTGTTTTTTAATGGCCTGTCTAAATCAGGTGAAGAAACTTCTAAATAATATTGACCTTTAATTAAATCTAATTGGTCTAATTTTGGATCGAGATATTTACTAACTTTTTCGCAATCTTCTGCAGTAATTCCATTTGGCGAGTATATAAAAAAAGTTAGGATTTTTCCCATTTCTGTAGTTTTAAATTCAATATCTACTAACTCATATCCCAAATCATCTTCAATATTTTTATTAAAAGCTTCCCATAATTTGTCTTTGATTTGCAAAATTTTCACCCCTATTAAAAACTAAAAGAGTGGCAATCCACTCTTATTAGTTATAATTATACCATTTTTCAGCCTATTTTCAACATTAAAAACTATCAAATAAGCTAATTTGATTTTGCTCTTGTAAACTATCTAGAATGTTAAATTGTTCTAGACTATTTAAAGCATTTTTATTTACACAAGTACGTTTTTTCAAATCTTCTTTTGAAATAAAATCTGACTTTTCTCTCTCTTTAACAATTTCCTTAGCCATCGCTTCAGAAACATTATCGACAGCTGATAGCGGAGGAAGAATTTTATTGTCTTTAATTAAAAATTTGGTTGCATCTGATTTGTACAAGTCTGCTTTTAATATCTTAATATCTCTAGCATACATCTCTTCGGCTAATTCCAATACTGATTTAATATTTTTATCTCTTTGTGACAAATCATTATTTTCATTTAATTCTTTTAAAGTATTTGAAACATAATCCAATCCTTGCATGATGGTAGAATACTCGAAATCATTAAGTTTTGTAGTGAAAAAGGTGGCATAAAATGCCTCTGGATAATATACTTTATAATAAGCAATTCGATAGCTCATTAAGCAATAAGCAACGGCATGGGCTTTAGGAAATAAATACTTGATTTTAAGACAAGAATTAATATACCAATCTTCTACTCCGTTTTCACGCATATATTTTAAAGTATCTTCGTCTAAATCTTTACCTTTTCTAACTTTTTCCATAATTGTAAAAGACTTCTTTTTATCTAAACCTTTTAATATTAGAGAATTCATTATATCATCTCTAGTTGAAATAATTTGGTCGAAATCTGCTATTTTATTTTTTATGATTTCTTGTGCATTATTTAACCACACATCTGTTCCATGTGACAAACCTGAAATTCTTGTCATCTCAGAAAATTTCTTAGGATAAGTATCTCTTAGCATTCCTCTGACAAAATTTGTTCCAAATTCAGGGATTCCTAAAGTTCCAATATCACTGTTAGAAAAATCATGTTTTATATTTAAGGTTTCAGTTGAAGAGAATATCTTCATTACTTTATCATCATCCATTTTTATATTTAAAGGATTAGTATTAGTTAAATCCTGCAAATTCCTAATGATAGAAGGCACATCATGACCTAATAAATCTAGTTTTAAAATAACTCCATGCATCATATTATAAGTAAAATGAGTAGTTTTTATATCTCCTCGTGCATCATCTGCAGGATATTGTATAGGCGAAAATTCAAAAATTTCATTTTCTTTTGGTACTATCATCAAACCGCCAGGGTGTTGACCTGTTGTCCTTTTTACATCATCTAAACCTCTTTGAAATTTTCTTATTTGCGCCTGGCTAAATTTAATATTATTTTCTTCACTATATTTACTTATATAACCATAAGCGGTATTTGATTTTATAGTTCCTATAGTTCCTGCTCTAAACACCTTTCCTTTTCCAAAAAATTCTTCAGTATATTTATGAATTGTTGGTTGATACTCTCCAGCAAAATTTAAATCTATATCAGGCTCCTTGTCTCCCTCAAATCCTAAAAATACCTCAAATGGAATATCATGTCCATCTTTTCTCAATTCATGATTGCATTTAGGGCATTTTTTATCCGGTAGATCTATTCCAGCTCCGTAAGATCCATCAGTTATAAATTCGCTATATTTACAATTAGGGCATATATAATGAGGGACTAAAGGATTAACCTCTGTAATATCAGCCATTGTGGCAACAAAAGAGGAACCAACAGAACCTCTAGATCCTACTAAATATCCATCTCTATTGGATTTTAATACAAGTTCCTGAGCAATTATATATAAAACTGCATAGCCATTTGAAATTATTGAATTTAATTCTTTTTCAAGTCTTTTTTCAACTATTTCTGGTAAATCATCTCCGTAAATTTCTCTTGCTTTATTATAAGTGGTCTGCCTTAATTTTATATCAGAGCCTTCTATCTTAGGCGGGAAAGTTCCCTTAGGAATAGGCCTTATAGAATTCAATAAATCTGCTATTTTATTTGTATTAGAAATAACTACTTCTTTTCTCGTGTCATCATCTAAATAATTAAATTCACTTAGCATCTCATTTGTGCTTCTTAGATAATATAAAGGGCGATTTTCTTTATAGCGTGAAAATTGACCCTTATGCAAGATATTTCTAAGCATATAATCTTTTTTTTCTAAATATCTGACTCCACCAGTAGCTACTACTAATTTATTGTTTAATCTGCCTAATTCAATTATCTTTTTATTAATGTCTATAATTTGATCGTAGTCTTTTAAATTTCCTTGCTCTATTTCATCATCAAAAAGACTCAAAGGCTCTATTTGATAGAAATCAAAAAAATCACAAAGCTTATCAATATGATTTTTAGGATAATTTAATTTCAAAGCTTGAAATAATAGTCCTTCATGGCCCCCACTACCTATAATTAATCCCTGTTTGTACTTATTTAGTACACTAATAGGCGTTTTTGCTTCCCTAAAAAAATATTTTAGCCTAGATTCAGAAATAATTTTATATAGATTGTTAAGTCCAATTTTATCTTTAACAAAAACTAGTGATGAAAAAGATTCATGCTTTGATAAAGGATATTGAGTTTTAATATGATTTATTTTATTTAGATCAAATTCTTGTTTGCTTTTTAGATGATTAATCATCTTTATGAATGCTTTAGCTGTGGCTGTTGCATCGTCAGAAGCTCGATGATGATTATTTAATTCGACATTTAATTTCTTTGTTAAAGTATCCAATTTATGATTTTTCATTTTAGGATACAAGGCTCTAGCTAAAGAAAGAGTATCTAAATAGACAGGGTTAAATTTTAAATTCAGATTTTCTGCATTTTCTCTTAAAAAACCAATATCAAAATCTGCATTATGTCCCACATAATAACTATCTGATGAAAAGTCTAAAAATCTTGGTAAAATCTTATCTATAGTTTCTTTATCTTTTACCATCTCATTTGTAATTCCTGTTAATCCTTGTATTTTCTCTGGAATAAAACATTCAGGATTTACAAGTTCGTTAAAAACATCAATAATTTTACCATCTTTAATTCGTACAGCTCCTATTTCAGTGATTTTGTCATTATATTTTGATAAACCAGTAGTTTCCAAGTCAAATACAACAAAATCTTTGCTGTTATTGTAAACTTGCTCACCTTTTAAATCCGTCAAAATTCTATATTCATCTTCTACTAACAGTAGCTCACTTCCTGAAAGTATTTTAATGTCATTATTTGTGAAACTATCATAGTAATCTGGGAGTGATTGTAGACAGCAGGTATCTGTAATACCAATTGCATTGTGCCCCCAGTTTTTTAATGTTTCTAACAAACTGGATCTATCAACAAATCCATCCATATTAGTCATTTTAGTGTGTAATTCAAGCTCTACTCTTTTTTCTTTACAATTATCCCTAAGTAAAGTTCTCTCAATTTGATGAATAGATCTAATTTGAATTACATCTTCTTTTTGATATGAATCGTAATTTAAAGTCCCAAGTATTTCTACAGAAATACCATTTTTTAATGCAGAAAATTTATCCTTATTTTTTTCAGTGACAAATATTTTACATGCTACTGCATCTGTTTCATCCTCTAAATCAAATGTGTAAATTGTGGTATTTTTTTGAGTCACAAAACTTGATAATTCAAATATTCTACCGCTAATAGCAATTGGGATACCTTTTTTATCGAAGATATCTTTGATATCAATTATTTCTTCACTTATTTTCTTACCAAAATGAAGTCCTTTTTCGACATTTTCTTTAACCAATTTTGCTTTTTGTTTATTATCGTCTATCTCTTTTTTTATTTCTTTAAGTCTTTGTTCTTTAAAGACATCAAGACTAGTATTATCAAATATTTTATAATTTATTTCTAAGTCAACAAATGAAAATTTCTTTTTTAATATCTCTTCTAACTTTTCATCCTTTTGCTCAGAAATGATAGTCAAATACAATTTATTTCTTTTTTTGAAATAAATTGCATTTTCTACCTTAAATTTATTAGCTTCGATGTCAATAATCTTTGATAAGTCAAAACTCATTATTGATTCTCTCTTTTTATAAAATTAACTAATTCATCAACGATATTTTCTTCTTTTACCTTTTTAACAGTCTTACCATTTTTAAAAAGAAAACCCACACCATTTGCACATGCTATTGCATAATCAGCTTCTTTAGCTTCTCCTGGTCCATTGACAGGGCATCCCATTATTGCAACTTTTTTATTTATTTTTAATTTAGATAATTTCTCTTGTGCTATGTCTACGATTTTACTTAAATCTACAGTAGTTCTTGAACAAGTTGGACATGAAACTATATCTATACCTTCATCATTTAAATTAAGCGACTTTAAGATTAATTTTCCTACTCTAATCTCATCTAAGGGATTACCAGTAATAGATACTCTTATAGTATCTCCTATTCCATCTTTTAGTAAACTTCCAATTCCTATAGATGATTTAACAGATGAAATTGACAAAGGACCTGCTTCTGTAACTCCCAAATGAAGTGGATAGTCTAACATAGCGCTAATTTTTCTATTGGCATCTATCATTGTATTTACATCACTTGATTTTATAGAAATAATAATATCGTGAAAATCCAATGATTCTAATAATTCTACTTCTTCAATCGCGCTATAGACTAAAGAATCAATATTAACGCCATTATATTTTTTTAATAAGTCTTTATGGATAGATCCTGAATTAACACCAATTCTAATTGGAATATTTCTACTTTTACACTTATCTACTAGTAATTTGACCTTATCACTATCACCAATATTACCAGGATTAATTCTCAGACAATCGCAACCATTTTCTATGGCATAGATTGCCAATCTATAATCAAATTGAATATCAGCAACAAAAGCAAGATTTGTCTTTTCTTTAATAATATTTATTGCTTTAGCATCATCTTCGCTATTAATGGCTGATCTTGAAATATCACAGCCTAAATTTTTTAAAGAATTGATTTGTTTAACAACTTTATTTATATCACTTGTTTTCTCGGTTGTCATCGATTGTACAGAAATAGGAGAGTAGCCTCCAACAGCTACATCTCCTACCATTACTTTTCTAGTATTTTTTCTCATTTTACCTCCTAAAATAAAGTAAATACATCTTTTAAAGAAACTAATAATATTAAAAATAATAAGAAAACAAATCCTACCTGTGTAACTATTGTTGCAAGTTTTTGGTTGATTTTTCTACCTGTTACAAACTCAAATAGCGATGACAAAAGCTTACTTCCATCTAAGGCAGGAATTGGTATAAGATTAAAAAATCCTAAATTCACACTTATATAAGCAAAAAAGTTTAAGAGATTTAAAATGCCTAATTGAGCTTGATTACCTAATTCTTTAACAATACCTACTGGCCCACTTAAAGAATTTAAAGCTATTTGTCTAGTAAATAGACCCTTTAATACTACTGCGATCATTTTTATCATAGCAATAGTTTTTAAAAATCCATTTTTAATTGATTCCAAAATAGATAATTTTTTCATCTTAGGTATAATACCAATTAATTTTTGTCCATTTTCTTTGACTGTATCAACTTTTATTTTTCTTAAATCTCCATCTCTTTTAATTGTAACATTAACCGAGTCCTTGCTACTTTTATCAATAAACTTAGGAATATCATCGAAACTTTTTATCTCATGGTTGTCTATCTTAACAATTTCATCATTTATTTTAATTCCTACTTTTTTTGCAGGTGATGAACCTGTAAAATCTCCGACAATATTAGTACTTATTCCTGTATTAAATACAATTATAGAATAGATTATTATCGCTAGCAAAAAATTCATCATAGGGCCTGCTAATATAGTAAAGAATCTTTTTAAAGGATGTGCATTATTAAAACTTCTTGGATTATTGCTTCCTTCTTCTTCTCCTTCCATTGCACAATATCCTCCTATTGGCAGGATATTCAATTTATAAACTGTCTCACCTTTTTTTGTTTTTAAAATAGATGGTCCCATTCCAATTGCAAATTCATTTACTTTTATTGAAGAAATTTTAGCTGCTATAAAATGTCCAAATTCATGTATCAATACCAAAAATAGAAACATTATAATAGCAATAATTATAGTTTTTATCATCTATACTCCTTATATCAAAGTTATATAATATATGATTGGGCTTATAAATAACATGCTATCAAATCTATCTAATATGCCTCCATGACCTCTTATTATATTGCCATAGTCTTTAATTCCAGCATATCTTTTTATATAGCTTGCTACTAAATCTCCAATCTGTGAAAGTATAGAACAGATAATTGTCGATAATATGAGTACTAAAGTATTGGTGTTTATTGGAATAAAAGAATTATAGATTAAAACTAATATGACAGTTCCAACCACACCTCCAATTGATCCCTCTATTGTTTTGTTAGGACTTATATGTGATATACTTTTTATTTTATGACTTCCAATTGTTGAACCAACTAGATAAGCGAATGTGTCACTGCCCCATGCTATTATATACAATATCCAATGGAAATTTTGATCTGAAAATCTGATCATATGACTCATAAGTACAGATATATAAGTTAAAGAAAACAACATTACTGATAAATCTGATAATCTATATTTTTTGTTAAATAACATATAAATTAATGCAGACACTATCGTAAATATTATCACGAATACATATAAGCTATCACTGTTTAAATAAGCAGCAATCATGATCAATAAATTATAAAAAAGTGCTAATGTATAGGAAAAATCATATTTTAATTTTTTAAAACATCTTCTTATTTCATATAAAGCAATGGATGAGAAAATAATAACTCCAATACTTAATGCATTATGACCTAAATAGGTCAATAATAATAAGAGAGTTAAAATAAAACCTCCACCTATGGCTCTTTGAATTAAACCCATTTTTATAAACCTCCATATCTTCTAAATCTGTTCATATAATTTTCTAGTGCCTTGTCAAATTCTGTTGTATCAAAATCAGGCCAAAACACATCTGTAAAATAAAATTCGCTATATGCCAATTGATAAATTAAGAAATTACTAATTCTTATCTCTCCACCTGTTCTAATAATCAAATCAGGATCGGGCATATTTTTGGTATATAAATGTTTAGATATTAATTCTTCATTAACATCTTTGATATCAATATCGCTTTGTATTATTTCTTTAACTGCTTTGACAATTTCATCTCTTCCACCATAATTTATAGCTATATTTAAATTAAGTCCATCATTATCTTCTGTTTTTTTCAAAGCTTTTTCAATAGATTCTTTTGCTTTTTGACCAATAGTTGATATATCACCTAAAATATTAAGTTTTACATTTGCATCATTTAATTCTTTTAATTTTTCATCTATGAATATAGAAATTAATTTCATCAAAAAATTGACTTCTTGAAAAGGTCTCTTCCAATTTTCAGTTGAGAAAGCATATAAGCTTAGATATTTTATTCCCCTTTTATCTGCATGTCTAACTATATCTATTACATTCTCACTTCCAATTTTATGACCATATGTTCTGGGCATAGATTTTTTCTTAGCCCATCTACCATTGCCGTCTAATATTATACCAATATGTTTAGGTAAATTTTCTTGCATTATTTATCCTCATTTCAAAAATTATTCTATTTAATAGTATATCAAATAAAGATAGCAAACATCAACTTGATGAAATTTGAAATTTAAAATATTTTTAATATAATTATATAAAGAAAAGATATAGGAGTTAGTATGTATTCAAAAACAAAAACGGTTTCTTTAATCGGATTAAATGGAAATGAAATAGAAGTAGAATCAGATATTACAAGCGGATTACCCGCTTTTAATATTGTTGGCCTTCCCGATTCATCAATTAAAGAATCAAAAGATAGAATTAGGGTTGCTTTGATAAATAGTGGATACAAATTTCCACCTGGACGAATTACTATTAATTTATCACCTGCTGATTTAAAAAAAGAAGGTACTCAATTAGATCTACCTATTGCTATCTCTCTATTGAGCTCAATGGGTGTTATTGAAGAAATTGACACAGATTTTTGCTTCATAGGAGAATTATCTTTAGATGGTAGAATTATGCCAGTTAATGGAGCATTAGCCATGATAATATCCATGCGAGAAAATGGATACAAGAAATTTATTGTTCCTGATTTAAATAAAGAAGAATGTGCAATAATTGGAGATGTCGAAATACTACCTTTTAAAAATTTAACTGATCTCATTGCTTTTTTAAATAAAAAGAAAAAGATTATGCCCTACAAAACTGATGTTGATATTTTTAATAATGATGAAATTTATGATATTGATTTTTCAGATGTTAAAGGACAAGAAAATCTTAAAAGAGCATTTGAGATTGCTGCAGCAGGTAATCATAATATATTAATAATTGGTCCACCAGGTGCAGGCAAGAGTTTTTCGGCAAAAAGAATACCGACCATTTTAGAAAAAATGAATTATGAAGAATCAATAGAATGCACAAAAATATATTCAATTATGGGACTATTAGGAAATAAGTCATTAATAACAAAAAGACCATTTAGGTCCCCGCATCATACTTCATCTAATGCTGCATTAATAGGTGGTGGCCATAATATTCCTAAACCTGGTGAAATTTCTTTAGCACATAATGGAGTGTTATTTTTAGATGAATTACCTGAATTTTCAAAAAAGACAATAGAGACACTTAGAGAACCATTGGAAAATAAAGAAATACATATTTCTAGATCAGGAGCTAGTTTGACTTATCCTGCCGATTTCATTCTTGTAGCTGCTATGAATCCATGTCCTTGCGGAAATTATGGGAATCCTTTAAAAGAATGTAATTGTTCACAAAATGAAATAAGTAGATATCTTTCAAAAGTTTCTTCACCACTTTTAGATAGAATTGACATTCACATAGAAGTCAAACCTGTTAAATATGATGATCTTGTAGATAAGAGCATAGCTAAAAGTTCTAAAGAAATGAGAGAAAATGTTCATATTGCTAGATTAAGGCAGAAAGAAAGATATAAAGATGAGAAAATAAATACAAATTCTCAATTGACTACTAGACTTATGAAAAAATATATTATATTAGATGATAATCTTGAAAAAATTGCAGCGCAGGCATTTAAAAAATATAATTTTTCAGCTAGATCATTTGATAAAATACTTAAGATGAGCAGAACAATTGCTGATTTAGATGATTCAGAAAAAATTTTACCAATGCATTTAATGGAGGCAATTCGTTATAGAACAGTGGAGGAAAAATATTGGAGTATGTAGATAAACTAAAAGAATTTTTAAAAAATGATAATGTCAAAGGATTTGTAGATTTGCTCTTTGACTTTGCTTTGACTAAACGAGCTAGCGATATTCATATTGAGTCATATAGCGATATATCAAGAATAAGATTTAGAATTGATGGTAAATTAAGAAATATTTTAGAATACGAAAAAAATAAACATTCTCAAATTTCAACAAAGATAAAGATCATGGCTCAGATGAATATTTCAGAAAAAAGATTACCACAAGACGGAAGAATAAAATTGGATAAGTACCAAGACACTGATTTTCGTATCTCAACTTTAAATACTGTAAATGGTGAAAAAGTCGAAATTAGAATTCTATCTTTTGAGCAGTTTAAAGCTAATTCAAATCTTCTTGGCTTTAGCGAAAATTCAAAAGTTCAACTTAAAAAAGTTTTAAAGATGCCTTATGGTATGTTAATTTTTTCAGGTCCCACAGGATCTGGAAAATCTACCAGTTTATATTCTTTATTAAATGGGATAAATGATGAATATAAAAATATTATCACTGTAGAAGATCCTGTTGAGTATGAGATTTATGGTATAAATCAAGTTGCAATTAACGAAAATATAGGTCTTAGCTTTCATAAGGTATTAAGATCTATATTAAGACAAGATCCAGATATAATTATGATAGGTGAAATAAGGGATCAAACTACTGCACAAATAGCTGTAAGATCAGCTATTACTGGCCATCTTGTTTTAACTACACTTCATACAAATGATGCCCTCTCTTCTATCATTCGTTTAAAAGATCTAGGCGTTGAAGAATATTTATTATCATCATCTATAACTGCTGTTGCAAGTCAAAGACTTGTAAGAAAGTTATGTGACTGTAAAAAAGAAGTAAGAATCACAAAGGATCAGTTAAGGATTTTAAAGCAGTTTGATAATAGTATTGATGAAAATTATAAAATATATAAACCATGTAGTTGTAGCAAATGTAATGATGGTTATTTAGGAAGAGAAGCTGTAGAAGAAGTTTGCTTATTAAGCGATGAACTTAAAAATCTTATAAAACAAGGAAATTTTACAAAAAATCAGTTACTTGAAGTTGCTCGAAAAAATGGCTTTAAAACTATGTTTGAAAATGCTGTTACAAAGGTTATTGAAGGTAAAACTAGTTTTGAAGAGATCATAGATATTTTATAAATTTTAGACCTTATATCGTATGTTACTATGATATAAGGTCTTTATTATCATGAATTAATTATTCTATTGAAATAACATGTTTTGTCTGTATTGCCAATAATTAATACTAAAATAGATGTTAAGTTCATATTTTTATTAATATGTACAAAAATTATACTGAGTATTATATATTTTTTACAATTTCCAAAGCTTTAATGCATAAGTTCTAAATCCTATCCAGAACTCTTGATATATACAAGTCTTGCTTTAACTCTTCTATTCTATTCTTTCTTTCAATCTTTTATTCATATAATCATCCATAAATTTCTTATCTGCTTTTTTAATTTCCATAGTTTTATCTTTCCTATTACAAATGTATACTACAGGTTTATCAAAATCATTCATTGTTACAAAAGAGAAATTTTTTATATTTGTACACACTCCATAATTTCCATATTTATCAACGCCTACTATTGAAATGTCACCTATTTGCTGACCATGTGCTTTTAGTTTATTTTCTACTTCAATTAATGTTAATTCACATGAACTTTGAATATCCATCCCATCTTTTATCTTCCTGACAATCTCATATGAAACAAGTCCCTTTAATATCACTTCACCTACACCTGTTGCTGTTACAGCAGCAACATCATTATCTGCATAAAATCCTGAGCCAATAATAGGTGAATCTCCTATTCTACCAGGTTTTTTTAAAAAAAGACCACTTGTTGAAGTGCCTACTGAAAGATTATTGTAATTATCAAGACAACATACTCCGACTGTATCATGCCCTCTATAAACTTTAGGAGAGTTATATTGCTTAATCTTTCTATTATAATATTCTTTTGCTCTAGAAGTTAACATATTTTTTTGCTCAAAGCCATGTTTTAAAGCATAATTTTGTGCACCTTTACCAACAAGAATATTATTGTAATTTTCATCAGCAAGTTTTCTTGCAATAGAAATTGGATTTTTGAAGTCTTTAATTGCACATACTGCTCCAACTTTCATAGTACTCGCTTCCATAAAACCAGCATCAAGTTCTACAATTCCCTCCTCATTTGGTAATCCTCCATAACCAACAGACTTGTAATATGGAAAATCTTCTACCTCTTTAATTATTGTTTCTACAATATCTGAGGCAGAATTATTATTTTTACGACCCTTATATATCTGATCCATTCCAGTTATAGACATCATCCATGTTGCTATTATTCTTTGCATTTATTCCTCCTGTAAGTACAAAAGAGCAAGTGTATAAATGTTTAATATCTTTTTTAAATCACAAATATCCATCCATTCATCCGGATTATGAGCTATATCTTTTTGTCCAGGAAAAGATGGACCAAAAGGAACAATATTTTTAATAATTTTAGCATAAGTACCACCAGATGTAGTTACAGGTTCAAGTTTCTTATCTGCAATTTTATTATAAGCCTTTTGTAGTTTCTTAATCATCAAAGACTTTTTATCAAAATACACTGCTTTATAATCATTTATAATCTTTAAATCAGCATTTACCAATGTATTTTTTATACTTCTTATTATCTCGCTTGATTGTATTATTTTAGGATAGGATACTGAAGATGTAAATTTAATTTTTTTATCTTTAGAAATTAATTTATGATTTCTAATCTCTAGTCTGCCGAATTCTTCATCATAGCAATCTATTTTTAATCTCTTAGCATATAAGCTATCAGGGAAAATATAATGATTTATCCATTCAAATGCTTCATTTTCATTATTAAAAGTTATTTCATAATTTAATCTTCCTCTCTCAGCATATACAACTGGAAATTTACAATCTGGAGTAAATCCCATATAAGGTGCTTTTTCATTTTTATTGTATACTCTCATATCTTCAAAACCAGTTTCTTCATTTATACCAAAAACTATTCTTATAGGAATTTGTGGTATAATGTTCATAACTTTTAATGCATATAAGGCATATACAACAGATAAAATTGGACCCTTATTGTCTAGTATTCCTCTAGCATAGATTCTATTATTTTCAATATCAAATCCTAAAGGATTATGATTCCAACCTTTACCAATTTCTACAGTATCTAAATGTCCAAAAACTCCTATATATTTATCATTTTTTTGCCCAAATTCGGCATATCCATAATATTTGTTATAATGGGTTTTAAAGCCTAACTTATCGCAAATATCTAGAGAAGTTTCTAGACATGTATTTATATTTTTCCCAAAAGGGAATTGTTTGCTATATTTACCACGAACTGAATTAATTCCTACTATTTTTCTTAAATCCTCTAAAAATGAGGTAAAATTTTTGCTATTAACTTTTTTAATCTCTTCTATGATTTTATCAGAATATATGTCTTCCATCAAAATTTCCTTCTAAATATCAAATTTATTTTTTCTGCTATTATAAAGTGTAATCGATTCATGTAATATATTCCAGTCTAATTTACATCCACTATTATACTAGTCGTTTCTTTATCAGCTTTTAATACTTTTAATTTACTTTAACTAATCGGATAATTAACATGAATAATTACAATAAAAGAGAATCTCTATCATTAGCATGATGGCGTGCAAATGTCAGTGATGTAGATCTATAACTTAAATATTTTTTATGCTCTGGGTTATTCTTCGCCCATTTTTTGCTTGCTTTTTTCCAAATCTCTTTTGTTTTTTCATTAGCCATATAACCCCCTTGACTAATTTTATATCTTGCCCTATAATATTATTTGTATAGATGGAAGGGAGCAAGACCTCCCATCTAGATTTTCAAAGATTGAAGGCGTTTAGTTTAGTAGAAGCTCTTCAATCTTTTTTATTGCTTCTTCTTTACTTTTGCTATTTTTTATTAACTCGATTATCAACTTAATTACTTTTTCAAACTGTTGATTTGTCAAGCCTTGCTCTATTTCATTTCTTTGTTCATATTTCATTTTTCTTTCCTTCCTATATTTAAAATATATTTAGTTTTAAACTTTTATTTGCATTTAATAGTAATTTTTGCTAATCTCCTGTACGCATTTATTTTAGTCGTTAGAGAATTATTTTGCCTTCTACTAATTACTTCATTTTTTAACATTTTAATATACAAACAGTATAAACCTTTATCTAAGCTTAATGGTTTGATCAACTCTCTCTTTAAGCTTTTTTATTTTTGTTATTAATCTTTTATGAACCCGTTCAATATTACTAAGCCTTATCTTTAACAAATTGTCAAGACTTTTTAAATTTTTTCTTGTGTTTACAAGTCCATTCTTCTCTCTTCTCAACTCATCAGCAGTCTTTTGTTTTACATC
>JAUNAV010000081.1 GCA_030527425.1 Tissierellia bacterium
GTCGAAAAAGGGTTATAGGTTACCTTTAACAACCTAAATACATTATATAAGGATGCAAATGGATATAGGATAAATGAAGAATATATAATTCCAAAATTATCTCATTATAATTTCGATTTTTACGATGGAATTACTTACGATATTGACCTTGATAAACCATTCGATTCTAGAATAGGAAATATCTATAAAGATGGTAGAATTATCAAAGATGAAGAGATACTAACTATCGTATTAAACAACTACCGATCTACAGGAGTTTCAGGTTTTGATATGTATAAAGGGCTTAAACTAGTAAAAAGAATAGATTCCGATATTTCACAATTATTTATTGACTATTTTAAAAATAAATATAATAAAAATTAATCGATATCTATGGAGCATAAATCCTTAAGATATTTATGAACAAAAAAGAAAGGCTGTTGCAATATACTAAAGTATTATTTTGCAGCAGTCTTTTTGCATGAATTTAGTACCGACTTATAGATATTGGAAGAAAATACTTCGCCAAAGAATGGATTATACAACTTATAAGAGAAATGTCTTATATGAAATTAAATGCACTTCAATTACATTTTTCAGAAAATAAAGGTTTTAGAATTGAAAGTGAAGTAGATCCAGATATTGTATCCGTTATAGACAAATTTTTGTAAAAAAACTTTACAATTATTTATCGTGTAGATGAAGAGAATAAAGAAGTAGTTATAATCACTGTTAAATACTCAGCAAGTAGATTTTAAATAGATAATTAATAATAGGATAAGAAGATTAGAAAGAGGGGAAAATAGTAAAAAGGGGCTATTTTGCAACAGCCCCTTTTATTTATAACCTATTTTAAATTCGAAAACATTTGCTAAATATGCTATTATTATAATAGATAAGTTATTATTTTAGCGTAATTTAATTCAAATTAATAACTAAAAAGGTTTTTTAATGTTTATTAATATTTATAGTCATGTTAGTTAGTTATAATAGTACAAAATTTTATATATCCAGAGAAATTTAAGGAGGGATATTATGAAAAAATACAAAACTTTTTTAATTATATTTTTATCGTTTTTGTTAATGTTATCTAATGCTGTATCAGCATATAATGAGGAAAGTATAAATAGTACTATTCAAACTGATAGAATAGATAAAACCAGACAGATTGCTCATAATTTTCTAGATAGTATAAACCTAACTTCCAATTTAAATAAACATACGTTATTGAAAAATTTAAATGGAGATTTAGAAGCAGTTTTGTATTCATTAGATAATAAGGGATATATTATAGTAAATGTTAATGATTTTAGTGTACCTGAATTGAATTTAGAAGGAGAAAATCCTTTTGAAGGTGTTGAAAATCCTATATATAATGGACCTTTCAACTACTATAGTAAAAAAAATGAAAATATTGTAATAGACCTAAAAAATCAGGAGAAAATACAAAAAAGTGATATTACGAATATTTATTCTAAAAAACAAATTAATTTATATGACTCAAGGTTAAATTCAAATCTACAAAAATTTAATAGTAATAATATAAATATAACTCCGTATGCTAGTTTAAATACAAAAAAAACATTGCCTATAGCTTTAAAAACTTGGACTATGGGTGGTGATAATTGCGGATCTATAGCTAGTGCGATTGTGATGAGATATTACTATGATTATGTAGATAAGTCATATGTAAATTCATCTCAAATATCACAAAATAGTTTAATTAGTTTAATGCAAAAATATGTAGGTTATGGAAAGACTGGGTATTCACAATTAATAAATGGATTAGATGATTATTTTAAGGATAAAGGCTTAAATAATTATGTAGAAAGACATTACTATTTTCCATATTCCAAAGTCATGAATAGAATAGATAATAATAGGCCTGTAATAGTGGGAACTTTAGAAAGTAGTCAATTTAAATCACATTGGTTAATTGCTCATGGATATGCTCAAATGAATAATGGTGGTGTTATAGATGAGTATATAATAGTAAATGATGGATGGGGTCATAATAATGTTTGGGTAGATGTAAATTCTACTCCAATTGATGGAATAATATATTTTGCAAGGTAGGTATATTATGAAAAAAACAAAGTATTTAATTTTGATTATATCTACGCTCTTAATATTAACAAGCTGTAATAAAAAACAGAAAATAGGTGATATATTAAACATAGATGAGAATGATATAGAAAAGATTGTAGTTTCAACTACTTTAATATATGGTAGGACAGATATTTTATTAGATCAAAATCAATATAAAGATTTGTTAGATAAATTTACAGATTTTGAAGTAAAAGAAATTGAAGAGGATCATATGAAAGGATGGTTATATAGTATAGATATAGAAACTAAAACTGGAGATTTAAAGACAAT
>JAUNAV010000027.1 GCA_030527425.1 Tissierellia bacterium
CTTACGATAATTTCTTATAAGGTCGAAATATAAAATTTGCATAAAAATATTATGTATAAAATATACCATCTTTCGTGCTTTTTTGCAAGATATTTGTCAATATTTAGTAGACTATGAGTATTATTTGTATTATTGGTATAATTAATATGATTAATATATATTTACCTAAATAAGTTTATTGATAAATTCTTAGCAAACTAAATGCTTTAATCGACTTCACTTAGCTCATCTTCAATATTGTCTTCATTTAATATATCAGTATAGATTATATTTAGCTTGGGATAGACTCTTTGAAATCTCTTTTTGCAATAATCAAATCCACTGCCACCACTTGTTGCAAATAACACAATCTTTTTGTCCGAAAAATCATGCGAGTTTAAAAAAGCATCAACAACACGTGGACAAATTCCCCACCATATTGGAAAACCGATGTAGAAGGTATCTATTTGGTCAAAATCTTTTATATCATCGATTATATCTACCTTGGAATTTTCGTCATTCATCTCTTGGCATACACGAGAATTCTTATCTCTATAATTAAGATCTTCTTTTGTATATGCTTTTTGCGCTCTTATTTCATATAATGAAGCCTTTTTGATGTCTGAAATTTTTTGTGCAATTCTTTTGGTTCTTCCACTGATTGAAAAATATACAACTTTTTTCATCTACTACTCCTTTGATTTAAATTGATTTTTTTATTTTACTACTGTTTTAATAATATCAAGTATGTAATAACATTAACTATAAGATTTAAAATTAAAATTTCCATATTGATTATACATTCTATTGACGTCGTGTCAAAGTATAATTTGAATTTAAATCACCTAATAAAACAGTTTTCTTTTTTCATTTAAAGTAGTATAATAAATTTTGGCGATAAACATAGTGTCATTTCAAGATTTTATGATTATAGATATATTTAATTTATTAAAAATTTCATGTCATGAAAACGCAGCTCATTTTTAATATATTAGACATATGTCTATTTTGCAATTTTAAAAATACTTTTTTTATTATTTTTACTACAAACTTATTTTTCTTTCTAAAATAAAGCATTTATATAGCTTTATGATATATATTCACCAATTCTTTTTAGTTTAATAGACCTACTAAAAGCTATTTATTTATCTTAGGAAAAGGACTCTATTAATTAATAATTAAATATAATATATATTATATATAACTTAATAGCCTGTTAAACATTGAAAACAAGAGCTTTTCTACTTTCATTTTACTTTAATAGAACAAGGCGTAAAACTTGAAAAATGCGTAAATGCCCTATTATAATATAAATAAGAAATAATCCTTGGCATAGGAGGTAAATATGAAATTTGCAAACAAAAAATTATTATCCACAGCAATGGCATTAGCAATGGGTCTAAGCTTTATAGCTCCTGGTTTTAATTCAATGGCTCAAAGCGAAGATGCCCCAACTGCAACTGAAGAAGAACAACAATCAAAACTTGTTGTAGATGTTACTAATATGCACAATCTAGAAGTAACAGCTGATCTTACACGTGAGATGTTAAAGATCGAAGGTCTAAGCGATGAAGTTAAATCTGAGTTGAAAAATGCTCTTAAGATAGCTAATAAAGTTATTAAAAAAGAAGCAGCACCTTCCGAAATCCTCTCAGCTATTAAAAGTCTTAACAAGGCTTTAAGTCTTGGTGTTAAAGATCTTATTAAAAACCACAATCCATTGGCTAAAGAATTTGAAATAAGCCTTGGTCTTTCAAGAGACATTGAAAGAGGTCTAGATCTTTTAATCAAGGGTAAAGGACTTTCAGTGCTTAGACAAAAACACTTGATTAATGAAGTTAATCTATCAAGAAAAAAATTGGACAACAAAATTAAAACCTCTTTCCACCATTCATTTGGTTGGGATAATGGATTCCATATTGGTATAGGTTAAGAGTAATTAAACCAATTAAAATTAAATAATTTGTAATTAATAAATAGTTTTCAAAGACTGGAGTATGCTAGGATTATTTCTTACCCTTAATAAGGGTTACTCTTTATATAATGCAAGGCTAATAGCCTTGTTTTTTATTTTGACAAAAAACCAATTTTATGTTGTAATAGATTATGATAATTATTCTCAATTAAGGCTGATACTCGTAAATTAAGGAGTATTTATGAATTATATAAATAAAAAG
This sequence comes from Tissierellia bacterium, assembly GCA_030527425.1. GTDB lineage: Bacteria > Bacillota > Clostridia > Tissierellales > Peptoniphilaceae > JAUNAV01. Next base: position 2,157 of record JAUNAV010000027.1, read on the forward strand.
GTCGAAGACTTTAAAGTACCTGTTTATCACAAAGAAAGTTTTTCAGAGATTACTCTAGAGGATATAAAATCCAAATGGAGTGTATTTTTCTTCTATCCTGGGGATTTCACTTTTGTATGTCCTACTGAATTAGAAGATTTACAAAATCATTATGATAAATTAAAATCTTTAAATTGTGAAGTTTATGGCATTTCAACGGATTCTGAATTTGTCCATAAGGCTTGGCATGATCATAGCGAGAAGATTTCAAAGATTGAATTTCCTATGATCTCCGACAGAGCTTTTAATTTAAGCAGACAATTTGATGTTTTAAGAGAAGATGATGGACAAGCTGACAGAGCAACTTTCTTGATAAATCCAGAAGGTGAAATTGTACTATATGAAATTTCGGCTGATGGTATTGGCAGAAGTGCCAAAGAATTGGTAAGAAAAATTGAAGCTAGCCAATTTGTTTCTAAGCATGGGGATAAAGTATGCCCTGCAAATTGGAATAGCGGCGATGACACTATAACCCCAGGTATTGATATGGTGGGAAAATTATAAAAAAAGGCTGTTTTAGATTTTTTCTAAAACAGCTTTTATTTATTATTAATTATATTTTCTATTAGGATTTTTAGGAAACCATCCCTTTTTAACCCTTTTTTCTTGCTCAAACAACTCTCCTATGCTCCAAAAACATGAAATTGAAAATACCGCAATCAAACTGCTAATTGTCGCATTTTCAATAAATAAAGAAATGAACAGTGTAATTATTCCAACAATAAGAAAAATCGGCCAAATTTTCTTTGAAAAATAATATTCGCCTTTAATAACTATAGGATGAAAAATACCTATAAGAAAAAAAGTTACAACCGCCACAATTATTCCATTAAAATTCATAAACACCTCAATTATATAATTTATTTCTAGCTTTAAATAGTTAATAAATATATTAAATATTTAAAAGTTTATATATTATTTTGGTTACTTTAATATTATACTTTAATGTTTGGCCGGTTGAAATGGGGATGGGGTAAAAAAGCAGAATAGCAAAGCTATTCTGCTCTGTTTGCTGTAATTAATCTAATCTTGTGGCATTATAATCGCTGCTATGATGTATATTAAAACTCCTGATCCCACACCTGCTAATGTTACTAGAACCCATAATATTCTAACTATTGTCGGATCGATATCAAAGTATTCAGCAATTCCTCCGCATACACCTGCAATAATTCTGTCGTGTGATGATCTGTATAATCTGTTTTTCATACTTGCCTCCTTTTAATATATTATACCATGAATTTAAATTATGTAAACTTATATTTGCATTATATGAAATAATTTAAGTTAATAATTAATTATTTTAATTTTCTTGTTTAGTTACTTTTAATCGATATTTTTATTTGAAATAATTCGAAACTTATAATATAATATTAGTAACTAAAAATAATATTTCGAAACTTTTCAAAAGAGGAAATTATGTTTCAAGAAGAAAAATTTGATTACATATTAAAAAAATTAAAAAAGAATTCTAGAGTATCAGTCTCAGATTTAAGTTACGAATTAGATGTATCTGAAGTGACTATCAGAAAGTATTTAACAGAATTAGAAGAAAAGGGTTTGTTAAAGAGAACTTTCGGAGGTGCAATTTTGCCAGATAAATTAGTCAAGGAGAAAAACTTTTTTTCCAAAAATACAACTAATGTAAAAGAAAAAATAGATATTTCAAAAAAAGCACATTTGCTTTTGGAGGACAATCAAGATATTTTTCTCGATGCTGGCACAACCACACAATACATAGTCGATGTGATTTCTCATTATAATAATATGAAGATCATCACCTATGACATCAACATCGCTATAAAGGCATCTAGCTACAAAAATATTGAGGTTTACCTATTAGGTGGAATAGTCGACTCTAATTCTATGATTTCAATGAGTATTGATGCCTATGAAATGCTTAAAAATCTTCATGCCGATATATGCTTTATAGGTACTGATGCTTTTGATAAGAATTATGTCTATTCTACAAATCATTTAAAATCAAAAATCAAAAATAGCATGATTAAGAATTCAAAAATCAGAGTATTAGTATCTGATAGCAGTAAATATGAAAAAAGAGGACTTATAAGTTTCTATGAAACAAAAAATTTTGATTACATATTAACTGATAAAAAAAATAAAGATCTAATTAATTATATTCAAAAATTGGAGGAAGAAGATGGCTAAGATTTTGATGGTAGCCGATGATCTAACGGGAGCAAATGCAAATTGTGCATTAATGAAAAAAATAGGACTTACCGCAGCTAGTTTTCTAGGTAATTCAATTAAAGAATTAGATAATAATATAGATGCTATAGCCCTAACTACTGATTCTAGAGCTATGGATTCTACAAATGCAAAAAAGAGTATTATTAAAAAATTGAATATTTTTAAAGACGAAAAGATTACAATATACTCAAAAAGGATAGATTCAACTTTAAGGGGAAATTTGGGTGGCGAATTAGAAACTTACCAAACTTTTTTTAAAAGAAAACGTATCGCAATATGTGCTGCAGCATTTCCTGATTCCAATAGAATTGTCGTTGATGGAAAATTGTATGTAAATGGCAGTCTACTTTTAAATACTGATGCAGGTAATGATCCTAAAATGCCAGTTGTCAGTAATTATGTAAGTGAAAATTTCAAAAAAGATTACAATGGTAAAATTCTAAATGTGTATTTAGAAGATGTGGAAAAGGGAATTGATCATATAAAAAAATTATTAATTGAAAATCAAAATAATTATGATTTAATAATTTTTGATTCAATAACTAATAATCATCTAAATACCATAGCCAAAGCAGTAATTGATTCAAATATAGAATTTATCAGTGTAGATCCAGGTCCTTTTACAACTTATCTTACATCTTTATTATATAAAAATAATAAAATTGCTACTAAGGCTTTAGCTGTCATTGGATCTGTTACTAAGACTACAATTGCTCAATTAAACTTTCTAAAACAAAATTACAATTGTTATTTACTATACATTGATCCAATTAATTTTCTAAGTATAGAGGGTTTAGAAAAAAGAATTGAAGATTATGTATTTGAAGTCGAAAAAAATATCGAAAAGCATGACTTAATAATAATTACAACCACACCTAAAGATATAAATGATAGACTTGATCTTTTTGCAATTTCAAAAACTAAAAGAATATCAGTTGACGATATTTCTATAATTATTTCGAGGGCATTAGCTAATATAGCCAAAAAAATATTGGTAAATAATAAGTCCTTTGCCGGAGTTTTTTCAAGTGGAGGTGATATAACTGTAGCATTATCAGAAGAGCTTTTAAGCCTTGGCATAGAAATAAAAGATGAGATTGTTCCGTTGGCCGCTTATGGAAGATTTTTGGGAGGATTGATTCCCAATTTAAAAGTTGTAAGTAAAGGCGGCATGGTTGGCGATGAAAATACTATGATAAAATGTATCGAAAAAATATTAAAATTGGAGGATTAAAATGACAAAAACAAAAATAGCAGTAACTTTAGGAGATCCAGCAGGAATAGGGCCTGAAATTGTAGTAAAAACTTTCGCAAAAGAGAAATTACATGAAGATAGCGATCTTGTTCTTGTAGGAGACAGATTTGTAGTAGAAAAAGCTTTAAAAGTTACGAATTTAGACTTAAAAATAAATGAGATAAATGACGTAGATGAAGGAAGATATGAAGCTTGTGTGATCAATTTAATTAATCTTGACATAATAAAAAAAGATTATGAATTTGGTGTTGTTGATGAAAAATGCGGACTAGCTGCTTTTAAATATATTATGAAAGCAGGCGAACTTGCCATGAATAAGAAGGTAGAGTCTGTTGCAACAGCCCCAATAAATAAAGAAGCTTTAAAAGCTGCTAATGTGCCTTTTATCGGTCATACTGAGATGTTTGAAGAAATTTCAAAGGTTAATGATCCACTCACCATGTTTGAGGTAGAGAATTTAAGAGTATTCTTTTTATCAAGACATCTTAGTCTAAAAGATGCAATTGATAAAGTTAAGAAAGATAGAGTCTTAGATTATATAAAAAGATGTACTGAAGCTTTAAGAGTTCTTGGTGTTGAAGGAACTTTAGCAATAGCAGGCCTTAATCCCCATTGCGGTGAACATGGTCTTTTTGGATATGAAGAGGTAAATGAAATTGTACCTGCAATAAAAGAAGCTAAAAAACAAGGTTATGATGTTTGTGGACCAATTGGTGCAGATTCAATTTTCCACTTGGGACTTGAAGGTAGATTTGCCGCTGTCTTATCTTTATATCATGATCAAGGGCATATAGCTACAAAAACTTACAATTTTATGAAGACCATCTCCCTTACAAATTCCATGCCATTTTTAAGAACATCTGTAGATCATGGAACAGCTTTTGATGTTGCAGGAAAAAATATAGCTTCTGAAATCAGCATGGTTGAAGCTGTGAGATTGGCAGCTAAATACGGTTATAGATTCAGAAAAGAGTGATAAATATGGATAATCTTAATATAGACACCACAAGAATGTTAATAGCTTTAATAATAGGACTTGGGCTATTAATTTTTCTGATAATAAAAACTAAAGTCCATACATTTCCTTCGCTTATAATAGCAGCTTTATTTATAGGCATTGTAGGTGGTATGCCATATGATGTAGTCATCCAAAGTGTTACCGATGGTTTTGGTGGTACTTTGGGTAGTATAGGTATAATAATAGGTTTTGGTGTTATGATGGGACAAATTTTTGAAGTCTCACATGCTGCAGAAAGAATGGCCTATACTTTCATAAAATTACTTGGCAAGGAAAAAGAAGAAATCGCAATGGCAGTTACAGGTTTTTTAGTATCCATTCCTATATATTGTGATTCTGGTTTTATAGTGCTTGCCCCTATAGCGAAAGCTCTATCTAAAACAACTGGAAAATCAATAGTGACGCTGGGTTTAGCACTTGCTGGTGGTTTGGTTATAACTCATAGCGTCGTGCCTCCAACACCAGGACCTGTAGGTGCGGCCGGTATTTTTGAGGCAAATGTAGGCTCTGTTATTTTATGGGGAATTGTAATAGCCATACCAATGATAATAACAACTGTTTTATACGCTAAATATTATGGCAAAAAATTATATCAACTACCTGATAATGATGGTAACTGGATTAGACCAGATCATATTTTAAAATCTTCTGATACAGTTGATTTTGATTTTGAAAAAATGCCATCCACTTTTAAAGCCTTTTCACCAATAGTAATACCTATAGTACTAATATTGATAAATACAATTATAAGCGCTAGCTTAAAAGTTAGTGGCAATGAAGCCAATTCTTTACAAAAAGCATTTATATTCTTAGGAACACCAATTGTGGCAGTTGGTATTGGACTATTAGTAGCTATTTTCAGTCTAACTAAAAATCTTACTAGAAAAGAGGTCAATGCTGTATTAGAAAAAGGTATTGAATCGGCAGGGATAATTATATTAGTAACTGGAGGCGGTGGTGCATTAGGTAAAGTATTAACTAATTCAGGTATAGGAAATACTATAGCCCTAAAGATTTCAGAATTAGGCCTTCCAGCTTTAATACTACCCTTTGTAATTGCTACTATTATTAGATTTATTCAAGGTTCTGGAACAGTTGCAATGTTAACTTCAGCATCAATTTCAGCTCCAATAGTTGCAGCTTTAAATGTTAATCCTGTATTTGCAACACTATCAGCTTGCGTCGGTTCCCTATTTTTCTCTTATTTCAACGACTCATTTTTCTGGGTTGTAAACAAAACAATAGGTATTGAAAATGCAAAAGAACAATTAAAAGGCTATTCAATTATATCGACTATAGCTTGGGCGACTGGATTTATTACAATTTTAATTATAAATGCATTTTTTTAAATTTTATGTCCCTGGATTTATTCCAGGGCTTTTAAATTACAGAAATTTAGCTTCTGCTTTTTCTCGCTTTGTCACCTATGTGACAAACAAAACTGCTTTTTATTGTTATAATTAAATTAGAAAAGATGATGATAGCGATAATTAAAATCAGAGTATTATTTAAGGAGTTTTTATGAATATAGAAAATATTGACAAGGAGAAAATGGAGTTTATTTTTAAGGTGAAAAATGCTGTTGAGGCTGGGAAAATTTCTGTCTTTGCAGGAAATCTTACTTTAAAAGATAGATATAATTCGATTAAGCCCTATGAATTTGCATATATTGAACAGAATTTAAAATCTTTTGATGAAAATCAATGCAAAAAGGAGGATCTCTCTTTACTTTTGGCTCTTTTTGATGGTATGTTTGACCATTCTATTTTAAATTTAGACAAAGATCATCCGATCTCAAAATACTTAGACGAAAATAAAGTGATAAAAAATTTAATTTCTAGGCTTAGACAATTAAGTAAAGAAAAGTTTATAAAAAATAAATACTTTGAAGTCTTTGATGGCTTTTGTGGATATGAGAAGCATATGAAAAGAAAGCAAAATCAACTGTATCCAATTCTTGAAACTAAGGGATTTGATAGGCCCACAACGACCATGTGGACACTTGATGATTATGTTTTAAATGAGACAAGCAAAATGAGAAAAATTTTAGAAAATGAAGATCAAAATAGCGAAAAGATCTTTGTAGATAAACTTGAAAGTTTTTGTTGTGATGTAGAGGATCTTGTAAATAAAGAAGAGATCATTCTCTACCCAACTTCTTTAAAATTGATTTCTGATAAAGAATTTGAAGAAATGAAAGCCGGTGATGTGGAGATTGGATTTTTTAAGATTGATGGTTACAAAAATGATGAGTTAGAAAAAGAGAATATAAAAAATTTTTCTGATGATGATTTTAAAAATGAGATTCTTGAAGTGATAAATAAATATACTGATGGATCCTCTGGCATTTTAGATGTCAGAAATGGCAAACTCACATTGGATCAAATAAATTTGATTTTTAGAAATATGCCTGTTGATCTAACCTATGTTGATGAAAATGACATCGTGCGTTTTTATACCGATACAAAAGAGAGAATTTTTACAAGAAGCAAAAATGTCATAGGTCGAAATGTATACAATTGCCATCCTCGAAAATCTGTCCCTTTGGTTAAAGAAATAATTAAAAATTTCAGAGCTAAAAGACAAAAAGAGGCCGAATTTTGGCTTGAGTTGCCCGATAAATTTCTATATATGAATTACAAAGCCATCTATGATGATGATGGAAATTACAAGGGCGTGCTTGAGATGATGACTGATATTTCAAAGTTTAAAAATATGAAAGGTTTTAGAACAAGGCCCAATTATATTTAATTTACTTCATCTTGATTTTATTTTGAAAATTTTAGTTGACTTATTATACGTCTAAAGTAAAATGAATATATACTAGTTTTTGTTTTTGATTAAAATTATATATTAATAATCTAAAAGTGATGTTTCTGAGTAATTAATTTTATTCTAAACATCATTTTTTTATTTTCTTTTCTCTTGATGTAAATATTAATTCTTTATAACAAAATTTCAATATTTCAAGCATTGTCATTGATTTAACTTGGGCGATCTTTTTAAATGTGAATAGAATTTTTTATCTAGTTAAATTCACCCTTTCGATTATATTTTTTACAAACCTTATTTTCATTAACTTGTATTTTAATTTTGGTATTAGACTACATTTTTAGTTGAATTGTATCATTGACTAATGTATAATTAGCTAATGATACAATTTTTTTGTTGTTTTTCATATTTTTATTTTGGGCTTTTGCATCATCCACTGAATAAATTTTTTTAAACTTAACTTTTTAGAATGCTTTTCTTTATAATCTTGGAAGATGATTAAAAGAAAAATTAGGATATTTAATACCAATAGAATATATTAGATTAATTTAAAATTAAAATTCAACTTTCTGCATAAAAATAGACAAAAAAATACCAGAGTTAGCGTAATTACTAGCTCTGGCATTAGCATAATTTTATGCGATTCCCTTATTTTTTAGGCTTTTTATATTATCTTTCGTCTTTAAATCTTTTTATCGCTTCAAGCATTTCTCTAATTTTTTCTTTGGGAGAGTCCGCCTTTAAAATTCCACTCGTTCCTCCGGAGCCATCAGCTCCCATTTTAAGGACTTTGTAGACATCATCGCCACTTTTTACGCCTGCAGCTTGGATGATTTGAATATCTTTACATACATTTCTAACGACTTCTGTCGTCTCTTTAATATATTCATCATCGCTTATTTGTCCCGTGCCAATGCCGCTTGTAGGTTCTAAAATCATGACATCTGGTTTTAAATTCGCTATCATTTTACATTCTTCTTTAGTGTCAGCGCATACTATAGTTAAAATTTCAAGCTCTTTTGCCCTTTTTAAGGTTTCAACAAGGGTATTGGTGTTTAATTTGTGCTCAGCATGATTTAGCACAACTGCATCAATTCCAGCATCTTTTAAACCTTCTGGAAGGATATATCCCATGCCTCTTCCTGGTTTTAGGGCATCCATGTGGCCGGCTGTTAGAAAAATATTTTTGCACTCTTTTCGTATCATTCGCAAATCACAAGCTTGCGCTGTAAAAATAATGTCTATATTGTACTCTTTTGTAAATGCTTCACATATTTTCGCAAGTTCCAGTGATTCTTTGCCGTAGATATATGCTTTGGGATTTACAATCAAAAATGGTGTTTTTAATCTTCTCATTTTATTCTCCAATCAATACCAATTTTACATTTCTTTCTCTTTTTCTAGTTGTGTCAAAGTCTACAAAATAGACATATCCAGTGCTTCCTACTCCAAGGGTGTTTTTGGTTATTTCAAATGTTTCTGATGATCCAAGTAAGCTTGCTTTAAGATGTGCATCGCAATTTAAAAGTGCGCTTCTGTCACCATTTGGCAAATAGGAGCTAGCATTGGGCCAGCTTTCAACAGCCTCATAATGTTTTTCTCCTGGATAATTGTATTGACCAATTCTAGTATTTTTGGGGATTATTCTTTCTAGTACATCATTTAAATCTAATTGCAAATATTCATCTCCCCTGTCATCGATATCATGAACAAATTCCTCAAAAAATACAGCACAAGTAGTATGAGGACTTATGACATGGAGAATGCCTTCATTGATTTCACTTTCTTTTATAGCATCTTTTACTTCTCCTGTTATGTTAATATAAGTAGGCTTTTCGCCTTTTGAGTTTACTTTTAAGGTTTTTTTGAAGAGTTTCATTTGCTAATCCTATCTGTTAAAAACACATCATAATAATGATCTAGTACTTTTTCTACATTTGTTTTCATTTCTTCTTTTAGCTTAAAATAATCATCTGTATTTTCTAGATTTCTTACAGCTTCTGTCACGAAATCAGTGTATATATTGACTTTTGTTATGCCTTTTATAACACAATTTCTAAGATTTTCATCTCCTGATGATGAGCCTCCATGAAGCACTAGTGGAGTATCTATTTCATTGTTGATTTTTTCTAAAACATCAAAGCTTATCTTAGGCTCTCCTTTATATTTTCCATGTGCAGTGCCTATAGAAACAGCAAGCGCATCAACCTCTGTCTTTTCTACAAAAATCTTTGCTTCATTAGGTTCCGTATAAATATTATCTGAATTGGAACTATAGGTTATTCCTGTACCCACATGTCCCAATTCCGCTTCAACTGCAACATTTTTACCATGTGCATATTCTACAACTTTTCTTGTTAACTTGACATTTTCATCAAAACTTTTCATGGAAGCATCGATCATTACAGAATCAAATCCATTGTCTACCGCCTTTTTGATAGTTTCAAAGTCTTCCCCATGATCTAAATGGAGATTTACTGGCACATTTGCAATGCTTTTAATATATTTTCCTATTAAAACCGCTTCATCAAAGTCTAAATACTCTTGATGTGCTTGGGCAAAAGATAATATCAATGGTAATTTTCTTTTTTCTGCTACTCTAAGATAGCTTTTTGCTGTTAAAAAGTCTATGAAATTGCACGATGGGATGGCGCAGTTTGCTTTTTTAGCCTCTTCTAATAAATTTTTTAGTAAATACATTCTCTATCCTATCTCTATATAATCGCCAACTTGAAAATCAATATCTTTATTTTCTGCATGGCATGTACCTGGCAATTCTGGTTCATTTTCTCCATCTAATTTTAAAGTCAAATGACCCAATTCAATTAAAGTCTTATTCACTTCTGTTCCAACAGCTGTGATTTTGACCTTGCTACTTCCTATTTTCAAACAATCCCCCACTGCAATATCTTCTTTAAGTTCTACTTTTTCATGAAGAATTGCAAATTCCTTTAGTTCTTCAGGGACATCTTCATTAAAAATAATATATATATTGGCATCTTTAAAATCATTAGCTAAAGGTCCGATTTCAGTGATTTTTGCTCTAAATTTCATTTTTTCTCCTTTGCATTTGAATTTGCTCGTAAGCAATATCTATAGATTTTTTATATTTTTTATACTCTTTAGTGTTAAATATACAATCAAATCTCATTCCGATTAGATTATTTAAATCTTTAAATCTAGAAAAGGCACTCATTCCACTTAATACCTTCATCTCCAGTATTTTATCTTCTTTGTCAATTAAAAGAACTACTATATTTCTTGCTTTAAATCTAGTTTTGTCGATTCCTGTACCAAGATATCCACTTTTGTACTTACTATATAGATTTTTTAAAGTTCTATTATAATAATTAACTTGATAATACCTAGATAATATCTGTAATATGCAGATAATTACAAGTATTGTTATTAAAATTTTATTCATAAATAGCTTTTAATATATCCTCTACCAAGATCAACGGAGAATCTTTAAAATTATCCAATGTTGAACCAGCTATATGGCTAGTAATAGTTATATTGTCTAATTTAGTAAAAGGATGTTCTTTAGGTAAAGGTTCAACATCAAATACATCGACAGCAGCTGATGCTATCTTTTTCTCTTTTAAAGCATCAATTAAAGCTTCTTCATTTATAAGGCCACTGCGAGCAGTATTTATAACTATGGCTGAAGATTTCATTTTATCAAAATCTTTGTAATCTATTAAATTCTTTGTTTCTTCAGTTAATCTTGCATGCATTGATATGATATCTGAATGCTCTAATAAATAATCCTTTTCAACATTTTTAAATCCATCAAATTCTTTTTGATATTTATCATATACTATTATATTGCAGCCAAAAACCTGAAGCCTCTTTGCTACCTCTTTTCCAATTGATCCAAAACCAATGAGCCCAATAGTTGAGGATTTAATCGATAATGGCAAAGTCCCATTTGGAAAATTCTTTCTCCAAATACCTTCTTTTAAGCTTTTATTGGCTCTTGCTATATTTCTACTTTCTTGTAGAATCATACCGATTGTAAATTCAGATACTGAAATATTGCTTCTGCCCATTGTATTAAAGACCTTAATTCCTTTGCTTTGGGCATATTTAACACAAACATTCTCAGTTCCTGCTCTTAATACACCTAAAATTTTAAGGTTTTTCGCCATATCTATGACTTTTTTGCCAATAGGTGCAAATTGAGTGATGATTATCTCATATTGATCCAAGTTTTCCAAAAATTCTTCAGGCAGCTCAACCGCTTCGCTTCCCTCATGTTCTAGTTTAATATTATCATCTTGAAGCGCTTGTAGATTGTCATGATACCAATCTTTTATTACCAACTCATATCCTTCATCTTCTAATTTTTTAAAGCCATCTTTCATCATTTCATGATTTATATATAGATCAGCTAAAATTAAACAATTTTTCATATTACTCCTTATTTAAAATCACACTTACTCTAAAGCTATTTTTTTGACTAGCTTTTTTAAAAGCTTCATCTATGTCTGAAAAATCATATTTTTGTTCCACCAATTTTGAGACATCTATCTTTCCAGAAGATAGTAAATTACTCGCCTTATTAAAATCATAAAGTTTTGAACCATAAGCTCCAACTAGATTTAATCTTCTGTAGTGAATATCATTTGAATCAATATCAAGTTCTGGTTTTGGATAGCCTGCTGCATAAAATAAGATTTTTGCATCATAATTTTTGCTTATTTCTAAAGCTTGTTTATTGGCAGAACTACTTCCTGCCGCTACAATTACAGAATCTGCTAATTTTCCATTATTTAGATCTTTAACCTTTTTTACTACATCATCTTCTTTAGGATTTATGACTGTAAGGCCCATTTGTGATGCTATGATATTTTTCTTTTCATTTGTTCCACTTAATATGACATTAAAGCCATATGCTTTAGCAACTTGCGCATTTAAAATGCCCATTGTTCCAGAACCAATTACTACGATGGTTTCATTGTAAAAGGGATTTAATTTCTCTATGCCTGAAATTACAGAAGAAAGTGGTTCAACAAAAGCAGCCTCTGAAAAATCTAATTTCTTATCAATCTTTACTAAAGACTTAGATTTTCTCTTAAAATAATTTGAAAATCCAAAAATTCCATAGAATTCTTTTGAATAATTCTTTCCAAACTGTTTAATATTTTCACAATTAGTAATATAACCACTCTTGCAGCTATCGCATTCTCCACAATAATCATATATTATAGCTACATGATCACCTGGTATAAAAGATTTTACCTTATCTCCTACTTCAACAACTACTGCAGAAGCTTCATGTCCTCCAGCCATTGGATAGCCTTGATGCTCTCTTTTTCCTTGCCATTGTTGATAATCAGTCGTGCAAATATTACAAGCCATTTGTTTTAAAAGGACTTCGTCATCTTTGAGTTTATCTAATTGTCTTTCAAATTTTTTAATTTCGCCCTTTTTTGTAAGAGCTGCAAATTCAAATTTCATACTAACTCCTTATAATCCAATGGAGAATAAAAATCCTACTAATACTCCAATCGGTGAGGTTATAATCCTTGAAAATAAGACTGAAGGCACTCCAACTGTAACAGTCTCAGGATCGGCCTCTCCAAGTGTTAAACCCACTGGAATAAAATCACAACCTACTTGTCCATTTATGGCAAATAAAGCTGGAAGCGCAAAGGATGGATCAATATTTCCATTTCCTATTTGTTGACCTATTAAAGTACCAACAATAGCTGCCATTACAGCTCCTGGAGCAAGTAGTGGGGATAAAAATGGCAATCCTACAATAAGTCCTATTGCCAAAAGTCCGATAATATTTCCTGAAAGAGGCACCAATGCCTTTGCTATCAAATCTCCAATTCCTGTATAGTTGATAATACCAACTATAGTTGCAATGAAAGCCATAAATGGCAAAATATTTCTAATTACATTTTCTAAAGTTTCTCTTCCCGATTGATAAAATACAGCTGTAAATTCTCCTGCAGCTCTTCCAACTTTATCAATAACTTTTAAAATGGGATTTTTAGAGCTCACTTCTTGTTCTTTCTTTTCTTTAAATTCATTTTCAAGCTCTTTTTTTCTTTTTAAATACTCTTGTTTTGTTGCATTTTGATCCACTTCAGCCGTGTTTTTTTCAGCATTTTCTCCATCTTCTAATACCTCTATATTATTAACTTTTACAGCTGAAACAAAAATATCTTCCGTTATAAATTTTGCAAGTGGTCCTGCAGGTCCTTGTACTTTTATATCAACAGTTGGTATTTTTAGCTTTGGATATGTTCCAACCCTGGCATTTCCGCCACAATCTATAACCGCACAGAAGGTTTCCTTCTTATCAACTGGATTTTTAAATTGATCAACAGCAATTGCTCCGGATTTGTCTGCGATAGCTTGTGCTACAGGATGTATTCCTCCACCAGTTACTGAAATTACATATTTTTTTGTCTCATCAGGGGTTAAAATCAAAGGCCCACCAAATCCACCAGACCCCTTGGTTATTTTTATTGTTTTAAATTTACTCATAATCAATCTCCTCTATTTTCTATTTCGTCAAAATTTACACCCTGTCTTTTTGCCATGTACATTGTAAGCCTTTCAGTTATAATTCCTCTTATAAAAATTACAACTACACCAGCAATTAAATATCTTATAGCCAATGAACCTGTGGATATTCCCAATTTATTAAAACCTTCAGCTATTCCAAGATAAACAAATAATTCTCCACCATTTGCATGAGGAAATAATCCTGTTATAGGATGCACAAAGCTTACTACTGCATCATATACGGCTGGTTTATATCTTTCGCGAACAAATCTAATAAATGAATAACACATTGGATTTGCTAATATAAATACAGCAACAACTGGAAAAATTGTGTATCTTGTTATTACATTATTTGTTATTTTATTCATAAATTTATCGACTCTCTCTTCTCCGATAAATTTTACTATAGCAGTTACAAAAGTCATAAGGCATATTAACAAGGGAATAATCCCTGTCACATAGCCCATAAAAGTTTCTCCTCCAGCTTTAAATACACCTATAAAGTGCTCAGCAAAATTAGATAGTAAATCCATAAAAATCTCCTCTTTTTAATTAACCAAATATTTTTTCTTGTAATTTTCTTAGATGATATAATGTTGTTGAAGTGTCAATTTCAACCATATCATAAGTTATAATCTCGCCTTTTTTAACATCTTTTAATAATTTTGTATTCTTATCAATTAAACCTATTGGTACTGCTTTCATTTCCTTAGCTTTTTCATATTCTTCAATGGTTCCATAGCAAGTAAATCCGCCATATCCATCCATCATTTCACCTTTTTTCATATCTTTTTTAGCTACAGTTATTACCTCAGCTACAAGGCCCTCTTTTGCAACGATGGTTGGCTCATTGTATATTACAGCTCTTGCAACAGATAGAGGTGTCTCTAGTGATGTCAAATGATATGGTCTATACAAAACATAATTAGGTCCATCTCCCATACTTAAATATTTTAATTCATCATTAACTGATTTTAATTCAGAAGAAAATATTACAAAAACACCAGGAGCAATACCATTTACATACTCAACAGTGCCATAATTATTCAAAACTCCACCCTCAGATTTTAAAGATAATTTTTTAGTTATCTCTTTAATGTCTGAGTCAATTCCATGCGCTCCTCTTATATCCGGTTTAAATCCTGTTGCGTTGCACATCAAAGCCATTTCAACCATTGTCTTTGTACCTTCTTTAAAAGAAGCGATCATATGAGGATTTGCTCCCCTGCTTAAAGCATCTTCTCTTACAGTATCAGGATTGCATTCAAGATCTAATGGATTATTCTTTCCTTTGCCAATGACTTTAACATCCATACCCATAGCGGTTGCAAAATCATATAATTCCATAACAGCACCCGGTTCATCACCTGCAGAACCTGTAAATACAACACCACTATCTTTTGCAAGTTTATTTAAAATAGGTCCAACTACACAATCAGTTTCAGCATTTAACATGACAATATGTTTTTTATTTAGTATAGAATTAAGAGCAATTTCAGCTCCAATAGTAATACTTCCTGTCGCATCCACTACTACATCAATGTCTTCTGCTTTGCACGCATTCATAAAATCATTGGTGTAAACAAATTTTCCATTTTTAAGAGATTCATTGCATTGTTCTAAACTTTCACAGTAAGAAATGTTTTCAATTTTTGCATCTAAAAAAGCTTTTTTTGCAGATTCAGTGTTAATATCCACAATCATCTTGCAGTCCATGCCCTTCATTAAAGAAATTTGGCTTACCATGCCATTTCCCATTTGGCCTGCTCCTATTAAAGCAAGTTTAATACTTTTTCCTTCAGCCTCAAGCTCTTCTAATTTTCTGTTGATATTAAGCATAACGCCCTCCTTGATTATTATTTATTATCATTTTATGATATAAATTATTGTTTGTCAACTTTAATCTATTTTTTATTATTGTTTTTTATCGTTTTGATAGTGTTTGTTATTGATTAGACAAAGTTATATAAGCTTGATATAATATATTAACGAGGTGTATTATGAAAAACAATGATCTTTTCATAGAAGAAAGAAGAAGAAAAATAATAGAATTAGTTAATAAACAACAAAGAGTTACAGTAGATCAATTGGTAAAAGAACTCTCCTTCTCACCAGCCACTATAAGAAATGACTTAAAATATTTAGAGAACAAAGAGTTACTTAGAAGAACACATGGTGGAGCTATTCCTTTTAAAAAAAGAGAGATCAATATCGGTGAAAATTTACGAGCAAAAACTGCTAAAAATCAAGATAAAAAAATAGAAATCGGTAAAAAAGCCGCCACCTTGGTTGATGATAATAGCACTATAGCTATCGATGCAGGTAGCACGACGTTTAGATTTGCCAAAGAGCTAGTAGATAAAAAAAATTTGACTATACTAACCAATGACTTGCAGATAGCTGTCTATTTGGATAATCACACTAATTTTGATATTTTCTTTGCTGGTGGAAAAATAGAAAAAAAATTAAATTGTTGCTATGGCTCATCTGCCATCAACCAAATAAAAGATATATATATCGACAAATGTTTTATGTCTGCTGAATCATTTGATGTCAAAAAGGGATTTTTTACGCCAAATTTAAGTGAAAGCGACTGGAAAATAAATCTTTTAAAA
The DNA here is from genome assembly GCA_030527425.1 of Tissierellia bacterium. Classification (GTDB taxonomy): domain Bacteria; phylum Bacillota; class Clostridia; order Tissierellales; family Peptoniphilaceae; genus JAUNAV01. Next base: position 18,592 of record JAUNAV010000027.1, read on the forward strand.
GTATCAGATTATAAAGTCATGTTAATTGATAGCAGTAAAATAGGTCAAACTTCTTTTAAAAGATTTGCTAAATTAGAAAATTTTAATTGTATGATAATGGATAAACAAGTCCAGGATAAGATAATTGAAGAAATTCAATTAGAAAATCCTGATATTAAAGTGATAGTTTAATTTTACTGGAAATTCTCTACTTTTAATGTAGATTTTCTTAAGTTAAATGCTAAAGAGGGATTTTTATTAAAAGACCTCTTTACTTTTGTATAGTAAAGAGGTTGTGTGATCAATTAAATACTTAATACCTATTTTTAAAAATATCTGTATTTTATTTCTATATTAAATTGTTTAAATCTTGTTCATAAAAGCCTGCTACTTTAAAGATTTCATCTATGCTTATGCTTTTAAATTTGTCTTTAAAATCTGATTTAATCTTTTCTATTGATTCTATCAAATTCCTATAGTCCTCTTTGTCTAAAACTAATTTTAAAACCAATATCAAATCAAAAAGATTTTTGCCCTTATACTTATGAGTAAAAAACTTTCTAAAAATTGCAGTTTGTCCAGACTTTTTTAACTTAAATGAGAATAATACTTCATCATGGGCACATATATTTCTAAAATAATTAGAAAGCTTAAGAATTTCAATTAGTTCAGTGTTTCCTATCTTTTCATAGCTTTTATAATTGTATTTAAATCTAAATCCAAAGTCTTTCGCTATTTCATTTTGCAAATCTTCTTTTAGAGAACTATAAAAATATGACATATTCCCAAAAGTCATGCAATTTACAAGTACCCATAATGGTATATCTTCATATCTATTTACATAATGTTTTATCTGTTTTTTGCCATTTATGTGTCTTACTTCATTATTTATTATATTAGATAGTGTAGAAATATTTTTTAAGACATTCTTTAATTTATACTTATTATTTGAATAATTTTCAATTTGAAGATATGGATAGATGCCATCATAAAATTGAGAAAAATGATAGGCACATGAAGTCTTAATCACCTTTTCAAATCTCAAAAGATGTTTTAATAATACCATTTTTAATTCACGGTCTAATTCATGAAGAGCATAAATCTCCTCAAAAGTCGTCTTATCCCTGTATCTTTCACAATCAGCTTCTTTGTCTAGAAAAATATTCTTATATCCATTTATCAAAGTGTAATAATTTATCTGCGATAAAATATATTGAGCCTTTTCATCATCCTTAAATTTTAAATTTCTCGATTTTAAAATATTTACTTGATTTTCAAAACTTCTAAATGGCTTATTATGAACTTTCATTAGAATTACCCCCATAAAAAAGGCCCCGCCACGTATGGCAAGGGCTTGATCTCTAATTTAATTATACATTTACTTTTAACTATAGTCAAGGAATAAACTGTTATTTTAAAAAGTATATTCAATATCTATTTTAAAGTGTCTGTTCAACTCCTAATTCTTTTAACATTGAATTTATTTCTTCTTTTAATTTTTCTATTTCTTCATCATCTTTTTTGATTTTTTCCATAGTCTCTTTTAGATCTATCGGCTCTTCTTCTTCAAAAGTATCTACATATCTTGGAATATTTAAATTAAAGTCATTTTCTTTTATTTCATCAAAACTTGCAACATGAGCGTATTTTTCAACATCTTCTCTTTTTTCATATGTCTTTACGATCTTTTCAACTTGCTCATCTGTCAATGTATTTTGGTTTTTACCTTTTGAAAATTCGTTACTTGCATCAATGAAAAGAATATTTCTATCGGTCTTATTTTTCTTTAACACCATTATTATTGTAGGAATTGAAGTTCCAAAAAATAGATTTGCAGGTAGTCCTATTACTGCATCAATGTAGTTTTTCTCAATCAATGTTTTTCTTATCTGAAGTTCAGCCGCACCTCTAAAAAGCACACCATGAGGAAGGACTATGGCCATTGTTCCATCATTATTTAAATGGAAAATTGAATGCTCAACAAAAGCATAATCTGCCTTAGTTTTGGGCGCAAGTTTACCATATTCAGAAAATCTTGGATCTTTTAATTTTGTGTCATTATTGTCCCATTTTGCTGAATAAGGAGGATTTGCAACAACGGCATCAAAAGATCTTGGTCTATTTATACCATCCTTATCCGGTCCATCTGGCCAATCTTCCTCTAATGTATCTGAGTTATGAAGATTCATATTATCATATGAAACATTATTCATCATTAGATTCATTCTGGCCATATTATAGGTAGATGTATTTAGCTCTTGTCCATAATAAGTTACAACCCCTTCTTTGTCTCCATTTGGGACCTCAAGACCGACTGTCAAAAGAAGAGAACCTGAACCCATGGCAGGGTCATAGACCGAAAAATCCTCAGTATCATCTGGTAATCCTAAAGTTACAATCTTTGCTAAAATTTTACTAACTTCATGAGGTGTGTAGAACTCTCCACCTTTTTTACCAGCATTTGCTGCAAATTGACCAATCAAATACATATAGACATCTGCCAAAATATCTTTTCCATCCTCTGTTTTAAAATCTAGAGAATCAATTATTTTTACAATATTATTTAAAGCCTTAGCACGAGATGCAGTTGA
>JAUNAV010000082.1 GCA_030527425.1 Tissierellia bacterium
CAAGCACATGTTCATTTTCTTTAATTTCATATAAATTTAAAGGACTACATATTTTTGATTAATAAAATTAGGACGAATCACTCTGTATTTTTATAGGCTTGAATTATACTATAAGAATTTTAGTATATTGAGTCTAAAAAATGGCATATGAAAAAAGACGAAAAATTCATCATATGATAAAATTAAAATGGTGATGATATGAAATTTACATTTGATATTCCCACAAAAATTTATTTTGGCGTGGGAAGCATAGAAAAATTAAAAGAGATTAGAAAAAAGCGAGTGGCGATAATTTCTAATAAGTCGAATGCACTTGAAATTTGTGGTGCAAAGAAAAAGATAACTAAGATCTTAGAAGAAAAGAATATTGACTATATATTACTAAATGAAGTCAAAGAAAATCCCGATGTAGAAAATGTAATGGATATAACTCAAAAAATAAAAGCATTTAATTCTGATCTAGTCATTGCAGCAGGAGGAGGTTCTGCACTTGATGCAGCAAAAATTAGCGCATTTATGGCAAAAAATGATGGAGAAGTTTGGGATTATATAAAAGGTGGCAGTGGAAAAGAAAAAGATTATAAACACAAAGGCATCGATGTCATTACAATTCCAACAACTAGTGGCACAGGAAGCGAGGTAAATCCATGGGCTGTTGTTACAAATAAAGATTTAAATGAAAAAATAGGATTTGGATTTATGGATATTTTTCCAAAAATTGCCATAATAGATCCCACTTTTATGTTAACGGTTCCAAAAAAATATAGAATTTATCAAACATTTGATGCACTCTTTCACAATATAGAAGTCATAATATCAAAAGATAAAAATATATTATCAGAGAGTCTTTCTTTAAAAGCAGTAGAATTGATCTATCATAATTTTATAAAGGTACTAGAAAATCCAAATGATATTAAAGCGGTTGAAAAATTAGCATATGCATCGACTATTGCAGGCATTTCAATGCAAGTAACAGATCCTATTATAGAACATGCGATGGAGCATGCGATGAGTGCATATCATGAAAATTTAGAACATGCAGCAGGAATAATAATGATATCAAAAGCATTTTTCTCATTTTTAATAGAAAAAGGTGTAAAGAAAGAGGAATTCAAACAATTGGCAAAAATTATGGGAGAAAAGGGAAATGATCCCAGTGATTTCATAATTGGTCTAGATAAATTGATAAAAGCGACAAAAATGGATAAATTAAAAATGAAAGACTATGGCATAAGAAAAGAAGAATTCTTAAAATTCACTAAAAATGCACGCTACACCATGCCTGATTTGTACAAAGCAAATCCAATAGCGATGACAGATGAAGAGGTTTTTTGTGTATTTGAAAACTCTTGGTAGATTAAAAATAAAGTATTTAATATATTTTATAATTGAAAACTTTATTTAGGGGGTATAATGTAAATAATTAAAGGCATTTGCCAAAAAATGGAATGAAAAATGGATAATGATGAGTCTAAACAAAATTACAAAGAATTAAAACAAATTCGAAAAAAGATTAGTGATTATAAAAGCTACAGAAGAAATAAACAGAGACTTCATGAGCCAATTAGCACAAGAAGAGAATTTCTTTACATGAATATAGCATCGATTTTAATTGCCATGGGTATTTCATTTTTTAAATATCCCAACAATTTTGTAATCGGTGGCGTTTCAGGTATGTCTGTAATTTTTAAGCCTTACTTGCCTTTTTCTGCAGGTAGTATTAATCTTTTTTTAAATCTTTTATTGGTCGTAGTCGGTTTTTTCATATTTGGAAAGAAATTTCTTTTAAAGACGGCATATGTTTCAGTTGTAAATTCTCTAACTATAAGTCTTTTTGAATATCTTTATCCAATAGATCATCCGCTTACAAATGAGCCATTTTTGGAACTTATAATTGCAGTTATTCTACAGTCTGTGGGATCTGCAATACTTTTTAATATTCAAGCTTCATCTGGCGGAACAGATATTATAGCGATGATTATTAAAAAATATACATCATTTAATATTGGAACCTGTCTTTTGGTATGCGACAGCATATTTACACTTCTTACAATTCCAATATTCGGATTTACAACAGGGCTTTTATCATCGCTTGGTCTATTTATCAAAGGATTTTTAGTAGATGGGGTAATAGAGAGTATAAACAAGGTGAAATACTTTACAATAATAACCAAAAAGCCTAAGGAAATTGGTGAATTTATAAAAAAAGATTTAAATCGATCGGCGACAATAATGTGTGGCAAAGGACTTTATTCTGGTGAAGAAAGAAGTATATTTTTATGTGCAGTAAGCCGATATGAAGCTGTACTTTTTAGAGATTACATAAAAAGAATTGATCCTCAAAG
>JAUNAV010000083.1 GCA_030527425.1 Tissierellia bacterium
ATAGAAAGGATGATTATGGAAAAAATAATAGAACAATTAACTCAAAATACTAATTTCTATATTAATTTATTGATCGAACATCTAACAATTTCAGGGATTTCAATTATTATATCGATAATTTTGGGATTGTTAATAGGAATTATAATTTCTCAGTATGACAAAAGTTCTAAGACTATTCTTAGCATTATTAATTTTATATACACTATTCCATCTATATCGATGCTTGGTTTTTTAATACCTTTATCGGGAATAGGAAATACGACGGCAATTATTGCTTTAAGTATTTATGCTCTATTACCGATGGTTAGAAGCACTTATACAGGCATAAAAAATATTGACGAAAAGCTCATTGAAGCATCAAAAGGAATGGGGAGTACGGAATTTCAAACTTTGACAAAAATAAAATTACCTCTGGCTTTTCCTGTTATTATGAGCGCTATTAAAAATATGGCAACTATGACAATTGCATTAACTGGTATAGCTTCATTTATAGGAGCTGGTGGGCTTGGTGTTGCAATATACCGAGGAATAACTACTAATAATACAGCAATGACTATAACAGGTAGTTTAATTATTGCAATGCTTGCTTTGTTGATTGATTTTATACTTGAAAGAATTGAAAAATTCATTCTTAAAAGAAAAAAACTAAAAAACAAAAAGCCAATTATAATAATTGTATTGTTAGCAATTATAGTCTTAATATTTAGTTTGTTTAATGCGAAGGATACAAAAGTTAAAATTGCAACAAAACCAATGACTGAACAATATATAATGGGAGAGATGTTAAAGATTTTAGTTGAAAATAAAACAGATTTAAATGTTGAATTAACTCAAGGAGTCGGTGGAGGAACGAGCAATATACAACCTGCTATGGAAAGTGGAGAATTTGATTTGTACCCTGAATATACTGCTACAGGTTGGAATCAAGTACTAAAAAAAGATGGATTTTTTGATAATAGTATGCTAAAAGAGTTAAAAGATGAGTATAAAGAAAAATATGATTTTGATTGGATTGGAGAGTATGGATTCAATAATACTTATTCGCTTGCCATAAGAAATGACTTGGCAAAAAAATATGATATTAACACTTTTTCTGATCTAGCTAAAATTTCTAATAAGCTAACTTTTGCAGCTGAATATGACTTTTTTGAACGCGAAGATGGATATGAGAAGCTCAAAAAAGCTTATGATTTTAATTTTAAGAAAACTGTTGATTTAGACATTGGTCTAAAATATGATGCAATAAATTCAAAAAAGGTAGATTGCATGGTAATATTTACAACTGATGGACAACTAGAAGAATCAGATGTTAAAGTATTAAAAGATGATAAAAATTTCTATCCATCTTATAAATGCATTAATGTTGTAAGAAATGACATTATCAAAAAACATCCAGAATTAAAAGAAATTCTCTTAAGTTTAAATAATAAAATTGATGATGAAATGATGGCAAAAATGAATTATAAGGTTGAAACTCAAAAGAAATCACCAGAAGCAGTTGCAAGAGAGTTTTTAGAAGAAAATAAATTATTAAAGGAGTGAGAATGTCTTTTATAAAGTATGAAGCAATAAATAAAAAGTATCAAAATAAGTATGCACTTAAGGATATCAATATTGATATTGATAGATATGAATTCGTAACTATAATAGGGCAAAGCGGTTCAGGAAAAACAACATTTTTAAAGATGGCAAATTTTCTTATTAAACCAACATCCGGTAAAATTTTCATTGATGGTGATGATATTACAAGTATTGATGAAATAAAATTAAGAAGAAATGTTGGATATGCCATACAAGGTAATGTATTATTTCCACATTTGACAATTGGAGAAAATATTTCATATGTTTATGATTTAAGTCACAAAGATAAGAAAACGTCAAGGCAAATAGCTAAAAAATGGCTTGATATAATAGATTTAGATCAAAGCTATATCGATAAATATCCAAATCAACTTTCAGGTGGCCAGCAACAAAGAGTAGGTATTGCAAGATCTTTAGCCGATGAACCTAAGATAGTTTTAATGGATGAACCATTTGGTGCAGTTGATGCTATTACAAGAAGTTCATTACAAGATGAAATAATAAAACTTCATAAAGACTTAAAGCTTACAATACTTTTTGTAACACATGATATCAAAGAAGCATTTAAGCTTGCAACTAAAGTGCTTATAATAAATGAAGGAAAAATTGAGCAATATGATAGCCCAGAAAATATTCAGAAATCACCCAATTCTAAATATGTAAAGGAACTATTAGAACAATATTATGAATAAGTAGTTTTAAATTAAAAATTCAAAGACAAAAAA
>JAUNAV010000084.1 GCA_030527425.1 Tissierellia bacterium
CACACTTTTTATTTTAATTTTTTTACTTTTCTGTATCTTAGGGATGTTTATATTCATCACATTAATAAACAAATTATATTTTTCAAAATCGGCTATTTCGAGAAGTTCTGTTTCATTTATATTATCAGTATCACAAATTTTATAAGTTATTTTGTTACCAAAATTTCTTTTAATAAAATCTAAAGACAAACCATTACCTAAAAATGTTACTGAGATATCTTTCATTTTCAAAATTTCTTGTAAAATCGAATATAATTTCGAAACCGGTCCTAATCCAAAATTGGTAGTAGCAACTAAAATATTCATAAAATTCCTTCCTTCTAATCAGCGATTAAATTAAAAAAGGCACGATTAATAGCGATACCTCCGTTTTGAACCATAAATAACTTCAAATAATAACTTTGTAGAACTGTTTCTTTTTTAAAAACAATACGTCCACTAATTATTTTTGGTTCTAAATTTCTGCAACGAACTTTAATTAATCTAGGACTTGAAACAACCGACTGGGCTACATAAGTTGGCAACTGAACTCCCAAAAAAATATCGCCTCTATATTTAGGAGTAACAACTATTTGATAGTGGATAACTAATGGTTCTTTATCATATTCATCGCAGGTAAAATTGACAGTCGGCATTCCTCTCATCGCTACTTGCTTATCGCCACACTTATAGCAGTAATGAGACTCCAGTTCAAAAATATTGTTAGTTTCAGGTAAGTAATGACAAATAATACCTTCACGTCCACAGTCGCACTTTTCATAAGCAACGCTATCTTTTGCTATAGTTGAACGATAGATACTAAAATCGTCAAATTCAAATAAACAATCCGTTTGATCAGCTAACATTATTTCCGCCATTCTCTTTGAAAAGGGATTGAGTCGATTAATTAGTTCTTTTTCAAAGTTTTGATAGTCGGTTTGACTAAGTCCACTTGTTCCTCGTCTAGTCAATTGCGTATAATCCTTTAAAATTTTAGTAGCAAATTTATAGATAGGATGGTTCTCTGACAACATTCCAGATGTTAAGTAATTAGCTAACCTACTTAAAATTAATTTGCTCTGTTCACTTAGTCGAGCTGTCACCGCCAATCTTGTATTTTTTGGGGGAATATTTAGGGGTAAACCTATACTTACAATAGAAATAAACGGTTGTATATCAGCTAAGCTTTGATAAAGCCTACTACCTATATCAGCAATATTATCATTCGCTAGTACTTCTGCTAATTCGGGCTCCTCAAACGACTGAACGCTGATTGAAGCAACGATATTTCGCGCCCAGCCATCAATAGCATCTAAAGTTAAGTTGAAGCGTGCATCATATAGACGGGCATCCGCAAAGGGAAAGTTACTACAAGAAAATAAGAATATCTTTTCAACACGCAAATTACTGATTCTGATAGCCTTATCTTCATCTTTAAAAAAAGCCTGGTTTTTATGTCCCCATGAAGGAGCAAATTTTGTAAGCGGGGCCAATTGACGATTGAAGCCGTGTAAAGTATAATCTGCCAAGTTAAGATGATCTTCTTTACCGTGACCATGGAAAATTAATTCAGACCAGACTTGTTTTTCAAGCGTCTGCTTAATGCTTTCCGTCATAAGCCGTTTAATGCCAAAAAGTTGCCAATCCTTGTTTTCTTGTGCGATTAGTTTCAACTTTTTATGTGAAAATATTCCCCTAGGTCTTAGTATATTTAATTTTAGAAACTGTTTACCAATTAGCCAACTCAAAGAAGACACATCTCGTCCTAATAAAAAATAAACTTCAATCTGTTTTTGGTTACATGTTCTTAATAAGGGTAAAAGTTGCTGGGTAAAATCCTTATCCAAACCAATAATCACTAACTGGCTACAAGCTTCAAGTTTTGTATTTGCATCAACCCACTTTCGGCAAAAAAGGGGGCTTTTTTTATAAAAATTAACTTCTGGAGAAATTATCATGCCAGCGGTGCTCTTAAAAAAAGTCGTTAATTCATAATCAGCAGAAGTCACCTGCTTAGCAATAACTTGCAAATCTGGCCTATTATTTTCAATGAAAACGGGTATGGAAGATAAATCACTCTTTAAAGAACAAAAAGCCCGAATATATTCTTTTTTATCACCATATATTTTGATTAATTTTTCCATTTTAGTTCACTTCTTTTTCTTTGGATATTTATCATTGTAACAACTAATAGATTTATTATTTTTATCGTTGTAAATATGGGAATTTATTAGCATGATTTTTGAAATCCTTTACATAAACATGTTAGAATATAGGTAAATAACATGAAGGGG
>JAUNAV010000001.1 GCA_030527425.1 Tissierellia bacterium
GTAAAAAGAAAAAAAGAACACTAATTACTATGTGTTCATTATACAAGGAGGAAATATGAAGAGAATATTAAAAATAATAAGTATTTTCGCAATTGCAATTTTAATAACAGCATGCGCAAAACCTTCAGCAAAAAGTCCAGAAAGCTGTGTGGATGAATTTCTTAAAAGCTTTAAAGCAGGCGATTTAAAAACTGCAAATGAATATTTAGAATACGAAATTGAAGGGGATGCTGAAACCTTTGATGATGTAGATATGGGCGCTGAAGAAATAAACAAATTTTTTAAAAACTACTTACTCGATTATGATTATAAGGTTTTAAAAAGTGAAGGAACAGATGAAAAGAAAGTTGTTAATGCAAAAATTAAAAATTATGACTTTAATGATCTACTATCTGCAAGTATAACTGATCTTGTTTCTGAAGCATTGGCAAATCCTGATATCGATGAAGAAGAGATAGCTCACAAAATGATTGAAAAAATGGAAGAAGCAACCAAAAAATCAAAAAAAGTTGAAACAAATGTCGTATTTAATGTAGAAAAAATAGATGACAAATGGGTCATCACTGATTCAGGATCAGATCTTGCTGAAAAAATATTTGGTTTTGACATGGACTCATTAAATAGTTTTGACTTCTAATTTTAGATTCAAAAAATAAGATTTCTTTAAATATTTATAATTTTAAAATGGGCAATTAAGTAAAACTCTAATTTCCCATTTATATTTATTAGAATAATTAAATTAAGTTAATAATTAAATAAATTAACGCTGATATCAATGCAATAAGAATAGATATCCTAGCTTTCATTCGCAAAATATTAAAGCTTTCTAATTTAGAAGAATTCATTTCTTGTCTATTAGCTTTATTTGATAAATACAAAAGTCCAAGACCATTTTGACTGCCTATTAAAAGCATTTTTAATGCTTTTAGAAACTTATTTTCGTCGTGAATATAAGTTGACATTTTATAAGCATTATAAAATGTATACATCGCACAGATTGCAATTATAGCAAATATTAAAGTCATAAATACCTCCTATTTCCTTATTTTTCAAAAATTTTAATTCACAACTTTAAAGATCTACTTTTATCTTAGTTGTTTTTGACGATTTGACAACATTTTCTTTAAACACTTACTATCTACTTATATTTCAATCATAACATATTTTTTGTATTTTGCAAATATTTTCTCAATTTAAATTTAAAAACCACAATAAAAACCATGCTTGATAGTTAAAACTATCTCGCACAGCTTTTTGTTAATTATTTATAATAGCTTCTGTAATTTTTGGAATCACTTGTTTTTTTCTGCTCAATACGCCCTTTGCACTGATTGTGCCATTTACATAGTCGCTTCCGAATGCTTCGACCATCTTTTCTTTATGTTCACCTACTACTAAAAGCTCACTAGTTTCTTTGAATATATCTGTAAGCATTAGCATAAACATACTTTCGCCTCTCTTGTCAATCTTTTCTTGCATGAGCTTAACAAGTTCTTCTTTAATGGGCTCTAATTGCTCAGGATTCATTGTCATAACTTGTCCAACTCTAATTTTTTCATCGCCTATTGGAAAGATTTTTACATCTCCATTAATGAGATCTTCTGCTTTTTTTCCTTTTAGTGAGGTCCCTGCCTTAAACATCTTCATCGCAAAATCTTCTATGTCAATTCCTGCAATTTTACTCATTCTCTTTAGCACTCTTTTGTCAACATCAGTTGCTGTAGGAGATCTAAATAAAAGTGTATCAGAAATTATTGCCGCACAAAGAATTCCTGCTATTTCTTTTGAAGGTCTAATGCCTGTCTCAAAAAACATTTCAGAAATTATTGTAGATGTGGAACCAACCGGTTCATTTCTAAAAAATATTGGTCCTGTTGTATGGACATTTGCTACTCTATGATGATCTACAATTTCTATAATTTCTGCTTCATCGATGTCAGAAATAGATTGATTTTTTTCATTATGATCTACAAGTATTAAATTTTTCTTCTTATTTTTAATAAGATGATATCTTGAAATAGTTCCTATTACGGTATTTCTTTCATCAACAACTGGATATGATCTATATCGAGTATCAGCCATTACCTGCTTTACATCTTCAAGATTATCTTCAGGTCTAAAAAATACCAAATTCTCTCTTGTCATCACATAACCTATTGGTATGGCTTGTGGTAATAATCTTGCGACCATGAAAGTGTCATATTCTGTACTAATTACTGTAATTTTTTTCTCTCTTGCTTTTTCATATAAATTTTTATTTAAGCTTGTGCCATTTGACAAAATCATTAGAGAGACATCCTGTTCAATAGAAAATTCTTGGGCATCAGCTCTATCGGCAAGAATTACTATATCATCCTTTTTTATTAGATCTCTTGAACTTAGATTGTCTTTGTCCATTGCAAAAACTGTCATTTTCCCTGTAAATGCTTTAGGATCTTCTACTTCCACTTCTATATTTGCACTTAAGACATCTACAATATTTTCGATAGGTGTTTTTGCTCTTCCTAAAATTTTATCATCCCATATTTCCATATAGCTTTTTGTAAGATTTGATAGTGATGCAATTCCTATTAGCCTATCTTCTTGATCGGTAACTGAAAGTGAATTGAGATGATTTTGCTGAATTATCTCCCAAGCTTTCTGAATTGATATATCACAACTTACATTATAGGCGCTGTCATAATCTAAATCGCCTACTTGTGGTTTCATAGAATCTTTTAATAATGGCGGATTTACACCAAAATAATCTAAAACAAATTTTGTCTCTTGATTTAAATGTCCAAGTCTTAATGCAATTGCATTTACATGACCTAGCTTATTTTTAAGATGAGCATAGGCTAAAGGCGCTACAATTGCATCTGTATCAGGATGTTTATGTCCTGTAATATAAACTGTTTCTTTCATATTTATCTCCTTTTTATTATTATAACAAATATTAGAAATATCTTAAATAATGGGTATTAATCATATGGTGATGGTATGAAAAATAGTAAAAGAGTTTTTTTCGCTCTAAGATTTGACGATAACATAAATAATTTTTTAGAAGATATACAAGAAAAAATAGCTAGAAAATCTGAAAAAATAAGAAAAGTTAAAACTTGTAATTTGCACATGACAGTAAAGTTTTTATCGAATGTCAATAAAGAACAAGTATCTTACTTAAAAGATCTAATGGAAGAATATGATTATAAAAAATTAAAATCGCAAATAATTCAATATGATTTTTTCGACAGGGCTCGTAAAAATAAATTGATATATGCAAGACTTTCTAGTAATTATGAATTAGATAAAATAGTAGATTTTTTTAATATCAAAACTCAAAATATACTTAAAGAAAATAAAAATAGACTCTATCATATAACTCTAGCTAGAGACTGCATAATTGACTGTACACAATTAAAAAAACTGCCCAAAACTGGCAGCTTTTACTTTAAAGATTTTGTTTTGTATGAATCTATCTTCAATTCAAAGTCAGTAAATTATAAAATACTTAAGAAGATTGATTTAGAAAATGCATCTTCAAAGTGATTATTCTATATCTTTCGACTTTTTCAATTATAAATTCGATATTATTCACTATTATTTTATCTCCGGATTTTGGCAATCTATCTAGATTATCTATTACAAATCCACCTATAGAATCACTCTTTAGCTCTTTTAATTTCAAATCGAAATAGTCATTGACCTCTTCTATGTGAAGAGTCGGATCTACACTATACACAGAATCTGATATTTTATAAATTAAGTCATTGTTTATATCATATTCATCATCTATTTCTCCAACAAGCTCTTCAACAATATCCTCTATTGCAACTATTCCGCTTGTTCCTCCATATTCGTCTATTACTATGGCTAAAGATATATTTTTTGCTTGCATATTTTTAAATAAGTCTATAATTGGCATATATTCATAGGCATAATAGGTTGGTCTAATTATATCTCTTATTTTAAACTCTTTATTTTTTAAAAATTGATTTATTACATCTTTTACATGTAAAATTCCAATTATATTATCTATATTATCTCCAAAAACTGGTATTCTAGAATGATTTGTATTAATTAAGAATTCATCTAATTCTTCTTTAGTAATATCAGCAGAAATTGCTTCCATATTTGTCCTAGGAGTCATAATATCTGCAACATCACTGTCACCAAAGTCAAAAACATTGTTAATTATTTCACTTTCTTCATTATTAATTACCCCTTGCTCTTCACTAACGCCTACTATGGCTTTTATGTCTTCTTGGGTAACTTTTTTTTCTTCATCATTTGTGCCAATAAATAATTTTATTATAGCGCTTGTTATAAATGAAAGAACGAAGACTAGTGGCTTTAGTAGTTTAGTTAAAAAATAAATTGGTTTTGAAACCAATAAAGAAATTTTTTCATTCTTGCTTTGAGCTATTGTCTTTGGAGTAATTTCACCAAAAATCAATACCAATAAAGTCATTGTAATAGTAGATATAATTGCGCCTTTTGCACCAAATAGGTCAGTAAAGAATAAGGTTGCAATTGTCGTCGTAAGAATATTTACAATATTATTTCCTACTAATATGGTTGTTATAAGTGTTTGGATATCATCTACCAATTTTCTTAAAATATTTGAATTTTTAATTTTCTTTTTTTCTAATTGTCTAATTTTGAAAATGCTCGTGCTGGTAATAGCTGTCTCTGAAGAGGAGAAAAATGCAGAAAGCATAATTCCAATTATAATAATAACCAGCTGAATGAGATTTTTCGAACTCATTAATTTCATCACTCCCTTTTTCTATACTATCAATATTTTACAATTTTGTAAATATAAATATGCTAAACATAATTCTGAGAATTTTTTCTCAGTTATTGAAATTTAATTTTTATTGTAATTTTTTTGTAATTGTATTTTAAAAGTGATATACTAATCTCGTAAGAAATACAAGGAGGTATTAATGGAACAAAATTCTCTTACACAAAAGCTCTTTCATTTAAAAGAGCGTGGTACTGATTTCAAAACTGAAATCATTGCAGGTATTACTACTTTTATGACAATGAGCTATATCCTAGCTGTAAATCCGGATATACTCTCTCAAGCGGGAATGGATAAAGGTGGAGTCTTTACTGCATCAATTATTTCTGCTGTCATAGCAACTCTAATCATGGCTTTATATGCAAATTTACCTTTTGGACTTGCTCCAGGTATGGGTTTAAATGCATTTTTTACTTATACAGTAGTTATGCAATTAGGAAAATCTTTTGAATTTGCATTAACTGCAGTATTTTTAGAAGGAATTTTATTTATAATTTTATCTCTATTGGGCATAAGAGAAGCGATATTCAATGCTATTCCAGTCGTCTTAAAAAAGGCTGTATCTGTAGGAATAGGAATATTTATCGCTGAAATAGGCTTACTAAATGCTGGTATTCTTGCTGTAGGCGACAACTCTTTAGTTCTTGGAGATCTTTTAAATTCAAAAACTTTTGTTTTCGCATTTGGTCTTATTTTGATGGCTGTCTTATCAGCTAGAAAAGTCAAAGGCGCTTTATTATTTGGTATAATTTTATCTACTATTGTAGCAATAATAGCGGGCGTAACCGATCTACCTCATAAAATTATCGAATTACCACCATCACTTTCTAAAGTTAGTTTTAAATTACAATTTGATAATATTTTATCGCTAGAGATGTTTTCAATTATGTTTACTTTCTTATTTGTAGACTTATTCGACACAGTAGGTACTTTAACAGGAGTGGCTGCTAAAGCAAATTTATTAGATGAAAATGGAAAATTAGAAGATAGCGGCAAGGCTTTATTTGCAGATGCCATCGGTACAACTTTTGGTGCTATTCTTGGTACAAGTACAGTTACTACATTTGTTGAAAGTGCATCTGGAGTTGCTGAAGGTGGTAGAACTGGACTTACAGCATTAAGCACTTCTGTTTGCTTTTTAATTTCACTATTATTATTTCCACTATTTTCAATTATTCCATCACAAGCTACAGCAGCAGCCTTAGTAATGGTAGGACTTTTTATGATGAGCCCTATATTAGACATTAATTTTAATGATTTTACTGAATCTTTCCCAGCTTTTATAACCATTATTATGATGCCTTTGAGCTATTCAATTGCTGAGGGAATATCTTTTGGAATAATATCATATGCTTTAATAAAATTATTTACTGGTAGAGCTAAAGAAGTTTCAGCTTTAGTTTATATACTTGCAATAGTATTTATTCTAAGGATTCTTCTTCCTTTATTCTAAAATAAAAAACCACATTAGTAAGAAAACTTACTGATGTGGTTTTTAAATACCTAAAATTAATGTAGCGACTTTAAAATAAACTATCAATGCAGCAGAATCAACCATAGTTGTAATAAGTGGTGATGCCATTATGGCTGGATCAAATTTCAGTTTTTTAGCTAGTATTGGAAGCATTGAACCAATCATTTTTGAAAGCATAATTGTAAAAAATATGGTAAATGCAACAGTTATTGCAACGAGTATTTCAACATTGTCAAATAAGATGCATTTTAAAAACGCTACAAAACACATAACAGATCCTACTAATAAAGATACTTTTAGCTCTTTAAGTAATACCTTTATCCAATCTGTTAATTTTATATCCCCTGTGGCCATACCACGAATTACCAAAGTTGAAGCTTGACTACCAGCATTTCCTCCAGAGTCTGTTATCATTGGTATGAACATATTAAGTGCAATCACAGATTGTATCACCATCTGATGGCTTTGAATTATTGTGGATGAAAATGCTGCTGATATCATCAAAAATAAAAGCCATGGTATTCTATTTTTTGCTAAATGAAGTACTGAAGTATCCATGTAGCTGTCTTCTTCCGGGTTTAAGGCTGCCATTTTATGAAAGTCTTCAGTAGCTTCCATCTCCATAACTTCCATGATATCATCTACAGTAATAATTCCTGTAAGTCTCAATTCATTATCTACAACGGGAAGAGCCGTAAAACCATACTTTCTAAATATAGCAGCTACATCTTCCTGATCATCATGTGTATTTACCATGATTACATCTTCATACATCAAATCTTTAATTTTAATATCTACATCACTTGTGACCATCACTCTAAGAGATACATAACCTAATAGTACTTTAGTTTCATTTGTAACATAGCAAGTATAAACCGTTACCTTATCCATGCCAGTTTCTTTGATAATCTTAAGTGCCTCTTTTACAGTCATATCAGGTTTCAGTTCAATATATTCGGTTGTCATTATGCTTCCAGCAGAATCTTCTGGAAACTTTAAAAACATATTTATTCTTCGTCTTTCATCAGCATCAGAATTTTTTAAAATTCTCTTTACCAATGTCGCAGGCATCTCTTCTAGCATATCTATCATATCGTCAAAATATAATTCATTTACTACTGTAGATACCTCAATATCACTAAAACCTTCTAAAAGTCTTTGTTGATCTTCTCTATCAAGTTCTGCAAAAACTTCAGCTGCATCATCTTTAGTCAAAAGCCTAAAGACGATTACAGCTTGGCTAAGATCCAATGTTTGCATGTAGTCTTTAATATCTACTGGATTTGTTCTTCTTATTTCATCGGATAATCTTAGATAATCTTTATTCTTTAAATATTCATTAAAATACTTGAACTTTTCTAAAACATCGAATCCCTGTTGCATACTTCCTCCTATTCTTCTTTTAAGACTTCTATTGCTTTTTGTAGCTGATTGTCATTTTCTAAATTGTCAATACCAATATCAGCACTACTTATTTTTGATTCAACTTCTATATCAGGTTTAACACCTTTTTCATGAATTTTTGTTCCATTCGGTGTAAAATATTCACTTACAGTAATCTTAACACCTGATCCATCTGTGCTAATTGGGAATAATTTTTGTACAATTCCCTTTCCAAAAGAAGTAGTTCCAATTATTTTTGCTCTTTTTCTATCTTTTAATGCACCACTCATTATCTCTGAAGCTGAAGCTGAATTTTCATTGATAAGAACTGTAAGACCCACATTATTCATCTCAGCATCACTTTCTTCTTTTACTTCTTTTCCATTTTTATCCTTAGTTGAAACTATTATTCCTTCATCCAAAAATAAGTCTGTTATGTCAAGACATGTATCTAGTAGCCCACCGGGGTTATTTCTTAAATCTATTACTATACCTTTTGCACCTTTTTCTGTAAGATCATCCAATGCATTTTCAAAATCTTCTGTTGTAACCTCATCAAATTCTGATATTTGAATATAGCCTAGATCATCTTCTCCATCGATCATCTGACTTTTGACAGTTTCAACACGGATATTTTCTCTATTAACCTTAATCTCTCTTTCCTTTTTGTCTCCATTATCATCTACTCTAAGTAAAGTTATATCTACAGATGTCCCTTCTTTTCCCTTTATTTGAGATACTGCTTTGTCGATATCTGTCGCTTGATATTCTTTATCTTTTACTTTAGTTATATAATCATTTTCTTGTATGCCAGCTTCTTTTGCAGGAGAGTTGTCAAATACTTTGATTACTTTTATTAAACCTTCTGGTGATGCAGAAATCATAACACCAATACCTGCATATTCTCCAGATGTATCTTCCATTAATTTGTTAAACTCTTCAGGATTATAATATACAGTATAAGGATCTCCTAAAGCTTCAAACATTCCCTTGTAACTGCCATTTACTAAGTCTTCATCTTTATAATCAAAAAGATAATTTTGATCTATTATAGCTTTTAAATAATTTATATTATCTATATATGCGCTTTCATCGCCAGTAACTTTACTTTCAGATTGTCCTTGAGAGTTTCTCCCCAAGGTAAAACCTGTAAAACCAATGGTTATTGATAGCACAAATGCTAATATAACTTTTAGAACTTTTTTCATCATTGCCTCCCGTCCTTTAAATATTGTACCATATACATAAATTTTTAGGCAAAAAAAACAAGGCCCCTAAAGGGACCTTTAAAATAAATTAAATTATTTATCAGAATCGTCTTCTTTATTTCTTTGATATTCTTTTCTTGTCATAACATCAACAACATTGACATTAACTTCAACTACATTAAGTCCTGTCATTGCCTTGATATTTTCTTGAACAACTTTTTTAATTCTTTCAAAAAGTTGAACAGCGCTTTTACCATATTCAAGGATGATTTGAAGATCTACTGCAGCTTCTTTTTCTCCAACTTCAACATCAACACCTGCTGTTGATTGTTCATTTGAAAATCTTCCAGCTACTGAATCAAATAGATTACCTTTCATTTCAAGAATTCCATCTAAGTCATCTACAGCTATTCTTGCAATTTTTGCTACTACTTTGTCTTCAAAAGTAAGTTTGCTTACATGTTGTTGTGTTTCATTTTTTCTTTCTGTCATATTGACCTCCTATAAAATTAATTTTCGAAAAAACGTCTTATAAATTTTAAAAAAGTTCGGTCTTTGTCATACCAAGCACCGATTGAATAACCGATAAGCATCACTATCCATATTAATAATGTTCTCCAAAAACCGAGACTTATCAAACATATTGATGTAATTAATGCTATTAATAATGCGATTACTCTATGTTTATATATACCCAAAACTTTTTTAAAATACTCATTTCTTAAATCTTTTCTCTTGATTTTTTCCATTTCGACATCATATTCGCCGAAAGTCTTTACATCAGAAGTATTTTCTAATGATTTTTTTTGTTTTTTTAAATTTCTTACTTCAGCCATATAATGTTCCTATCTGATTTCTCTTTTTTGTTGTTCTTGTGCTTGATTTAAAACTACATTTGCATTTACATTTTCTAAACCTGTCATAGTTTTTAAACCATTTTCTATCTCTTCTTTGATTTGTGCTCCCAATGTTTTAAAATCTACTGCATCAAAAACATTGCATTTAACATCTGCTTTTAAGTCATTGCCATTATGAATTACTACATTGGCCTTATCAAAATTAGCTTCGCTAAATTTAGATATTGATGATCTTATACTTGCCTTTAAAGAGCTTTCTGTACAAAGTACATTTCCAGTTTCAGATTGCAATAAATATTGTCTTTTTTCATTTTTGTGCACTATTAAATCGATAATAAGAATAATTGCTGTCAACAATAAAATTGCACTTATAACTATCACAGCGATTCTTATATTTTCATCTTCTAGATAGTCTAAGGCCGTTTGTCTATCTGTCGGAGAAACCAATACCAAAGCTAGTAAGCTAGCTGGTACGATAATCCACAATATGGCCATTATAGCCCATAAAACTTTTTTTCCTTTAGCCATAATACCTCCCTTGGATACTTATAATATACCCCCTTTTTATTTTATTCAAACAACAGTGTTTCTAATTTTTCAGAAAATTCTAGCCATTTTTCGTTAAGAGACTCTATGTCTTCATCTATTTTTCGGATATCAGCAAAGACTTTTAATACATTTTCATTATTTTCATAAAATGAAGTTTCATATGTCATTTCTGTAAGTTTATCTTTTTCTTTTTGTTTTTTTTGAATTTGATCTTCAATTTTCTTTATTTCTTTTTTTATTTTTGATATATTTCTTTTTCTGTCTTTATCTTTTCTAATTTCTTTTTTCTCTTGTGTTTTTGTCTTTGTTGGCTTTTGTTCTTCTTGTTCATTAAGCTCCTTTTGCTTTTTGACAAAATAATCATAATTTCCTAAATATTCAAAACTTTCATCTTCTTTCATATGGATGATTTTATTAGCTACTTTATTTATAAAATATCTATCATGGCTTATAACAAGTACTGTTCCATCATAATTTAAAATTGCATCTTCAAGAATTTCTTTACTATCAATATCCAAGTGATTGGTAGGCTCATCCATTAAAATAAAATTGGCATTTGATAACATGATTTTTAACAGATTAAGTCTTGCTCTCTCGCCTCCAGATAAATCTTTTACCAATCTAAATACATCATCTTCATAAAACATTAGCTTAGCAAGATTGCTTCTAATTTCAAAATTAGTCATCATTGGATATTCATTCCAAATTTCTTCAATTACAGTATTCTCTTTATTTAAACTTTTTTGTTCTTGGTCAAAATACCCAATATTAACGCCAGTTCCTATCTTAATCTTTCCAGAATCTTTTTTTAATTGACCAATTATCATCTTAAAAATTGTCGTTTTACCGACGCCATTTTTTCCAATTATACACACCTTATCTGATCTGAAGATTTCAAAGTTTATATTTTTGAAAATTTGTTTTTGATTAAAACTTTTAGAAAGATCTTGAACTTTTAAAACATCCTTGCCACTTGTTATTCTTGGACTAAATCTTATACTCATTGTATTATTGTCAAAATCAGGCTTTTCAATTCTCTCCATTTTATCTAAAAGCTTTTGTCTTGATCTAGATTGAGAGATGCCTCTATCTCTTTTAGAACCACCTAAATTTTTAAAACGCTCAATTATTTCTTCTTGTCTTTTGATCTCTTTTTGTTGCATTTCATAACGATGTCTATAATCAGCAATTTCTTTTTTTCTAAGTGCCATAAAATCAGTATAATTGCTATTATAGTTTCTTAGGCTTCGATGCTCTAAAAGCAAGATCTTATTTACAGTATTATCTAAAAAATATCTATCATGTGAAATAACTATTACTGATCCGTCAAATCCCTTTATAAAATTCTCCAAAAAATTGATCGCTTCAATATCAAGATGATTTGTAGGCTCATCCAATAAGATCAAATCAGGTTTTTTTAGCATTAAAATTGCAAGTTCTAACCTTGCCTTTTGTCCTCCGGATAAAGTATTTACACTCTTATCAAAGTCCTCTTCGCTAAATCCTAATCCTTTTAATGCACCGCTAATTTCTGATTTATAAGCATAGCCATTTTTCTTTTCAAACTCATCATTTAATTTAGAATATTGATTCATTATATCATCTAAGTGATCATTATCAGTAATTTGAGCCATCTTTTGTTCTAGTTTTCTAAGATTAGCTTCTATTTTAAATATATCTTCAAATACTTTAAGACAATGTTCTCTTACACTTAAAGTGCTATTTATACTCAATTGCTGTTTTAAATAACCAATAGTTACATCATTTGGTACAAAGATATCTCCACCATCTTTAGATAGATTATTTGTGAGTATATTAAAAAGGGTAGTCTTTCCAGAGCCATTGACTCCAATAAGTCCTACCTTTTCTCCTTTTTCTATCTTGAAACTTACCTTATCAAATATATCCTTTATTGGATAAGATTTTTTTAAATTTGATACATTTAATACTACCATAATTAATCACGGAAATTAAAATCATTTGGATTATTCATAAAATATGTCAAAGTAAATAGAGATTCATCCAAATGTACATTTTCTAAGACTACATTATTTTTAGTTTTTAGATCATCGGGAACAAAATTCCAAATGCCTTTTATATTTCCTTCGCATAAAGTATCACATACATCTTGAGCGTTTTCTTTAGGTATTGCAAGTATTGCAATATCAATCTTATGCCTTTTAAGGTATTCTTTTAGATGATCTGCTGGAAATACTTCGACATCTTTTTCAATGCCTTCTATTATTTCAGGTTTTCTATCAAATATTGCTTTAAATGAATATCCAGAATTTCTAAATCCTTGATAATTGTATAATGCACGGCCTAAATTACCAAATCCTACTAGAATTACGCTATATTGTCTGTTGATGCCTAAAATATTTGCAAGCTCATCTATTAATTCTCTAACATTATATCCATATCCTTGTTGTCCAAAACATCCATAATGATTTAAATCTTGTCTTATTTGGCTTGCTGTAAGACCAGTTATCTCAGATAATTCTTTTGAAGATACTCTTACTATGCCCTTGTCTGCAATGGTATTTAAGTATCTAAAGTATTTTGGCAATCTTTTTATTACAGAAATTGAAACACTATTGTTTTTTTTCATACAAACTCCTTTTTCTATTTACATACCACTGTTAATAATATACTCATTATTTTGTTTTATTAAAGTTCTTATCTTCTTTTTTTGCTATCTACTATTTTTATTTCGCCATAATCTTCATCATTATTTTGACTAATAAGCTTCTTTTTATTTCTAAATAAACTTATTAAATTAAAAACATGTAGGAAATAAAAGATTATAAGCGATAAAAAGAAGTAGTTATAAGTCGAAAAGTATGCAAATATACCCTTGCTTTTTCCGATAATATCATAATCATATAAATATATTAAAATTAATCTCACTACCTCTTTAGATAAAGTAAAAAACAAAATTGAGCTTATAATTGCAACTAATATACTAGAAGTTTTTGATTTTGCAGAAAAAAGTACATATATTGAAAATACAAGCGATAGAATTATTATTATTAAAAATAATTTAGATGATAAATCTAAAAGATAATTATCAACAAGTCCATCATTTGCCCCTTTCATGGCAAAAAACATACTTACAAAAACTAGAATCACTAGAAATGCTATTAAAAAGCTCATTGTTTTTTCTAATATTCTATTCATATTCCCTCCTAATCGCTTAACCAAAGATTTTATAAAAGTGGCGATAAGAGTCTAGAAAAAGATTCTTTTATTTTTATAATCGCTGATCTATTTCTATAAAGCTCCTTAGTTAAAAGCCTCGATTGTTTTAAATCATTCTCGAATTGTTCTTTTAATTGTTTATTTGTATGCCTGTCATAGATAACTGCATTAGCTTCAAAATTTAATGAAAAAGATCTAAGATCCATATTTGCAGACCCTACAGTTGAAACCAATCCATCAACCATAGTAACTTTAGCATGCAAAAATCCGTTATCGTAGATGTAAACTTCCGCTCCTGCTTCTATTAACTCTCCTAGCCAACTAGTTGTAGCCCAGTAGATAAATGGATGATCTGGCTTAGAAGGTATCATAATCTTAACTTTTATACCTGATAAAATAGCTATCTTTAAGGCATCTGTTATTGCTTCATCCACAATAAAATATGGTGTTTGAATTATTATTTCTTCTTTAGCCATTGAAAATAGCTTTAACATAGTATTTTTAATATTAGTATTTTCTGTATCGGGTCCACTTGTAATAATCTGCATTGGAACATCATAGTCTTCAGAACCAGATAGAGGTATGTATTCTTCTCCATTTTCATTTTGAGAGGCATCTTCATTAGTAGAATAGTACCAATCTTTTAAAAATCTAATCTTAAGTCCATATATTGCTTGCCCTTTAATCCTAAGATGTGTATCTCTCCAATTGCCCATCCTTTTATTAAGGCCTAAATATTCATCTCCTACATTAAAACCGCCTACATATGCAATTTTATTATCTATTACTACAATTTTTCTATGATTTCTATAGTTTAATCTGAAATTTAAGAACTTAATACCAAAAGTTGGTGGAAAAAATTGGCAAAATTTCCCTTCTGCTTGTTTAAACTTTTTTACATCTTTCGGTTGTAAAGATTTTCCGCCACCATAACCATCAACTAATAGTCTAACCTTTACTCCATCTTTCGCCTTTTGTGTAAGAAGATCTAAAAATCTCTCTCCTAATCCATCTTTTTTAAAAATATAATACTCCACATCTATAGATGATTTAGCATCTTTTATATCTTCAAATAAGTTTTTATATTTATCATCTCCCCAAAAGAAAAATTTAACATGATTATCCTTTGTGATAAATGCTTCATCGCTTTTTAAATTCATTGATAAAAGTTGTTCATATTCTTCAAGTTCAGGATGATTTTCAAAAAATTTACCTGTTTCTATATTTTCTTCTTGAAAGCCTACAAAATTTTTTATGAACTTATCTTGATTTTTCTTCATTGAAAACATCTTATTCTTTTTGTAGTCTTGACCTAATAATAAATAAAAGAAGAATCCTACAACCGGTAAAAATGTCATTATCATAACCCAAATTACAGTTGATTGCGGCTTTTTGCGACCGAAAAAAATCACAAAAAGCGCAAGCAATATATTTAGCCACCATAATTTGCTAGTAATACCAGTATAAAGATTTATAGAAGTACTCATAATTCACCTATTTTTCGTATTTCTTAGCTTTGTATCTCTGATTACTATCTAAAATTCTTTTTCTAAGTCTTAAACTCTTTGGAGTTACTTCAATTAACTCATCGCTTTCTACAAATTCCATCATCTCTTCCATGCTCATAATTTTTGCAGGAGACAATGTAAGTGCATCATCTGATGATGAAGATCTGATATTTGTCTGTTTTTTCTTTTTACAGACATTGACATCAATATCTATACCCTTTTGATTGCTTCCTACTACTTGTCCTTCATATACCTCATCTCCTGGTACTACAAAAAGATCTCCTCTCGATTGAGCATTGTATAGACCATAGCTTGAAGCAATTCCAGTTTCAAATGATATGAGAGAACCCATATTTCTTTTAGGTATATCTCCCTTGTATCGTTCATAGCCTTTAAATTCTGTATTTAAAATTCCAAGACCCTTGGTGTCTGATAAAAATTCTTGCCTATAACCAATTAGTCCCCTTGCTGGGATTGTAAATATCAATCTAGTAAATCCATTTGAAGGGATCATATTAGTAAGCTCGCCTTTTCTTCTACCAAGTTTTTCAATTACTGTCCCTGTAAATTCATCATCAACATCTATTGTAGCAATTTCTATAGGTTCAAGAATTTTCCCATTTTCATCTTTTTGATACAAAACTTCTGGTTTTGATACTTGGAATTCATATCCTTCTCTTCTAAGATTTTCAACTAAAACTGAAAGGTGCAACTCTCCTCTGCCACTAACTCTAAAGCTTTCTGTAGAGTCTGTTTCTTCTACTTTTAAGCTTACATCTGTTTCTTTTTCTCTAAATAATCTATTTCTAATATGTCTACTTGTAACATATTTTCCTTCTCTTCCTGCAAAAGGAGAATTATTTACTGAAAAAGTCATTGCCAAAGTGGGCTCTGAAATTTTTGTAAATTCTATTGGTTCATCATTTTCTGTAGTGCATACAGTATCACCTATATTAATTCCCTCTACACCTGATAAAGCGACAATAGAACCAAATTTGGCTGATTCAACTTCAACTCTATTTAATCCTTCAAATTCATATATAGTTTGTATTCTAACTTTTTTTCTCTTTTCTGGATCATTGTAGTTGATAATAATTGCCTCATCATTTTTTCTGATTATTCCCTCTTCTACTTTTCCAATTCCTATTCTACCTAAATAGTCATTATAATCAGTTGTAGAAACTAAAACCTTAAAGGCTTCACTTTCAGGCGCTTCAAATTCTGGAGTGTATTCTATTATAGTGTCTAAAAGATCAGACATGTCATTTTTCTTTTGTGTATAATCAACACTTGCCCATCCTTGTTTTGCTGATGCATATACAAATGGACTGTCAAGATATTTCTCATCTGCATTTAATGAAATCATAAGATCTAAAACCTCATCTTCGACTTCTGAGACTCTTTGATCCGGTCTGTCCACCTTGTTTATACATACAATAGCAGGTAGATTTAATTCAATCGCTTTTCTCATTACAAATTTTGTCTGTGGCATTGGTCCTTCATGGCTATCGACTACTAACACTACAGCTTCTGCCATATTCAAAACACGTTCAACCTCACCACCAAAGTCTGAATGGCCCGGTGTATCTATTATATTAATTTTTATGCCTTTATAATTAATAGCTGTGTTTTTAGAAAGTATCGTGATTCCTCTTTCTCTTTCAATCGAATTGGAATCCATCACCCTTTCATCGACCTCTTGATTTTCTCTAAATATACCACTAGTTTTTAATAAACCATCAACTAGAGTTGTCTTTCCATGGTCGACATGAGCGATAATGGCTACATTTCTTACATCGCTTCTTTTCATTATCTATCCTTCTTTCGTTTAGTATAATCTAATACATCATTATATTATAACATAAAAATTGTCATTATAAAAAGAAACAGCTTGCTATTATACAAACTGCTTTCTAAATGGATTTTTATTATCTATTATTGCTGTAACTTTATTTTCTGTTATTAAAAACTCATCTGATAATTCATATACTAATTTTAATCCTCTGCCAGAATCCTTCATTATATCATTTATCGTAAAAGGAAGTACGCCATCTCCTTCATCAATGACTTTTATCATAATCACATCTGAATCGATTATAGAGACTATTTCTATTTTTTTGTCATTTTTATACTTATTACCATGCTCGAATGAATTTATAATGAGTTCATTTAAAATAAGCCTTATATCAAATAATAGGCTTTCATCTTTTACACTTTCTTTAATTTCTTTTAAATACATTTGGCAAAAGTTTTTAATATCCTCAAGTCTATTAGTTATAAAACCTCTATAAACATATAGCATATATACCCCCTTTCTGTTTACAATTAATTAATACCCAAAAATATAATAATCATAACAATCTAGTAAATTATGAGAGCTTATGGTATAATTAAATAGTGAAAGGCTTAATAAGCCAAGTTTATGAAAGGAGATAATATCATGGATAAATATCAATGCACAGCTTGTGGATATATCTACGATCCAGCAGAAGGAGATCCAGATAACGGAGTTGAAGCAAACACAGCTTGGGAAGATGTACCTGAAGATTGGGTTTGCCCAGTATGTGGTGTCGGCAAAGACATGTTCGAAGTTTACGAAGGTTAATTTTTATTACTTTTTTAAGTAATATTTGTGTTTTAACAAATTATACATCAAAGAGGCCAAATGGCCTCTTTTTTATTTAAGTATGTTGATATAGAATCTGTTTTTTTATTGTTATTTTTATTAAATGGTGATATGATTGTATAAAAATATAAAGGAGTTGTGTATGGGCTTATTTGACAAATTACAAGAAAAATTCCAAAATCGAGAACAATTAAAAGACATTGAAAACAGAGCAAAAAATCATGAATATATTTCTGATGATGAAAGAAATTTATATGATAGACTTCATAGAACTACCTTAGAAGAAGTTGTAATTAAAAATGATATCAATGAATTAAAGAAGAGATTTGACCAAAAACTTCCCATCTCATCAGAGCAAAGAGCATTCTTTAATGATAATAATAAAAATAGTCTTGATAAATTAGCTTGGGATAGAGTATCAAAAGAAGAGATTAAATTATTTAAAAGGATTCAAAAAGAAAAATGGGTTGAAATCGAAAGAAATAATATCTATATTTATAGACCTGAGCACATATTCTTTTTTAATAATAATGGAATAATATTTTTCTCTGATATAATTGATTTTGATGTAGAAGCAGAAGTAGAAACCACTTCTAAAACTGATGGTAAAACTAAACAAAAGTTTAGTGTTGGTGGTGCTCTAGCAGGCGCAGCTTTCGGTGGTGGCCTTGGAGCAGTGATTGGATCTAAAGGAAGAAAAGGCACCTATAGTTCACAAACTACTTCAAAGCAAAATGTCATTTCATATCTTGTAAAAATAGAAACATATAATCATGGAGCACTCTACTTTAAATTTTCTGCAAAAGATAGAAATATTGCGGATAATTTGGTATTAAATTTAAAGATTGCCTTAAATGAAAAGTCTTCTTTAGAAGAGGAAAAAGAATTATTTAAAAAAGGGACTTTAGAAGAATTATATGGTGTTAGAAAACAACATTATGAATTAGGATATTTGGAACAATTAGGTGAAATGAGTTTAGAAAATAATTATTCTCTAAAAAAGATGATAGGAGATTAATGAATTTTGCATTTTATAATAGTGAAATTGGTCTTTTGAAAATTGGTTATGAAGATAAAAAATTAAAATACTTAAAGATAGTAAGTAAAATTGATAAATCTAATCAAAAAAGCGATTTTAGCGATATAGTTTTTTTAGAAATTAAAGAATATCTCAATAAAAAAAGAAAAGTATTTAGTTTTGATATTTATCCTAATACAACTTATTTTCAAAAACTAGTTTTAGATCAACTACTAAAAACAAATTATGGAAAAACGACCACTTATAAAAAGATAGCCAAAGCTATAAATAGACCAAAAGCTTACAGAGCTGTCGGAAATGCTGTCTCAAAAAATCCAATCTGGATTGTAATTGCTTGTCACAGATGTATTAGATCTGATGGCAAATTAGGAGATTATGCAGGTGGTATCCAATTAAAAAAGAAATTACTAGATTTAGAAAAAAGTACTTAAAAATTATCATTAAAAAAGGTGATGTTAAATAGCTTATACTTACTTCTTTTTTGGCTTTTAAGTCCAAATTTTTGAGTAAGTTAACTATTTAAACATCACCTTTATTTGATAAGTTTCTATTATTTATTCGTCAATATAATTAATAATCACATCTATTTGTTCTAAAAGTACATCTTTATTATGCTTATTTTGAGCTGAAAAAGCAAAAATCAGCCCTCTATCTTCAATATTTAATTTCTTTTGAACTTGATTTAAATATTTATCTATTTTACTTTTTGCAATTTTATCATATTTTGTAGCAATCACAAAACCTGTAAATCCTTGATCGAGTATCCACTCATACATCATTAAATCCTGATTTGTCGGTTCATGTCTAATATCAACCAATAAAAATACTTCTTTAATATTCTCTCTCGTATTAAGATAAGTATTTATTATATCCTTCCACTTATCTTTTTCTTTTTTAGAGACCTTAGCATATCCATAACCCGGAAGATCTACAAGTCTAAATTCATCATTTATTCTATAAAAATTAACAGTCCTAGTTTTTCCTGGCTTTGATGAAGTTCTTGCTAAATTCTTTCTATTAAGCATAGCATTTATAAAAGATGATTTTCCTACATTACTTCTTCCAGCAAATGCAATTTCTGGTAAATTATCTTTTGGATATTGACTTTTAAAACCTGCTACTTGTTCTAATTCTGATTTTTTTATCTTCATATCAGCGTCTTTTCTATAACCTCTCCCACATCTTCAACGGGTATAAAAGTTATTTTCTTTCTAATTTCTTCTGGTATATCTTCAATATCTTTTTGATTAGCTTTTGGGATTATGACCTTTCTTATGCCATATGAGAAGGCTGCTAGCGCTTTTTCTTTTAGCCCTCCAATTGCCAAAACTCTACCTCTAATTGTTACCTCCCCAGTCATAGCTATATCTTTTCTTATTTTTCTATTTGTGAGGGCTGAAACTATGGCTGTTGTCATTGTAATTCCAGCTGAAGGTCCATCTTTTGAAACTGCACCTTCTGGAGCGTGAACATGGATATCCTTATTTTCATAGAAATCACGATCAATTCCATATTTTTGAGCATTGCTTCTTATATAGGTAATTGCAGCTTGTCCACTTTCTTTCATTACATCGCCCAAAGATCCAGTAAGCTTTACATCGCCTTTTCCACTCATAACATTAGCTTCAATAGTTAAAATTGTTCCACCAACTTGAGTCCATGCAAGCCCGTTAACCACACCGACTTGATCTTGTTTAGAAAATTCATCATCTGAGAAAACTTCTTTTCCAACATACTTTGTATAATTATTTTTAGTTACTCTTATAACTTCTTTATTTTCTTCTAAAATCTCTCTTAAAGCGCGTCTACAAATTTTAGCAATAAGTCTTTCTAAATTTCTAACTCCAGCTTCTCTAGTGTAATATCTAATTAATGACTCTATTACAGCATCTGAGATTTGTATTTCTTCTTTTTTTAGACCATGATTTTCAATTTCTTTATTTATTAGATATCTTTTTGCAATTTCTAATTTTTCTTTTTCTGTATATCCTGATATTTCAATGATTTCTAGTCTATCATAGAGCGCATCTGGTATTGTATTTGGATCATTTGCTGTTGTAATGAAAAATACATTTGAAAGGTCAAATGGGATCTCTAAATATCTGTCAATAAATTCGCTATTTTGTTCAGGATCTAGCACTTCTAAAAGAGCACTTGCCGGATCTCCTCTGTAGTCATTTCCCAATTTATCTATCTCATCTAGTAAAAATACTGGATTTTTAACACCAATATTAGATATTTGAGAAATTATTCTACCACTCATAGCGCCAACATAGGTTTTTCTATGTCCTCTTATTTCGCTTTCATCTGTAACACCACCTAGCCTCATGGAGATAAATTTTCTATCCAAAGCCTTGGCGATTGATCTTGCAATTGAAGTCTTTCCAACACCTGGAGGACCCACTAAACATATTATCGATCCTGCTGAATTCTTTTTTCTCTTTCTAATTGCAATGCTTTCTAATATTCTAGTTTTTACATCACTTAAGCCATAATGCTCTTTTTCTAATTGTTCAGAAGCCTTCTTTAAATCTATTGTATCCTTACTCGATTTATTAAATGGCATATCCAAAACAAAATCTAAATATGTTCTTATAAGTCCATAATCAGGGCTCATCTCAGGCATTGCCCTTAGCCTTTTTAATTCCTTGTATAAAGGCTTTTTATTTTCTTTTTTGATCTTTAGATTATCTATTTTAGTCTTATATTCTTCAATTTCATCAACTTCTTCACCTGTTGTTTCAGCAAGTTCTTCTTTTAATACATTCATTTTTTCTCTTAAGAAGTATTCTTTCTGATTTTTATTAATATTATCTTGAACTTTTTTATCTATTTGGCTTACAATATCTTTTAATTCAATTTCTCTTTCAAGAATTCTATGAACTTTATATACTCTTTCTTTTAAATCAAATTCTGCCAAAAGTTCTTGATTTTCTTCAGGTGAAAGATCCAAATAAGAAACTATGGTATCACATAATTTAGATAGATCTCTTAGTTCTGATAGCGCAAATAAAACCTCTGTAGGAAATTCATTTTCTCTATTTACATATTCTTCAAAATCAGAAAAAACCAAACGTCTATAGGCTTCAAAATCACTATCTAATACATTTTTATTTTCAGTATAAATATATTCTGTAACATCAGCTTTAAAAAATCCATCGCTTATGTCAATATTTTCTACTTTTGCTCTCGATACACCTTCAACTAGCACCCTTACATTGCCATTTGGCATATTAAAGGATTGTTTTATAGTAGCAACCATTCCATATTCATAAAAGTCATCTACTTTAGGATTTTCTTCTAAAATATCTTTTTGATTTAGCAAAAAAACTTTGGTATTTTTCAATTGAGCATCATCTATTGCCTTTTTAGTAATAGACCTTCCTGCATCAAAATGACTTACCATATCTGGATAAACCCAAAGCTTTCTTACTGCTATCATTGGATAACTAGATTTTGTTGGTGTATAAAATCTTTCATCTATTTTTTTATCTTGCATTCTTCTCCTCTTTAAACAAAAGAGAACGCTCTCGCATTCTCTTAGATAGCCTGTATTTCTTTGTCTTCACCATCTTTGTTTGAGTCTTTTTGAATTTTTATATTTTTGATATTTTCAACAGACTCCTTAGTAATGGTGACAGTTTTTACATCAGTTCTTGATGGAATCTCATACATCACATCAAGAAGCAATTCTTCCATTATTGATCTTAGTCCACGAGCGCCGGTTTTTCTTTCATGAGCAAGTTTTGCTATCTCATAAAGAGCATCTTCTTCAAATTCAAGTTTAACATCATCCATTTCAAAAAGTCTTTGGTATTGTTTAACTAAAGAATTTTTAGGCTCTGTAAGAATTCTCACAAGTGACTTTTCATCAAGTCCTTCTAATGTTACCACCACTGGCACACGGCCTACAAATTCTGGTATAAGGCCATATTTTAAAAGATCTTCTGGTAAAATTTCGGTAAGCTCAGCTTGCTTTTTACTTTTGATATCAGAACCAAAACCTATGCTTTTAACATTAGTTCTTTTATTTATAATATTTTCAATTCCATCAAAAGCTCCACCGACGATAAATAAAATATTTGTCGTATCTACTTGAATATATTCTTGATTAGGATGTTTTCTGCCACCTTGTGGAGGGACATTAGAAACAGTTCCTTCTATTAATTTTAAAAGCGCCTGTTGAACGCCCTCCCCGCTGACATCTCTTGTTATAGATGGATTTTCAGATTTTCTAGTTATCTTATCTATCTCATCTATATATATGATGCCCTTTTCTGCTCTTTCTATATCATAATCAGCTGCTTGCACTAATTTTAAAATAATATTTTCAACATCTTCACCGACATAGCCGGCTTCTGTCAAATTTGTAGCATCAGCAATGGCAAATGGAACATTTAGTTTTTTTGCCAAAGTCTGTGCCAAAAGTGTCTTACCACTTCCTGTAGGACCAAGCATTAAAATATTTGATTTTTGTAGTTCAACATCATCTTTTTTACTCGACATAATCCTTTTATAATGATTATACACTGCAACAGATAATGTCTTTTTGGCGCTATCCTGCTGAATTACATATTGATCTAAAAATTCTTTTATTTCAACTGGTTTAGCTAGTTTTAAATCTAGATCTTGCTTTTCATGGATCTCCTCATCGATTATCTCTTGACATAGATGTATACATTCATCGCAAATATATACATCTGGTCCGGAAATCATTCGATTGACTTGATCGCTTGTCTTTCCACAAAAAGAACATCTAGGATTTTTTTGTTCATATTTTGCCATTATATCTCCTACTTACTTTCTATGACTTTATCAATCAAACCATATTCTTTAGCTTCATACGCATCCATAGGATTATCTCTATCAGTATCTCTAACTATGGTTTCAAAGTCTTTTCCAGTATTTTCAGAGAGGATTTCATTTAGTCTTTTTTTCATTTTGAGAATATGCTTAGCATGAATCTCAATATCAGAAGCTTGACCTTGGAAACCTCCCAATGGTTGGTGTATTAATATATTTGAATTAGCAAGAGCAAATCTCTTTCCCTTTGTTCCAGCTGATAAAATCATCGCAGCCATACTTGCAGCTTGTCCCATACAAATTGTTGATACATCTGGTTTTATATAATTCATTGTATCATAAACTGCAAAGCCGCTTGTGATTATTCCACCTGGAGAATTTATATACATTTGGATATCTTTATCTGGATCTTGACTTTCTAAAAATAGTAACTGAGCTACTATTGTATTTGCCATATTATCTTCAAATTGTCCAGATACAAAGATAATTCTTTCTTTAAGAAGCATCGAGTATATATCATATGCTCTTTCGCCTCTATTGGTTTGTTCTATGACTGTAGGTACTAAAAGATTTTTTTCCAAATGAATTACCTCCTAATAAAAAAGCTTATTTATCTTCTTTTTCTTCTTTGTCATCTTCCTTTTTTTCGACAAATTTTACATTGTTAACTAAAACATCTATAGCTTTTCTTCTTTTTATATTTTCTATGACGAAATCTTTTGAAATATTTTTTCTAAATGCTTCTTTGAATTTTTCAAGATCATCTACGCCTTGAGTTTTTGCTGCATCTTCAATTTCTTTTTCGATTTCTTCATCAGAAACTTTTAAGTCTTCTTTAAGAGCAACTTCATCAACTACTAGGTCTGCTTTAACTCTAGTTTCAGCTTGTTGTCTAAATTGTTCTCTTAAGTTTTCTATTCCGCCCATCATTTGAGCATATTGTTCAAGTGTTAGACCATATTGTTGAAGTTGATTTGTCATATTTTGAATTTCACTATCAATTTGTTTTTCAACCATAGCTTTTGGTGCATTGACATCAGAAATTCTAATTAACTCTTCAATAGCTCTATTTTCTACAACTCTTTTAGCTTGTTTTTTAATTTCTTCGCCTATTCTTTTTTTAGTATCTTCTTTTAATTCTTCTAATGTATCAAATTCTGAAATATCTTTAGCAAATTCGTCGTCTAATTCTGGAAGTTCTTTTTCAGTAATTGAATTTAATTTAACTTCAAATACCGCATCTTTTCCTTTTAAATCAACTGCTTGATAATTTTCTGGGAATTTTACATTTACATCAAAAGTATCTCCGATGTTTTTTCCCTCAATTTGATCTTCAAATCCAGGAATAAATGTATTTGATCCTAATTCAAGATCATAGCCTTCAGCTTTTCCACCTTCAAAATGTTCACCATCGATAGATCCATCAAAGTCAATATTTACAATATCTCCTTTTTTAGCAGCTCTATCTTCAACTGGCTTCATTCTAGCATTTTCTTCTTGTTGTCTTTTAAGTTCAGCTTCTACATCGCTATCTTTAACCTCATCATCAACTTTTTCTACTTCAAGTGTAGAATAGTCTCCAAGTTCAGGATGTGGTTTTGTTTCAACTTCAACTTTTAATGTAAGATCTTTTCCTTCAACGGCTTCATCAAAATCAACGGATGGTTGATCTATTACCTCAAGATTTAATTCATCAATTGCCTTATTATATGCTTTTGGGAATAAAAGTTCAATTGCATCTCTTGTAAAGACATCTTTACCATAGATATTTTCAATGATCCTTTTAGGTGCTTTACCTTTTCTAAATCCGTCAATTCTAATTCTTCCTCTATTTCTTTTATAAACAGTATCAATTGCTTTTTTAAATTCCTCTGCTGTAAAGTTAAGATCAAATTTTGCTATATTATTTTCATGTGATTTTAATTCTGTCATATTGTCCTCCTAAAAATCTATCTTAATTTCGAAACTTATCACTTGACACTTTAGACTGCTAATATTATACATCTGTTTTCGAGTTTCGCTACCAATTAATTATTATACTTTAATTGAACAAGTCTACAATATCATTAATTCAATTTATCTTTTGCATATTTTAATAATGTTTTTTTGTCATTTTCAATTCTTTCATCTAAAACCATATTATTTAATTCTTCTAGCAATTTACCTATTTCTTTTCCTTCTTGATATCCAATTTTGATTAGTTCATGACCATTTATTTTAAGAAAATTCTTTTTAGTGGATAATTCATCATCTTTTAAAGATTCGATCAATTCATATGCTTTATATATATTAGATAAATCATTATGATTTGTTGCTAATATATCAGCTTTTTGTAAATCTAATAATCTATATATATCTTTATCTCCAACTCTCCTTATTAATTTTCTTATCGATTTTCTTGTATAATCGTTGGTATTATCCATATGTCTACTAATAAGTACTGATGATCTATTTATCAAATCCTTTGAGAACTTCAATTTTCTAAGTCTTCTTTGTGCTAATTTTGAAGATAGTTCTTGATGACCAAAAAATCTGCCTTCTCCTCTTTCATCGATAAAAAAAGTTTCTATTTTTCCTGTATCATGAAATAAGGCTGCGATTCTTGTTATTAAATCTTCTTTTGTATTTTCTAAAACTTTAAGGCTATGTGTATATAAATCATAATCATGAAATGATGAGTGTTGGTCAAAGCCATACATATCATCAACTTCAGGCAATAATTTTTTTAAAAGTCCTGTCTTTCTTAAAAGTTCTATTGCCATTTTTGGCTTTTTTGAAGTCAATATTTTACTAAGCTCGACATTTATTCTTTCCTTTGATATATAAGAAATATTTTGATTTAATTGTCTTATTGCATTAAAAAGATCTTCATCTAATGAAAAATCCAAAACTGCTGCAAAACGAATAGCACGAAGTGCTCTTAAATAATCTTCTTTAATTCTCTCATTTGCATCTCCAACAGCTCTAATCACCTTGTCATTGATATCAGACAATCCCCCAAAAGGGTCAATTAACTCTTTTTTTCTATAAGCCATTGCATTAATTGTAAAATCTCTTCTTTTAAGATCTTCATAAATTGAATTTGAAAACTTGATCTTATCAGGATGTCTCATATCCTTATAATCCATATCGGATCTAAAAGTCGTTATCTCAAATTCTTTGCTATTTTTTATGACCTTTATAGTTCCAAACTTCTTTCCAATATCAATGATTTTTAGATCTTTAAATATTTCTTTAATTTCAGAAGGTCTTGCAAGGGTTGCTATATCAACATCTGATGACGATTTATTCAAATATTTATCCCTTAGATAACCCCCTACTATATATGATTTAAATCCATTATCTTCAAGTTTGTTTAAAATAAATTCTAGATCTGTCATTTCTTTTTCACTTCTATATTATAGATAATTTGCTTATCAGGATCATTTAATACTACACCATCTGGCAATTGAAGTCCTATTGTATTTTGTGTATTAGCTTTTATTTTTGATAAATCCACAGCTTCAGTATCTACACTTTCAACATTTAATAAAGCTTGTTGCTCTCCTTTTAGAAGCACTTTATCAGGAACCACTTCTTTTTTTATGAGCTTAAGATTTGAGTTTAATTTTCCCTTTGTATTTAAATTAATCTTTACTTCCTTAGTAGCAGAAACTGATATGGAAACATTAGCGAAAGTTTGAGAAAGATTAACACCTTCGACGATATTTCCGTCTTTATCAATAGGATTTATCTCAATATTAGATACACCTTCATTTACAATATTTATATCATTTACGGTACAAACTAATTTATCTACCTTATCTACTGCACTTCTTGCACCTTTTATCGTTATAGATTCTGGATTTATATTGGTTGACTCTATTATTTTATCTTTTTTCAATTCATCACTTATATTAAGTTCTACAGGTTTTTGGACTTCTATAATTTTTTCTATCTTTACATTGATCTCTTTTGGTGTAACTTTATCTATGGTTACATCATTTGGAGAGTCAACATTTACTCTTAGTGACTGAATGCCTTCTTTTAAATCACTGAGTTCAGCCGATGCAACAACATCGGATATTTCCAATGAATATATTTTTGATCTAGGCGCTTTCGCAACTAAATCAACGACAGGTTTTTCATCTTGATCAATGATTGTAAATCCCTTAGAATCTAATTTGTCTAAATTTTTTATTGTAACTGGCACTTGTTTAAATTGTTTAACTCTTAAAGGATTTGTGTTTGTCATTACAAAAGACCATAATATCACTGCAGATAAAAGTGATAAAAGTTTCATTTTCCAATTATATTTTATGAAATTCATATTATTTTCTCCATTTATTTAATAAAGATGGATCTTGAGGATTATAAACACTTAACAGTTTTTCTTTTAAAGTATCCTCATCGAAATGTCTACTTATTCTTCCTTGTTCAACACAAGAAATTGTCCCAGTTTCCTCTGATACAACGACAACTAGACAATCACTTCTTTCTGATATACCAATTGCCGCTCTGTGTCTTGTACCTAATTCCTTGCTTAATGTATTATCGCTGGTTAAAGGAAGAAAACAAGCTGCAGCTTTTATCGTATCATTTTTAATTATTACAGCCCCATCATGTAGAGGGGTATTTGGAATAAATATATTTATAAGTAACTCGCTTGATACATTTCCTTTAATAGCAGTTCCAGATTCAGCTATATCATTTAGACCAACTTGTCTTTCAATAACGACAAGTGCACCAATTTTCTGTCTTGATAATGAGCTCATAGCTCTTACAATTTCATCTACAGTATTTGGCGTATTAGTATCTGATTCTGAAAAGTAAGAAAAAAATGCATTGCTTCTTCCTATTTTTTCAAAGGCTCTTCTAATTTCAGGTTGAAATACTACTATTATAAATACTAAACCAACAGTTAAGAAATTGCTTAAAAGCCAATTAATAGTATAAAGATTAAAAATCTCAGAAACTTTTGTAGCTATTAATACGATTATTAAGCCCTTTAAAACTTGCTCTGCTCTAGTTTCTTTTAATAGTATAATAAGTCTATATATTATAATTGCAATCAATAAAATATCTATTATATCAGTTATCAATATCGTAGATAATAAATTTTGTATTCTTTCTAAGCTAGTCATGTCCATTCCTTTGATAGTATTCTTATTACTATTATATGGTATTTAAAAGTTTTGTCTAAAATATAAAAAATAAAAAAATAAATAAATTTAAGTATTCTAATTAATCAAATAAAAAAGCACATTTGAATGTGCTTTATGGCTTTATTTAAAACTCGATAAGTTTGTTTTCTACTAGATCTACTAAAGATTTTACTGCTTTTTCTTCTCCATCTCCTTGAGCTCTTATAAGTATTTCATCTCCTTGATTAGCACTCATACTCAATACAGACATTATGGATTTAGCATTATAATTTCTTCCATCTTTTACTAAATTAATGTCACAAGGATGTTTGACAGCCTCTCTAATAAATATGGAAGCTGGCCTTGCGTGTAGACCTATCTCGTTTTTTAATATAACCTTTTCTTCGTACATGTTGCCTCCTTAATGTCTACTTTTTCATTGAGATTATTATAGCACAAAAAACTCGATTAGTCTAATGAAAATGATATTATTTGTTTTAACATTAACAAAATTATTTATTAAAAAAAAGAAGAGATTAGGTATTTACCTAATCTCACGCTAATTATCTATGTTTTAATTCGCCATCTAAGATGTAAAGACCTGACCAATTACCATTAATTCTTTCAAGTCTTGTTGTCAATTGATCAAAATTAGCTTCTTCTTCAACTTGTTCATCGATATACCATTGAATAAAGCTATAAACTCTCTTATCTTCTTCTCTTGCCAAATCAGCAATTTCATTGATTCTTCTTGTAACTTCTTTTTCATGATCAAAAGCAGTTTTTACAACTTCTTCAATATTTTCATAATCAGCTTTAGGTTCGCTCATTCCTGTAAGTTTTGCTTCATAGCCTACATCTTGTAAGAAGTCTAACATTTTTTCAGCATGTTCAATTTCTTCTCTAGATTGAGCATTTAACCAATGTGCAAAACCTGGAAGGTCGATATCATCAGCATACATTGCCATTTGTTTATAAATATAAGCAGATTCATATTCAAAATTCATTTGTTCATTTAATTTATCAAGTACTTTACTCATTTTAATGCCTCCTAATTATCATACATTGTAAAAATTTCATAAATAGATAAGCCCATAGAAAAAATTATCTTTATGACCTTATCTATATCCTTAGGACATATATTAATTGTTATGCCGTCAATTTTAACTAAAATTTTATCATCATTGAGTATATTTTCTTTCCTAAGATTTCCAAAAAGTTTTAATATATTTTCTTTCTCATCCATACCACTAATGATAAATCTTACGGGCATTATTGTGTCTATGTCCTCATCGGGTTTTAATTTTTTAATTAATAATACATCATTCATATAATACCCCTAATCTCTGCTATAAGATATATACCCAATTAGAAGTATTATAAAACTCATTCACTATTATTGTACTATTACATAAACCTAATTCAATCTAATTTTTATTTAATTTTTTCTCTTTCTTTGTAAGAAAAGACACAGCCACAATAATCCTGTCTGTACAAATTGTATTTATTTGATAATTCAATTGATTTTTTATATCCATCTTTCTTTTTAAAATCCGAATACAAAAATCTTATTTCGTATTCTTTTTCTAATTTTTCTCCTATCTCATTTATCCATCTACTATTTTTATGTGGCGAAATTGATAATGAGGTTGTGAAAAAATCATAACCATGTTCTTTGGCAAATTTAGCGGTTTGTCTAAGTCTTAATTCATAGCATTTATAACAACTTTTACCGCCTTCTGTATCTTTACTTCTTGTATCCACAAAGCTGTAAAATTCATTTGGATTGTTTTTTGCAACTATAACTTTACAATTAATATTCATCTGTAATACCAATTTTTTAACTACTTCGCTTCTTTTATAATATTCTTCTTCTGGATAAATATTTGGATTATAAAAATATATATCAATGTCAAAATAATCTTTTAGCTCATTTAATACCTGACTTGAACAAGGCGCGCAACAAACTTGTAAAAGTAATTTCTTTTTTTGTTTATTTTGTTTTATTATTTCAAGCATTTTATTGTGATAATTGATTTTTTGCATAATACACCTTTAAAAATTTAATAATAAAAAACCATCCAAAAAGGATGGTATAATATTATCTCTTTGAGAATTGTGATGATTTTCTCGCTTTTTTGAAACCGTATTTTTTTCTTTCTTTCTTTCTTGAATCTCTTGTGAGAAAACCAGCTCTTTTAAGATCTGTTCTATATTCTGGGTTTACTTCAAGTAAAGCTCTAGCTATAGCATGTCTAATAGCTCCAGCTTGTCCTGAGCATCCGCCACCATTAACATTTACTTTAATATCATAGCTTGATTCATTTTCTGTTATTGTAAGTGGTGATCTAGCTATAATCTTTAAAGTTTCATAGTTGAAATATTCATCTAAGCTTTTTCCATTTATTAAAATCTCGCCGCTACCTGGTCTCATTGTGACTCTTGCAACGGAAGTTTTTCTTCTACCTGTTGCTTGATATATTGTATCTGCCATCGTCGCCTCCTACTTTAATTCTAACTTTTGAGGGTTTTGTGCTTCATGATTGTGTTCACTACCCTTATAAACTCTAAGTTTTTTAATAGTAGCTCTACCAAGTTTATTTTTTGGAAGCATTCCTCTAACTGCTTTCTCGATAATTCTTTCTGGATGTTGTTTTTTCATATCGAGATATTTAGTTTCTTTTAAACCGCCAGCATATCCTGAATATCTTTGATATACTTTTTGATTTTGTTTATTACCTGTAAGAACGACTTTTTCTGCATTTACAACAATTACATAATCTCCATTATCCATGTTTGGAGTAAATGTAGGTTTGTGTTTTCCTCTTAAAATTGAAGCTACTTCAGTCGCAAGTCTACCTAGTACCATGCCACTAGCATCTACTACATACCAATTGCGTTTAATGTCTGATGGTGTAGCAACAAAAGTTTTTTGTTTATTATCCATTTTTCCTCCTTGTTTTTAATCGCCTGTCTATTTTGATACCGCTGGACAGGTAGCGGCTGTCTTCGTTCCGGCATTTGTTTTTAATCGCATCCGGAATTTGCGATTTGTTCGATTAAAAGCTTCAAGAAGAAACTCTTAACATACCTTGTAATTATATAATAACTACTGTCTAATGTCAAATTTTTTCTTCTTCCATGTATTTGGCGCAAAAAGAATTAATATTGGAAATATTTCAAGTCTTCCAAGTAGCATTGCAATCATTAAAATTATTTTAGAAAACTGATGCAGTGATTGAAAATTTGCAATAGGGCCATAATCTCCACTTCCAGGACCTATATTATTTATTGCGGTAGATACTGCTACAAATGCCGATTGAAAATCAGATGTATCTGCACAGATTAATATAAGCGTAAAAGTAAATAATAAAATATAAACTAGTATATAATTTGCAGTCTTTCTTTCCACAGATTCTCCAATTGGCTTATGATCAATGGTTGTTACTGTTACTCTATTAGGATTTACGATATTTTTAACTTCATTAATTGCAGTTTTAAACATGATTATAATCCTTGATACCTTTAGACCACCTGCAGTAGAACCTGCACATCCTCCTACAAACATGAGCATAAATAAAATAGCTTGTGAAAAAAGAGGCCATTTTCCATAATCAGCTGACACATAACCGGTAGTTGTTATAATAGAGCTTACAGTGAAAAAAGAATTGATTAATGAATATCCCAAAGAATTATACATGCCTTTTATATTAAAAAATATCGCTATTGATGATACAATGACAATCGCCAAATAAACCTTTAATTCTTCAGATTTAAAAGCTTCTCTCGCATTTCTAATCAGAGCATAATAATATAGATTAAAATTAACTCCAAATACAAGCATTCCCACTGTTAAAACCACTTCAGTGTATCTACTTTCATAAAATCCGACAGAAAGATCTTTGCTTGCAAAGCCACCTGTACCTGCTGCACCAAATCCTAAAATGAAAGAATCAAAAATACCAACTTTCCCAAAAATCAAAAATGCTATGAGTATGAATGTAAGCACTATGTATATTTTATATAATAGCCTAGCTGTTTCTGATAATTTTGAAACTAATTTACCAAAAGTAGGACCTGGTACTTCAGCTTTCATTATTAATGATGATTGTTTGTTAGTTTTTGGCAATACAGCTAGAGTAAACACTAATATTCCCATACCACCAATAAAATGTGAGAATGACCTCCAGAAAAGAATGGAATGCGGCAAATTTTCAACTGAGTGAGCAACTGATGCTCCAGTTGTAGTAAAACCAGATATCATTTCAAATAAACTATCAACAAAAGTAAAATAATCATTTTTTGTCAAATACAATGGAATTGCTCCCATAATTGAAATAAATATCCATCCTAAAGCAACTATTAACAAAGCCTCTCTTGTAAAGAATTTACCAGTTTGATCTCCATTTATTGACAATATAAATCCTAAAAATAGACAAAGCCCAATTGAAATTACAAAATTCATCTTATCTTCTAAACTCTCTTTATATATAAAAGATACTAATAGAGGAATAAACATCAATAAAGCTTCTATTATTAAAGTTCTACCTAATACATAAGACACTATTTTTCGATTCATAATCACTCCAATATATCATCAATTTCATTAAAATGGATGTCTTTTGTCACCATTACCACTCTATCGCCCTTTTCGATAGTATCATTACCGCCAGGAACAATAACTTTTCCATTTTTCATTATATAGGCAATTAATGTACCTGATTTTAAATCTAAATCTTTTAAAGGAATTGATGTAATCTTTGAATCATCTCTTATATCAAATTCTAAAGCCTCAACTCTGTTGTCTTCAAGTCTATAAAGATTTTTCATCTCACTTCCTTGAATATTTTCCTTACTTCTTACAAGTCTTAAAATTATATTTGCAATAGATCTTTTTGGCGTTATCGTAGTATCCAAATCCAAAATTCCTGTAATTCTAAGCAATGACAATCTGTCGACTTTTGCAATAATCTTTGGAACTCCAAACCTTTCTGCAATCAAAGAAATCAAAATATTTTCTTCATCGATACCAGTCATTGATACAATAGCATCATAGGATGTTATTCTTTCTTCTTCTAGAATTTCAGGATTTGATCCATCTGCATTTACGACAATAGCCTGAGGATGATCTTCTAAAAAATCAATGGACTTTTGTTTATTATTTTCAATTACTTTGACATCAAATCCTCTATCAATTAATAATTTTGTCAAATAAAAAGCAATTCTTCCAGCACCGATTAGCATTACCGATTGAATTCTTTGATGACTATTTGATAATTTCCAATAAAACTTTCCTAAATCTTCTCTTGTACCTGCAACATGTATACTATCTCCAGGCATTATTTTAAAAGAACCATTAGGAATAAATACCTCATCATTTCTCGAAACAATGGTTACAAGTACTCGACCTATATTTCTATTAGAATTTAATTCATTTAAAGTCTTACCTGCAATAAAAGAATCCTCTTCAACTTCAACTTGTATCATATTGACCTTGCCCTTAAGAAAACTTTCAACATTTGAAGCATACGGATATTTTAATGTCCTTTGAATTTCTTTAGCAGCCTGATATTCAGGATTTACCAATAAATCGACGCCCATACTTTTTTGCATAAACTCCATATGATTCATGTAATGAGGATCTCTTACCCTTGCAATTGTATATCTTGTGCCAAGCTTTTTAGCCATAACTGAAGCGATTATATTTACATCATCTTCAAGTGTTACAGCTATTAAAATATCGCAGTGCTCAACCCCAGCTTCGATTAAAATATCGTGATTTGCACCATTTCCACATACCCCCATAACATCATTTTCTGAGAGTATTCTATCTAAAATTTCTTTATTCTTTTCAATTACTACTATATCATGACCTTCATTGGAAAGCTCATTAACCAAATACTCACCAACTTTACCGGCCCCTATAATTATTATCTCCATAAACGCCTCCGCTTGTTTTAGTATATCACAGATATTTTGCTTGACAAGGTGACTTTTAAAAAAGTTTTAAGTTAGACATATTAAATATCTAATAGAAAAAAGTTTTTTCTGAAGTATAATACTATTAGAAAATTTAGGAGGTAATTAGAATGGTAGAATTTATTAATACAGAAAAAGCTCCAGCAGCTATTGGTCCTTATAGTCAAGGAACTCTTGTTGGAAAAATTGCTTATATTTCAGGACAACTTCCAATTAACATGGAAACTGGTGAATTAGAAGCTGATCCAGCTAAAGCAGCTAAAGCTTCTTTATCAAATGTTCTTGAAATTGTTAAAGCAGCTGGTGGAGATATTAAATCAATTGCTAAAGTAAATGTTTTTGTAAAAGACATCAATGACTTTAATGCAATCAATGAAGTATA
Organism: Tissierellia bacterium; assembly: GCA_030527425.1. GTDB lineage: Bacteria > Bacillota > Clostridia > Tissierellales > Peptoniphilaceae > JAUNAV01. The sequence goes on from JAUNAV010000001.1 coordinate 34,916, forward strand.
TGCTGATTTCTTTGGAGATCACAAACCAGCTAGAGCTTTAGTACAAGTTGCTTCACTTCCTAAAGATGCAACTCTTGAAATTGAAGCTATTGCTGAAGTTGAATAATCAAAAATCACCCAGGATTTTTTCCTGGGTATTTTAATATTTTTTTCTTAATCTAAAATTTTTTATTTTTAAATTATTTCTATATTTTGTTATAGTTCTTTTTGTTATAGATATGCCATCTTTTTCTAAGATTTTCCTGATCATTTCATCTGAATATGGATCTTCTTTATTTTCATTAACTATTATTTTTTTTATTTTTTCTTTTATTAATTTATCTGTAATATCATTTTTATTTACAGCCTTTGCTGTGAAAAAATATTTTAAAGGATAATCACCCCATTTACAACTTAAATACTTATTACTTACTATTCTTGTAATAGTTGCCGGGGATATATTTGTTACTTTTGAAATTTCTTTCATAGACATTGGTTTTAAATCACTATTATTAAGAAAGAATTCCTTCTGCTTGGTAATAATATAGTCCATAACAATTCTTATATTATTATCTCTTATAGCTAAAGATTTTTTATAGAACATCGCCTCTTTAAATTTTTTATTTAAATATTTTTTAACCTCTCCATTGCTTTTTAAATATAAATTATAATAATTTTTATTTATGCAAAATAAATTATTATCAATATTTAATTCATAATAAACTTTAGAATTTCTTATATATACAATAATATCATAAAAAATATTATTTATATTCTGCGAACCTTCTATATATCCATATAATGGATATGGTTTTAATTTTTTTAAATTCTCTATAAGAAAAACTACCTCTTTCTTATCAATTTTTAATTTAGATGCTATATATTCTATTTTGTTTTCTTTTACTTCATACAAATATTTTTCTATTATTATTTTTAGATTTTTGTTTTTTGTCTGACTTTTTAAAAAAGTTTCTATACTATCAGAAGCTAGACCTTTAGGATCTAACAATTTTATTTTTTCAATAATATTTCTAATTCTTTTTTGACTAGTCTTAAATTTTTTAGATATATCATATACTGGTAAGCTTAAAATTCCCTTATCATCTATTCTATTAATTATATATTTTGCAATCTTATTATCTTGCTTGCTAAGTTGAATATTAATTTGCATATTAAGATAATCATCTAAATTATAAGGAGATTTTATCATATCTATGAAATTATAATCATCATTATTATTATTGTAATATTGTTTAAATGAACTCTTACTAATTAATGGTTCTATATCATTAAAATCAACAAAAACATTATTACAAGCTAGCTTACTAATCATATCTAAAAGCCCTATAGAACTTACAGAAGAAATTTCAAAGGCAATTTTTAAATTATTTGATACATATATGCTATTTCTTTGTTCCATTGATAAATTAAATTCCATAGATTTAATCATCTCCTTTTTCTACAAGTTTATTGATAGCAAAGTAGTTACTATCCAACCTGATGCGTAATATGCCATAAATTGTACTCCAGTATGGATATCATATATATTATGCAAAATTCCTCCAAATAGTCCAATGCAAAGCGCCATAATTATACCGACAATTCCTGCTTCATAAAATGATAGCATAAAAATCAAGCCTAAAAATGAACCAATAAGAGCTTCATGACTAATTTTTTTAAACATAAATTCAGTCCATTTCCTTGCTTTTTTTATAGCTAAGGGATATGAAAATAAAGATCCAGCTAAAATCGCAATGAACCCAACTATTAGATAGTCCTTTATGTCTAGATAATTTGAAAGGTTATTAATTGGATCCAAGGTAAATCTAGGCGGTGCATTAAATAAGGGTGCACCTGGTCCTAAAGCAACTGGACTTAAGGGTATACCAAAAGCCAATAAAGATATAATTACCCCTCCTAAATATGTTGCATTAGCAACTGCATCTTGTACGGCTACTGTTGAAGTGATTTTATCATAAAGCTCTTTTTTCTTACCTGATATAAATTCACCTAGCATTACAGTACTGCCTACTGGTGATATCGTAAACATCCCAGTAGATAAAATTGATGTTATTGCCACATCTAAATTTTGTCTTTTAGTTAAAAGTTTTAAAGGATTTGGATAGAAAGAAAATTTTTCTTTAGCTTCTGGTGCTAACCAGATTTCAGATAGTCCTTTTCTTAGCTGTTTTTTTCGCATTGATGGTACCATTATGTTAAATAATTCGGATATCATAGGTCCAATTGTTATTCCCATAAATATAGAAATAAATAAATTCTTTCCAACCGATTCTTGTGCTAATCTTTGAAATCCTTGTATCAAGAAAGAATATGGAATTAAAGCAATAACTGCACCTAACTTCGCACTTGACATATATGCTATAATACAAGCTCCAATAGTAAATATCAACCCTATATGAGATGCTAATTTATCCCCAAATGATGCTAATAAAAAAGCAAAAACTACAGCAACTGGTAATGCAATAAAAGAACCTAGAAGGGATCCTGCCGCCATTTTTCTCATGGCAACATGGGGTATACCAAGTCTTTTTGCTAATACACTATATCTTACCAATGGTACTGCCATGGTACTTCCCGGAAGCGCAGCCATTGATGTTGGTATTGTATGGCTAATCTGCATCGCTACAATAATTGATACAAACCAAGCATATATAACGACTGGATGAAGCCCTAAAAGCACCAAAACCAAAGTTAATGGTGCCATAGTTGCTGTCTCATCAGTACCCGGTATTATACCTATGATAGAAAATATAATACCGCCAATTAAAGAAATTATAAAAGCCTGAATTAATATGCTAATTTCCATTTTTCATCTCCTCAAATATTTCCTTATATTCTTCTTTATAATTTTTTGAATCTTTAGGAATTAAAGATAATAATGCATAAAGTTTTAAATTCTCTAACTCCTTTATAATATCTTTATCAACTTCTGAAAGATTTTTTATTTCTTCTTCTAAAGATATTCCTGCTGATTTTAATATATCTTCAATATTTTCGATTTCATATTGTTCTTGAACTATTCTTTTAGGTTTAAACTTTTTAGTTGATATTAAACCTGATATAAGACACCCAAAGACTCCAAAAATTAATGCATATCCATTGACTAGTTCTGCATCTAGGCCTTCTTTTTTAGAAATAATATTTTTTGATAACGAATAAAATAGCATCGTTAAAAAAATTCCTAATAAGCAAGCTCTAAATAGTTCTTTTAAAATAACTCTATCGCCCCATACTTCTGAATAAATTTCTCTTTTATGTTCCATTTTATATTTTCCTTAATAAATCTTTTGCATACTCTAAATTTATTTTGTTATTTTCAATCATGACTTTTACAACTTTGTCTATCATGTCTCCTTTAGCTCCAGCTTGAACAGCAATATTTTTTGCATGCAACGACATATGACCTCTTTGAATTCCCTCAGTAGCCAAAGCTCTGATTGCTGCTAAATTTTGAGCCAACCCAAGAGAAGCTATAACCTCTGATAATTCATTAGCTGATTTAACACCTAATATTTTAATATTCAAACCTGCTGTTGGATGTACTTTTGTTGCTCCACCTACTAAACCAAGAGGTAATGGAATTTCAATACTGCCCAATAAGTCTCCATTTTTATCTTTTTCCCATATTGTTAAAGGCTTATATCTTCCCGTTAATGAAGCATATGAATGTGCAGCTGACTCAATAGCTCTTGTATCATTACCTGTTGCTAAAACAGCCGCTGAAATTCCATTCATAATACCCTTATTATGAGTTGCTGCTCTGAAAGGATCAGCCTCAGCAAAAGCATATGCTGAAATTATTTTATCTACAATTTCTTCTGAGCCTAATTCCTCTTTTTTAATTCTAGTGGATGATCTAAATATTCTCTTTATAGCTAGATTCGATAAGATTCTTAAATAAACTTCTCCTCCTGTTATCTTTTCTATTGTTGGTGCTATATATTCTGCCATAGTATTTATTGCGTTTGCACCCATTGCATCTAAAGTGTTTACAATTAAATGTACAACTAAAATATCTCCGGAAATAGAAGATTTTATTTTTCTTATCTCTATATCTTTTGCACCTCCTCCTAATTTATTCAGAACAGGATCTATCTGATTACATTTATCTATTATTTCTTTTTTATGTTCATATAGTTTTAATTTTGCATACTCAACATTTTTTAAACCCATAACTTGTATTTGTCCAATCATGTAGGATCCTGTATTTGAGGTATAGAAACCACCAGAACTTCTTGTGATTTTAGCACCATTACTAGCAGCAGCTATTACTGAAGGTTCTTCTGTTACCATAGGTATTAGATATTCTTTTTCATTTATGATAAAATTTAAAGCTAGACCAATAGGTAGAGTATATAACCCTATTACATTTTCAACCATGTTATTTGCCATATCAATAGATAAGTGTTTATCATTACATAATTTTTCTAATTCTTTTTTATTTAAACCTGTAAATTCACTTACTTCGTCTAATCTTTTTTCAATTGATAATTTATAAAATCCAGAGTAATTATTATTTTTCATTTGTTTCTCCTTTGTATAATTGATAATCTTGCTTTTTAACTTTCATTCTTAATAATGCTGAAAACATTGATTTTCCTAAAGAATCCAATCTTAGTGAAAATGTAGCTCCACCACCTAATGCCTCTTTCATAACAAAGTTTAAACCTTTTAAACTATCAACTTCATATCTAATTACCTCTCCCTTTACAATATCTTTAAAATGATTTTTAACTCTTTCAGCTGTAAGATATTTTTTTAGAAATAAATAGTCTTCATCTTTATTTGGATATACGCACAGATTACTCACATTTCCTTTATCTCCACTTCTACCATGAACAATATCTTTTAAATAAATAAAATCCATTAACTAACCTCCATTATATTTGTATTTAATTCAACCATGTCCCTAGGTATCAATGTAGGCCATAGTCCAATAACTGGTTGTATTTTTGCTCTACCTCCAAAAAAACTAGCTCCTGGCGGTCCATTTAATTGCATAGGGCTTATCTCTGGTATAAGCTTCTGAGCTTCTTCTTTTTCTTCGACTCTAATAGCAATTCTCAATAAAACTTCATTTTGCTTATCCAAAACTTCTTTACTCATATCAGATAATTGCATGTGAAGAGCATTAAGTCCTACAAAATCTACTCTGATATCCTTTGCTTTTAATCCTTTTCTTTTCATCTTTTTCATTATAATTTCTGAAGCTAATTTCGCTTTTTCATAAGCATCTGGCCACGCAAAATTTAAATAAGTTTCAACTTTATATCCAGCATTATATCCTATAGACAATTTTAATTTTTCTGGTCTTTTTCTTCCCCTTATATTACTAAGTTCAACTCTATTTTTCCCTATTTCATTTATAACTGCTTTACTAAAGTCTGCAGTTACATCAGGAGTAATATAATTTTTAGGATCATGTATTTCATACAAAAATTGCTCTTTTAAAGACTCTTCAGTTATGAGTCCTCCACTTGTTTTTGTTTTTGTAAATACTATTTTATCATTTGATACTTCGGCTATAGGAAAACCTAAGTTATCTATATTTGGGACATTTTTCCAATCATATTGATAATTTCCTCCACTTGCTTGCCCCCCACATTCAAGCATATGCCCCACTGCAATTCCTCTTGCAATATTATCTAAGTCGTCATCTTTCCATTTAAATTCATGCATTAGTGGGGATAAAAACAAAGTCGAATCTGCCGCTCTGCCGCTTACAATTACATTGGCATTTTCTGATAATAATTTTAAAAATGGTTCTCTACCAAAATAAACATTAGCATTTAAAATTTTATCTTTTATTTCTGTTATATCTTGATTTGTATCCATATTTTTAAATTTATAGCCATCACTTATATAACCTTGCATTTTATCTGTGAGGTTATCACCTGTAATATATCCTATTTTATAATTATTAATTCCATTATCCTTAGCTATACTTTTAAGTTCATAAGCAAGACTTTCTACATTAACTCCACCTGCATTAGATAAAATTTTAATATTTTTTTCTTTACAGTCTTTTAAAATTGATTTAAATAAAAATAAGAAGTCTTTCGCGTATCCTTTGTTCTTATCTTTATTTTTCTGTCTTTGTAAAATTGACATAGTCAATTCTGCTAAATAATCACAAGAAATATAATCTATATTTCCATTTTTTACCATGTCTATAGCTGCATCTGGACTGTCACCCCAAAATCCTTGTCCGCCACCAATACGTATAGTCTTTAATTCTGACATAATTCCTCCTAAATAATGTTTATATATATATAGATATGAAATTTGCGTTCCTATTAAAAAATATTGAAATTTCTAAATTTTATATTTTCAAAGCATTAAAAAAATGCCATATTTGGCAAATATAAATTTTTACGTGACAAATATGACATTAATTTAATTTCCTATATAAGGTTCTGACACTTATTTTTAATTGTTTAGCACTTTCTTTAATATTTCCATTGTTTAATTCTATAGTTTCAGTAATAATTTTTTTTTCAAATTTTTTTACCCTTTCATTTAATGAAGTATCTCCTATGACATTATATTTTTTTAGTTTTATTGGTAAATTCTTTTCTGTAATCAATTCATTTTCTGCTAAAATAACGCAATGTTCTATACAATTTTTAAGTTGCCTAATATTTCCTGGCCAATCATATTTTTGAAATATATCTATTACTGAATTACTTAATTTTAATCTTTTTTTATACTTTTTCATATAATAATTTAAAAAATGATCAGATAATAATAATAAATCATGTAATCTATCCCTAAGCGGAGGCACCTCTAGATTTATAACATTTAATCTATAATATAAATCCTCTCTAAATTTTCCTTCTTTTATTTTTTCTTCAAGATTTTGATTAGTTGCAGCTATGACTCTTACATCTATTTTAGTTTTTTCATGTGATGCAATTTTTTGAATTTCTCCATTTTCTAATACTCTTAATAATTTTGCCTGCATTTTTAAACTCATTTCGCCTATTTCATCCAGAAAAATAGTGCCATTATTTGCAAGCTCAAACTTTCCTATTTTTCCTTTATTTAAAGCTCCTGTAAACGCACCTGGAAGATATCCAAACATTTCACTTTCAATCAAATTTTCTGGAATAGCTGCACAGTTTAATGTTACAAATGCTTTATTACTTCTATCACTATTTTTATGTATGAAATTACAAATCACATCCTTGCCAGTTCCATTTTCTCCAGTGATAAGAATTGATGCATCAGTTTTAGCGATACTAAGCGCTGTAGAAATAAGCCTCATATAATTGGGAGAAGACCCAATAATATCCATTTGATCCATTATTTTATGCGCTTTTATTTCTTTTTTTCTTTCCTCCGCTATTTGAATAGCTCTTCTAGCTTTCTCATCCAATTCTTTAATAACTGTGATATCATTAAAAATTGAAATAGCTCCAATAAATTTATCATCTATATACAAAGGTTTTATATCTACATTAACATATTTATTTAAACTTTTAATAAAATTATTTTTCTTTTTAATCTCTATTTTTTCATTTAGAACTTTTATTATGGTTGCTTCTGACTCTATTCTATTTATATTTCTTCCTATTATTCTATTTAATTTTATGCCTAGGATTTCGGAGTATGCTTTATTTGCATATATAATTAGTCCTTTAGAATTAACTATAATCACACCATCATCTATAGAATTTAAGACGCAATCAAATATACAATTATTTAAAATATAATTAATTTCCTTGATAAAATTTGTTTTAACATATCCTAATTTTATATCTTTTTCAGATACTAATATATATTGATCTCTAATACTTTTAAATTCTATATCGCAAACATTAGTATTCGCCTCGTATTCGCAATAAGTAACTTTAGAATTAATGCTTTTTTCTAAATATATATCATTCAATCTCATTTCTAAACTCCAGCTTTAATATCGATTATTATACTATTTCTATAATATATTATATTATATCATTTAAAATTGTCGATTTTTCTGATAAAATATAATTGATAGTAAAAGAAATGAGGTTAATTATGATTAAACTTATAGCTTTTGATTTGGATGAGACTTTATTTAATGATGAACATAAAATTGATCAAAAAAACTATGAATATATTAAAAAAGCAAGAGATTTAGGTATTCATATGGTACCTGCAAGTGGCAGAGGTCCTGGATTTTTGGGAACTCTATATGAAGATTTAGATATAAACACTGATAGTGACTATTCAATTCTTGCAAATGGTGCAACTGTTGTAAAAAATAAATCGGGCGCTCCTTTAACAAGCAATCCTATAGATAAGAAAATTGCAAAAAAAGTTTTTGATTATGGTATAAGTCATGATTTTAATGTTCATGTTTATACTACCAATGGCGTGTATTTTTATAGAATATTTGAACAAGAAAAAAGATATACTGATAGATTTAAAGAAAATAGAATAATTGTCGATGATGATGATTTTTCTCATGTTGAAGATGAAACTATTTTAAAGCTTATAATTTGTGATATGGATCTAGATTATTTAAAAACCTTAAAAGAAGAGGTTGAAAATTTATCCTATGGTGATATTGAAGTTTCATATTCTTCAAATAGATATATGGAAATTAATAGAAAAGGAATTGACAAGGGCGTTGGACTAAATGACCTTTGTAAAGCTCTCAATATTGACATAAAAGATACCATTGCTGTTGGCGATAATTTTAATGATCTTTCAATGTTAAAAGCTTCTGGTATTTCTATAGCTGTAAATAATGCACATCCTGATATCAAAAAAGCTTGTGACTATGTGACAGATGCAACGAATAATGAGAATGCTATTGCTGAAATTGTAGAAAAATTCATATTGAAAACGGAGGAATAATGATAAAAATAGTAGCAACTGATCTTGATGAGACGCTATTAAATAGCGAAAGAAAAGTATGCAAAAGAAATATTGATGCAATTAAAAAAGCCAGAGAAATGGGCGTATTAATTGTTCCATCGACTGGAAGAGGCCCTGGATTTTTAGATGATGTATTGGAATCTATTGATATTAAATCTTCAGGCAATTTCTCTATTCTCGCAAATGGAGGCTGTATTTTAGATAATGGCAGTGGCAAGATTATAGATATGTATCCAATGCAATTTGAAAAAGTTAAAAAAATCTTTGAATATGCAAAATCTAAGCATATTCCTTGTCAAATATATACAACTGAGAAAGCATATTATATTCACCCAGCTCCAACTGAACTTCTATTTGCAGATAGATATCCTGATGCCTATGAGATCTATAATGGAGATGATATTGAATTTTTGAAAGAAACTCCAATTATTAAAATGATCCTTTTTGATAATGACTTAAACTATTTGATGGGATTGGAACCAGATATAGCAAAATTATGTAATTATGACCTTCAAATCTCTTACTCATCTGATAAGTACATGGAAATTAATGAAAAAGGAGTAAATAAAGGTACGGGACTTAAAGATATATGTAAGATGCTAAATATAGATATAAATGACAGCATGGCAATCGGTGATAATTACAATGACAAAGAAATGCTTGAAGTAGCGGGAATTTCTGTGGCTGTAAATAATGCGCATCTTTTGATGAAAGAAATCAGTGATTATATTACTATTGCCAATAATAATGAAGGCGCTGTTGGTGAGGCAATAGAAAAATTTATACTAAATCCAAGAAAAAAATAAACAATTATTGAGCATCGATATTTTATTGATGCTTTTTTAATAAAAAAAGCAGATGATTTCATCTACTTTTTATCGTATCTATTATATTTTGGACTGCTTTTATCATTGTAGTAAGTTCCATAAAAGGCATATCTTTATCTAAAACTTGTTCTTTAAGATATGGCAGGTGAATAAATCCTGCTTTAAAATTATATTTTTTTGCTAGAAAAAGAGCTTCATATAGCAAGTGATTACACACAAAAGTACCTGCAGTATTTGAAATATAGCAAGGGATATTCTCTTTTTTAAGATTTTCTTCTATTTTTCTAATATTTAGATTAGAAAAATAAGCAGTTTCTCCATCTTTTCGAATTAATTTATCTTTTGGCTTATATGAATCATTGTCCTTAATTCTCGCATCATCAATATTTATAGCAACTCTTTCAATAGAAATCCTATTTCTTCCAGCTGCCTGTCCTAAAGATAGCACTACATCAGGTCTGTGATTTTTTACTATGTCTTCAAGAATTTGACTGCTCTTTTTAAAAGAAGTAGGTATAGTAATTTTTATAATATCTCTTTCTATTTTTTCTAAAACCTTCAAAGAAGAATTTATTTTATCTTCTCCAAAGGCATCAAAGGCAGTTACTACAATTTTCATTTGACCTCATTTTTAAATAAGCCTGCTATAAAGCCAATAACAACGATAAATACTATTATCTTTACTATAAATAATACCAATGAAAGTGATACTTTTATAGCTATAATTATTAGAAAAATTGACAATATAGTTTTTAATATTCTTCTTAAGCTAGTTGACATAAAATTCTCCTTTTTCTTTTATTATACTCTGAAAATTATGAATTAAATTCTAATTTCAAACTTTAATATTTTTTTAATAATCACATCCATCTTCTAAGCTTTTTGTATTTTTTCTGATCAAAAGGATGATATCTGAAATTAAAATCAAATAATAAGGATCTTTTTACTATTGTCTTTTGTTGACTAAAAGTTTTAAATGAATAATATCCATGATAATTTCCCATTCCAGAATAACCTATACCACCAAAAGGCGCTCGTGAAGATATCATATGAACAATTGTATCATTAATACAAACTCCTCCACTTTTTGTATTTTCTAGTATATATTTAATAAATTTCTTATCATTTGAAAAGATATATAGACTAAGTGGAGCTGGTTTTTTGTACAGATAATCAATGACATCTACTTTGTCTTCATAAGTTAGTATAGGTAGAATTGGGCAAAAGAGTTCACTTTCTAATAACTTCGATTCTTTTTTTACAATTTTAATATCAAGTGGCATAAATAAATCATCTTTGGCATCAAATTTATCAATCAAATCATTAAGATGTTTTCTGTCTATTATATGTGCCTGTGATTTGGAGTATGCTTCATTTGGAATCATTTTTTTATATATTCTTTTTAAATTTATGACCAATTGATCCACTATTTTTTGATCACAATATATGAAATCAGGACTTACACATGTTTGACCTCTATTTAGAAGCTTTCCAAAAAGAATTCTTTTAGCTGTTTTTTCAATATCTATATTGCTATCAACTATAACTGGTGATTTTCCACCTAATTCTAAAGTTACTGGTATTAACTTTTCAGAAGCTTTTTTCATTATTATCTTTCCCACTTCACTATTTCCAGTAAAAAATATATGATCAAAATCAAATTTTAACAATTGCTCATTAACTTTTTTATCTCCTAAAACTATATATTCTTCTCCAAAAGTACTTTTTATAATATCTTTTACAATTAAAGAAGTATTTTTACTAAATTCACTGGGTTTTAGAATGAATACATTGCCACTTGCGACAGCTCCAATTATTGGAATCATAGATAGTAAAAAAGGATAATTCCAGGGTGATATTATCAATATTTTTCCTAATGGCTCATTAATTATCCTAATCTTTGAAAAAAGCTGACCTTTTGATGGAAAAACTCTTTTTACTTTCATAAATTTTTTTAGATTTCTCTTCATAAAATTTATTTCATCAATCACCAATTTGTATTCTGACATATAAGTTTCAGATTTGCTCTTACCTAAATCTTTCTTTAAAGCTTCAAAAATTTTTTGTTCATTTCTTATTATATTTTCTTTTAATTTTAATAATTTCTTCTTTCGGTAGTTAAAATCTTTTGTCACATTTGACTTGAAAATTTTATCTATTTTATCAAATTTTTTCTCTAACATATCAGTAAATTAAAAGGCGGCAAAGCCGCCTTACTATATCATTTTAATTAAATCTTCTCTAGTTTTATTTATTAAATATGACAAAGGAATATCTAAAACAGTTATAGCTCCAGTTTTTCCTTCATTAGACAATCTATATACTGCTCTTATAAATGCTATAGCACTTGCAGCTGTAAAATCAGGATTGCTATCTAATTGTAAAGAAAATTCCATATTTTGTATGCCATCGCCAGTATCTGCACTTCTTATTACAAAGCCACCATGATTTAGTTTATTGTGATTTTTGTCAAATTCTTCTTCATTTATAAAATGGACCGTTGTATCATAATCTGAAAAATAATTTTTCATATTGACAATCTCTTCTCTAATCCTATCATGATCACAATCTGCTACAACAAAGCATTCTCTTGTATGCTTTTGTCTATCAGTGAAATTTTCATTTGATCCTTCTCTAACTTTCTTTAAAGTACTTTCAACTGGTATTGTGTATTGTATTGCTTTTTTGACACCTTCAATTCTTCTAATAGCATCAGAATGACCTTGACTTACACCTTTACCCCAAAATGTATAGGTTTTTGAGTTTGGTAAAATTGATTCAAAAAGTACTCTCTGCATTGAAAAAAGTCCAGGATCCCAACCAGTAGATACCAAAGCTAAAGTATTATGCTCATTGCCTATTTCATCCATTTGCTTTAAATATTCACTTATCTTTGCATGTGTATCAAAGCAATCAACTGTATTAAAATATTTGTGCACAAGTGGACCTTGCTTCATTATATCTGATTTACTTCCTCCACAAAGTAACATAACATCAACTTTTCCCACATGATCTTCAATTGATTCAAAATCATATGCATTAGAGTTAGTATCCAAACTTTTTGGATCTCTTCTTGTAAAAATTCCATATACTAACATGTCTTTAGAATTTTTTATTAATTTTTCAGCAGATTTTCCTAAATTGCCATATCCAACTATTCCTACTTTTATCATATTAACTCCTTAAACAATCGTCCATATCGTATAGACCTTTTTCTTTATTTATTATAAATTTAGCCGCTTCTATTGCACCTTTTGCAAATATTTTTTTACTAAGCGCTTGATGAGAAATTTTTACTACTTCATCGACTCCAGCAAAATATATTTCATGCTCTCCAACTATGCTGCCTGCTCTAATAGATGAAATTCCTACTTCATTTTTCTCTCTTTTCTTAGAGAAATCATGTCTGTCATATACCGCTTTTGCATCTTTCCTATCTTTTTTTACTGCATCAAATAACATTTTTGCAGTCCCACTTGGAGCATCCTTTTTTAAATTATGATGCGCTTCGACTATTTCAATATCAAAGTCTTTTAATAAACTTGATAATTGAGTAGTTATTTGCTTTAATACATTGACACCAAGACTCATATTACCGGCTTTTAATATAGCTATTTCTTCACTTATTCTTTCTATTTTCTCTTCTTGTTCTTCACTATATCCAGTTGTAGCAATAACTAATTTTGTATTAGTTCTTTTTGCATAATCAAGCATAGAGTCTAATAAATCTGGTGATGAAAAATCAATTATCACATCAACATCTTCTTTAATGTCATCAAAGCTTTCATATGTCTTTATTTTTTGATTAGCACTTCTTGAAATACCACATACCAAATTAAGATTTTCGTCATTTTCAACAAGCCCTGCCAATACTTGCCCCATAGCTCCATTTATTCCAGCTATTGCAATATTAATCATCTAAAAGCTCCCTTAATTCTTCTTCTACTTCTTTACTTGCATCTATTAGTGGAAGTCTTAAAGACCCTACCTCAAAACCCATAATATTAAGCGCTTTTTTTACAGGAATTGGATTGGTTTCTTTAAATAATGCTTTTATTAATTTATAATATTCTAATTGTAATTTGCTCGCTTTTTCAACATCCCCATCAAGATATGATTTAACTATATCATGAGTTTGTTTTGGTTTTATATTAGCTAGCACTGAAACGACACCTTTAGCTCCAATTGACAATAATGGTACTATAAGGTCATCATTTCCTGAATATATGTCAATATTTGGCACTTCAACTCTCAAACTTTGTGCATATGAAAGATCTCCTGTGGCATCTTTTATCGCAACAATATTTTCAAACTCAGAAAGTCTTTTTACAACATCAACCGGAATGTTCATATTTGTCCTTGAAGGTACATTGTATAACATAATAGGTGTCTTAACGCTTTGGGCTATCTCTTTAAAATGTCTATATAGTCCTTCTTTTGTTGTTTTATTGTAGTATGGAGTTACATGTAATAGACCATCTACTCCTATTTTTTCAAATTCTTTTGATAATCTAATAGCTTTTTTTGTATTATTTCCACCGGCTCCTGCTATAACTGGCACTCTTTTATTTACTTTTTCAACAGTATATCTTACAAGTTCTACATGTTCTTTTTCATCCATTGTTGCTGCTTCGCCTGTAGTACCAGCAATAATTATAGCATCTGTCTGATTTTCTAATTGAAATTCGATTAACTCATTTAATTTTTCATAATTTATATTATTATCTTCGTCAAAGGGAGTAACTATTGCAACTCCACTACCTACAAATAAACTCATCATATCTCCTTTAATAATAATTCTGCAATTTGAACTGCATTGGTTGCTGCACCTTTTCTAATATTATCAGCTGTGCAATAAAGATTTAATGTTCTATCTAAGCTAAAGTCTCTTCTAATTCTTCCAACATATACCATATCTGTATCATTGGAATCTTCTTGAAGTGGATAGATTTCATTTTCTACATCATCTTTTAATACTATGCCTTTTGCATCTTTATATAATTCAAATACTTCATCTAAATCGAAGTCTTCTTTTAAAGTTACATTTATACTAACTGCATGGGAATTTAAAATAGGAACCCTTACTGCAGTTGCTGTAATTTTTAAGTTATCATCGTGAAAGATTTTTTTTGTTTCATTTACCATCTTCATCTCTTCTTTTGTATAGCCATTTTCTTCAAAAACATCTATTTGAGCAATTGTATTATCGACTATAGAGTATTGAAATTTTGTTGTTGTATTTTCTTTTAAATCCTTAACGCCCTTCATGCCTGCTCCACTTACTGCTTGATAAGTTGTAAAAGCTATTCTCTCAATGCCATATTTATCGTAAAGGGGCTTAATTGCAATTGTTGATTGAATAGTAGAACAATTAGGATTTGCTATTATTCCATTTTCATTTTTAACATCTTCTGGATTTATCTCTGGAACAACTAAAGGTATATCTTTTACCATTCTCCATTTTGATGAATTATCTACAACTTTGACCCTTTTTTTTGCTGCAATGGGAGCAAATTTCTCTGAAACAGCACCTCCAGCTGAAAAAATTGCCATATCAACATCTTCATCAAAAGAGTTCTCATCGAGTCTTTCTACAACATATTCCTTTTCATTGTAATTTATTTTAAGACCAGCTGATCTTTCTGATGCTAATAATTTTAAATTATCTATTGGAAAATTTCTTTCTTCTAAAACCTCAAGCATCTTTCTTCCTACTGCGCCTGTTGCGCCAACTACTGCTACATTTGCCATTTTTTCCTCCTATAAATTAAATTCTTGTGCTAGTATTCTAATTACATCGTCTACTTTGTCTTTATCGATTATATAAGAAATGCTAATTTCTGAAGTGGATACTTGATAAAATTCAATTTCATTTTCTGAAAAAATCTTAAATACCGAAGCTGCAACACCTGGTTGGCTTCTCATCGCATTTCCTATCACTGAAACCTTTGATAGATCTCTTCTAAAATTATAAGAAATATTTTCTTCTTCAAATAATTCAGCTATTATATCTTCATTCTCATTAGTTGAAGTAAATGATATAGTTTCTTCCGATTGACTTATAACATCGACATTGATATTTCTTTGTGCAAGTTTTAAAAATATATCAGATAATTTCTTTTTATGTGCATTAAAAGAAACCAATAATACATCTTCTATTACTGAAATATTATTAATAACATTTTTTTCCAAAACATTTCCTCCATCTGTAATTAATGTTCCCTTCTTATCTGCTGTATTTAGTGCTATATAAACCTTGACATTGTATTTTTTAGCTAGTTCTACACTTCTAGGTTCTATTACCTTTGCTCCAAGATGTGCCATCTCCATGACCTCATCAAAGCTTAGTACATCAAGTTTTTTTGCTTCTTTGTATCTTCTAGGATCAACAGAATATATGCCTTCAACATCTGTGTAAATTTCACAATCAAAACCCAATTTTGCAGCAAGCGCTACAGCTGAAGTATCAGATCCGCCTCTTCCAAAAGTAGTTATATCCCCTCTTTCATTGATGCCTTGAAAGCCAGCAACTACTACAACTTTTCCTTCTGATAAAGCCTGATCAAGATTTTTTGTCTTTACATCTTCAATTTTACTTTTTGTATGAATTCCTTTGGTTCTAAAACCAGCTTTATTACCTGTCATAGAAATTGCATCATGACCTTTTTCGATTAAGGCCATGGAAAGAAGTGATGCTGAAACCATCTCTCCAGTACTCATTAATTGATCTAATTCTCTTGTATCTGGTCTTTTAGAAATTTGTTTGGATAAACTTATTAATTCATTGGTAGTTTTTCCCATTGCAGATACAACGACTACTATATTACTTGCCTCTTTCTTTTTTCTTATGATAATATCAGCGACATTTTGTATTTTTTCAATAGTAGCTACCGATGAACCTCCAAATTTCATAACAACATTCATATTTCACACTCCGTTAAATTTTCAAGACTTTGTCTTTTTACAGCAATTTTATCTTTTTTATCTTCAATAAATACTACAGCTGGTTTTCTCATTTTATTGTAATTATTAGCCATGGAATATGTGTAGGCACCTGCATTATTTACTATTAAAAGATCTCCCCTTTTTGCCTTAGGTAATTTTATATTTTTCCCAATCTTATCGCCGCTTTCACATAATTTTCCTGCCACATCATATTCTTGATCAAAACTATCATTCATTTTATTTGCTATAGCCATCTCATATTTTGCATCATACAAACTAGGTCTTATATTATCGCTCATGCCACCATCAATGAATATATATTTCTTGCCTGAATAAGTACTCTTAACTGCACCAATTGTATAAAGCATGTAGCCTGAATCATTAATTAAGCTTCTTCCAGGCTCTATTGCAATAGTATTAATATTTAGTTTTTCATCAACTATTCTTTTTTCGATTTTGTCTTTAAATTCTTTTAGAAAAACATCTAATTCAAATGGATGATCTTCTTTAGTATAGTAGACTCCAAAACCTCCACCTAAATTTAATTCAATTATTTTAACTGATTGTTCTTCAACTTTTTTGATAAATTTTAGCATTTCATCGAGTTCATCAAAGAAGGAATTTTTTTCAAATATTTGTGATCCAATATGTGCATGAAAACCTCTAAATTCAAAATTTTCATTTTCATTAATTCTTTTTATCAAATCCATTGTTGAATCATCAAATATAGAAAGCCCAAATTTTGAATCATTCTTACTAGTTTTGATATATTCATGCGTATGAGCATCAATTCCAGGATTTACTCTCAAAAGCACTTTTTGCTTTCTATTTTTTACTAAATCTTTAAGCAATTCATATTCGGTTTCATTGTCAATAACAATTGTGCCAATATTGTTATCCAGAGCATATTCTAATTCTTCAATTAATTTATTATTGCCATGAAAATAAATTTTTGAAAAGTCAAATTTTGCTTTTTTTGCTGTATACATCTCCCCAAGACTTACTACATCAAGGTAGATGTCTTTATCCGATACAATTTCTAGCAATCTTTTAATATTTAATGCCTTTGATGCATAGATCACTCTTAAATCTAGATCATCACTTCTAAAATTATTTTTAAATACATCTATTTTTTTCTTGAAATTATCCGCATCTATAATGAGAGTTGGAGTATCGTATTTTTTCTTGATATTTTTAACTTCAACATCATTTATCAAAAGCTCATTATCTTTTATTTTCATATTTTCATTTAGTTTCATAATTTCTCCTAAAAAAAATACTGTGAGCAAAAGTACTCACAGTCTACTTTCGCCCTAACATATAAGTGCACACCATAAAAAGAAATGGGCCTTTCTAGTATGACAGTCGCAAAGATATTCTCCTTACGCCCAACGCTTTCGCATTTCGGCGATCTCCCCTAGTATTCCTTAATGAAGACCGCAGCCTCAGCTTATATGTTTCAATTATTTAATTTTAATATAGTATATCATATAAAAATATTATGTCAAGTGATACTATTTTAAAAAATTTCCTTTCGGAATAAACATCTCATTGAAATTTCTTCCAATTTTATTTAATTCCAAAATTTTTATCATAACCATATTGATGTTTACGCCTAGTACAGCTGCAATTTTTTCATAATCATCATATTCTAATGACAACTCGTCAATTTCTTTATCAGATATTAGAAGATGACTTGCAAATGCATTTGCCTCATATTCAGGCCTGCTTCTCATATCCATAAGCTCAAATTCTTTAAACATCCTATTATCATTGACATAATCTTCATGAAGTATGGCATGTCCGATTTCATGGGCCAACACTTGTCTTTGAATTAATTCATCTGATTTTGTATTTATAACGATGGCTTTTCTTCCATTTACTATTGTATAAAAACCTAAAATATCATTTAATTCATTATTATAATAGATATTTATATTTAAAAAGTCACAAATCTCAAAAAGATCTCTACTTTTGACTTTCTTTAATAGTTTATTTGCCTCATTATAAATGTAATCACTCATCATTACCTTCTTTTTTGGATTTATTTTCTTTTTTTGAGTCCCAATAAATCTCTTGCATCTGCCTCATTACAGCATCCTTATCACTTTCTGATAATTCGCCTCCAGAAAATAAAGCACCCATTTGAATCATTAAATTTTTAGCTTGAAGGTATCCTCTTTGACCATAAATATCACCCGCTTTATTTAAAAATTCATCTTCAGCAAGCAAATAATTGATATTTACGCCATAAAGATCGCCCAATTTATGATAGATTTCTCTATATCTTGGCAATGAATTGCCAAGCTCATAATTTTTATATGTTCTAACACTTACACCTATCAATTCGGCTGCTTCAATCTGAGTTATTTGTTTTTCTTTTCTTAATTGTCTTAATTTATCTTTAAATTCCATAATTACCTCTCTATATGCAATTGACTTACACTTATAATATAATATATTTTATGATTTGTCAAATGGGTATAATAAAAATAAGCATAGTAAGGAGAGAAATATGAAAATTCTAGATATTTGTAAAGACGACAGGCTTAAAAAATACGAATTTTATGCAAATTTTTTAAATAGTAAATACTTTAGTTTAATGAAAGATGCACTAAGAAATTTAAATACCGATGTGTTATTTACAAGCAAAATACATGGTCAAGATCATATCGAAAGGGTGATATTTTTTTCAGCAATCCTATCCTGGTATTATAAATTATCTGAAATTGATACAAAAATTTTGTTATTATCCTCATCATACCATGATATAGAGAGAATTAATGATGGTTATGATACAGCTCATGGCATGCGTGCAAGCAAAAGATTACATGAATTTAGCAATTTAGATGATGAGAGTTTAGAGATTGCAAAAGTAGCTGTACGATGTCATTCATTAGATGATAAATACATGAAAAATATAATTGATGAAAATATTAAAAAAGATCAAATAGATAGAGCCTATATGATCTCTAAATTGTTTAAAGATAGTGATGGTCTAGATAGAGTTAGAATTTCTGATTTGGATCAAAAATTTTTAAGAAATGATTTTTCAAAACAATTAATTGATTTTTCCAATACATTGTTTAATTTATACGGAGAATATAATGGATTACAATATAATAATTAAAATGATAAATGAACAAATAAAAAATGAAACTGATGATATGGCTAATTTGTCAAATATAATTTCTATTATCTTTAATAATGTAGAAGATTTAAATTGGGTCGGTTTGTATTTTAAAAAAGATGATTTAGTACTGGGCCCTTTTAATGGAAAACCTGCATGTACTAGATTAAAAGACAAAGGAGTATGTGTTAAAGCTTTTAAAGAAAATAAAACCATTGTAATAGAAGATGTGAACAAAGAACAAGATCATATATTCTGTGATACAAATAGCAAGTCTGAAATTTGCACTGTGATTAAGAACAAAGATAAAACTATAGGAGTTTTTGACATAGATAGTCCTGTAGTTAATAGATTTAAAAAAGATGAAATAGAATTTTTTGAAGATGTAACTGAAATTTTAAATTCCAATATAGATTTTAGTAAATTTATTTAATGAGTTGTTACTTTTTTGTAACAGCTTTTTTTGTTTTAAAAATCTTTATTAAGGTGGATAAGTGGTGAAATCATTGATATTCTATATTTTTCCTTTCTACATATTTAACACATATTTAAAATATATTATATGTCTTGTCATAGGTTGTAATCTTTTTGTAACCTTAATGACAAAAAAGTAACTACATACTAGGAGGAAACAATGAAAAAACTTTTTAAATATACATTAGCATCATTATTGGTGCTTCCAGCAACACTTGCTTTTAATTCCATAGAAAGTGAGGCAGCTAGTGCAACTGTAAATCCAAATCTCGCTACTGAGGTAAATGTAAGAAGCGAAGCTAGCGAAGATAGTCAAATTTTGGGTACAGTTAATACAGGAGATTCTCTTGAAGTATTATCAAATGAGGGTGCATGGCTTAAGGTAAACTACAATGGCGAAGATGCATATGTAGGAAGCTACTGGTTTAATATTGACAATTTAGATGAGGTGGCTTTAATTTCTGCTGCTAATTTCAGACAAGAACCTTCACTTGACTCAAATGTCATAGAGACTTTAGAACAAGGTACTGTTGTTAAAGTATTGGATTATGCTGGAGGTGGTTTTTACAAAGTTTCATACAATGAAACAGAAGGTTATATTTCATATGATCTTTTAAATTTACCAATCCCACAAGTAAATTATGCTCCAGTAGAAGCTAATTATGATTATAGCTATGATAATTCATCAGCAGATTATTCATATGATTACAATAATGGATATGATTATAGCTATAATGATAATAGTTACAACTACGACTATAATTACAATCAAACAAGCAATTATTCAAATGCAGCATCAAGCAGTTATAATGGATCTGATGTATATTCATATGCATCACAATATGTAGGTAATCCATATGTATGGGGCGGAAACTCACTAACAGGTGGAACTGACTGTTCTGGATTTACTCAATCAGTTTATTCAAATTATGGAGTAAGCCTACCACATAATGCTCAAGCTCAATATGGATATGGTACAAATGTAAATTACAATGATGTTCAAAGCGGAGACTTGGTATTCTATGGTTCTAGCTCATCAAATATTACTCATGTAGCTATAGCAGATGGTAATGGTGGAATAGTTCATGCCGCTAATGAATCATCAGGAATTACAACAGGTTCTTTAGGAAATCCTGTAGGAATTAAAAGGGTAAAATAATAAATCAAAAACTCGCAATATTAATTTTGCGAGTTTTTTTCGTCTAGATCTATTTTTATATATTCAATATTATTTCTTTTTAATAATTCTATTGCATAATCATCTACTCTATATGCATTTGCATAGTAAATTTTAGAAATTCCAGCTTGAATTAAGCTCTTTGTACAATTTAAACATGGAAAATGTGTTACATAGCAAATCGCTCCATTAACTGATATGCCTTCTTTTGCACAATACAATAAAGCATTCATTTCAGCATGAATGGTTGCAATACAATGTCCATCTCTCATAGTATGCCCCACCTCATCGCAATGTGGATTTCCTTTAATTGAGCCATTATATCCAGTTGAAACAATTCTATTGTCCTGATTTACTAAAACACATCCTACATATGCTCTATCACAAGTTCCTCTTTGAGAGACTGTAAATGCAAGTTTCATAAAATATTCATTCCATGTTAACCTATCCTTAGCCATAATACCTCCTAAATATATTTTACCACTAAAATATCCAAATAAAAAAATGGGCTATAAAGCCCATTTTGGTACAATTAATTGTAGAAACCACTTGGTTTTCCTGTTAAATCAATTAGGATATTTTTGGTTTGTGTATAATTATCTAGTAGCATTTTGTGTGTTTCTCTTCCTATACCACTTTCTTTGTATCCTCCAAATGGGGCACCTGCTGGTATTTGATTATAAGTGTTAACCCACATACGTCCAGTCCTTATGCTTCTTGATACCTTTAAGCAACGATCGATATTCTTTGAATAAACACCGCCGCCTAGTCCATAATTTGAATCATTTGCTAGTTTAATTACTTCATCTTCATCTTTGAATTTTTGAACTACTAGTACTGGACCAAAGATTTCCTCTTGGCATACTCTCGCATCATTATTTACACCAGCGATTAAAGTTGGTTGCATAAATGCACCATTTTTAAGATCTTCATCTTCTATTCTATTTCCACCAGTTATAATTTCTGCGCCTTCATTTTTAGCTACTTCTACATAGGAAAGAATTTTCTCTAATTGTTTTTGATTTATCTGTGATCCCATTACTGTATCTTCATTTAAAGGATCTCCAACTTTGATATTTTCAAATTTTTCTTTTAATTTTGAAACAAATTCATCATAGATGTCTTCTTGGACGAATAATCTACTTCCGGCACAACAAACTTGACCTTGGTTAAAAAGTATTCCAAGTTGGGCTCCATCTAAGGCTTGATCCATATCGGCATCATCAAATATAATATTTGCACTCTTTCCACCAAGTTCTAGTGTGGAAGGAATTAACATCTCTGCTGCTGCAACACCAATTTTTCTTCCAACTTCTGTACTTCCTGTAAATGCTAATTTATCTAATCCTTCATGATGTTGTAAATATTCACCTGATTTTGAACCTTTTCCAGTTACAATATTTAATACTCCTTTTGGAAGCACATCTTGTATTAATTCAGCAAGTACTAAAACTGAAAGTGAGGTTGATGATGAAGGCTTTAATACTATTGTATCGCCTGCTGCAATTGCTGGAGCAAGTTTCCATGCTGCCATCAAAAATGGGAAATTCCATGGAATAATTTGGCCTACCACACCAATTGGTTCTTTTATAACAAGTGATAAGAATTTTCCTTCAAGTATGCTTGATTGATCCTCTTCACTTCTAATTACTGAAGCAAAATATCTAAAGTGATCAGATGAATATGGAATATCAATTGCCTTTGTCTCTCTAATTGGTTTTCCATTATCTAATGTCTCAACTTCTGCTAAATAATCAGCATTTTCATCTATAATATCTGCTATTTTATTTAAAATTTTAGCTCTTTCTTCTTTTGTTGTATCTTTAAAACCATTTTCAAAAGCATCCCTTGCAGCTTTTACTGCTTTGTCCACATCTTCTTTGCTTGCATCTGCAATTTCTGCTAATACTTCTCCCGTTGCTGGATTTTCTGTCTTTAACACTGAAGAATCTGATGAGTCAACCCATTCTCCATTAATAAATAATTGATATCTATCCTTTAATTTAACTGTCATTTAAATTCAATCTCCTTTTCTCTTACTATTTATTTTATACCCTAGGATTTATTTTTTAAACAATAATTTTTCAAATAAATATAATTAAATTTTTAACAAAGATTTAATTCAAGTATAGATCTATGATATTATTTTAACTTAAAAAAAGAGCTGTAAATACAGCTCTTTTAGGGGAAATATAAATTTTAATCATCTTCTTTTACACTAGTCTCTTCTTCATGCTCTTTCTTATATTCTTTAATATAAGGGATTATATCTTTTTTAACAACTCGATTGACTCCAGAATGTTCAGTGTCAAAACTATCATCTTTAACTGATCTGCCCATTTCATCTTCCATAACTTCAATTACACGCTTTCTACAAAAACTTCCTTGGCAAAACCCCATTCCGCATCTAGTTCTTCTTTTTATGGAATCAAATGTATTTGTCGGCAAAGATCTATTGATAGCATCTCTTATAGTTTTTTCGCTAACCTGCTCGCATCTGCATACTATTCTTTCATCATTTCCTAAAGGTAGATCGATTTTGTCTTTGATCTTGTTAAAATCCTCAAGTTCTTTGTATTTAATAATTGGCTTTCTATAAGGATTATAATCGGGGTCTTCATTAAGTTCTAATCCTTCTTCTTTTAATAAGACTTCAACAATTTTTGCTATCTCTGGAGATGAGGTAATGCCTGGCGATTGAATTCCAACTGCATTTATAAATCCTTTGGTTTCAGTTTTTTCAATGATGAAATCTCCAGTTGAGCTTGCAGGCCTTAATCCTGCAAATGATCTTATAAATTGTTTTATATCTATGACATCTTCTTTTACAGACTTTTGCGCTTGAGTATATATTTCTGCTAGTCTTTGTTCATGTGTGCCCTTATCTATTTCTTCTTCATCGATTGCATCTGGTCCTAAAAGCATATTATTATGGTAGGTTCTGGTAACAAGTATTCCTTTTGTTTTAGGAGTCGGAGTTTGGAATAACACATTTTTTACCTTTGAACCTGTTCCTTTTTGCATCAGAAGATACTCACCACTTCTTGGATGTATTGTAAAATCTGTTTTTGTAATCATCTTTGAAATATTTGCTCCATCCAAGCCTGATGCATTTACTACAAATCTTGCTTCAAAACTATCATTATCTTCAGTTTTTACGATGAAATGATCATCTTTTTTCTCAATTCCTACAACCTTCTTGTAAAGAAAGAGTTTAGCACCATTATCTACTGCATTTTCACATAATGCTATTACATATTCATATGGACTTACAACGCCTGCGCCTTTACAATATAATGCATATTTTACTTCATCTGAAACATTGGGCTCAATTTCTCTTATCTGGTCTTGTTCAAGTATTTTCATATCATCAAGGCCATTTTCTTCGCCCATCTTATAAAGCTTCTTTAATGCTTTTAAATCTTCATCATCAAATCCTAAAACCAATGAACCATTTTTTAAAAATCCAAAATTCAATTCTTCATCTAATTTATCAAATTGAATTCTTCCAGGGTAGCAAATTCTACCTCTTAGTTCTTCATGACACTCAGCATAACCTCCATGAATTATCGCCGAATTTGCTTTACTTGCTCCCATGGAAACATCATTAGCTTTATCTAGTATTGCAATTTTTAACTTGTATCTTGAAAGTCTTCTTGCAATGGATGCGCCAGTTACCCCGGCGCCTATTATTAAACAATCAAACATTCTACTCCCTTTCTGCTGTAGATACAAGGGATACTCCTGTGCCTGCTAAATCTTCAATTAGAATATCGCCGATGTGCACTGGAGCTTTGGCTTCTGCATTGTTTATCTCCTTCATGACTTCAAAGATTTTTCCCTTTGGTATATCAGATTTTGTTTTTACTGGTACAGTATTGTACTTTCCGCCTATTAATCTGACAGTTGAACAAACCATTCTTCTTGGGTCTTTTACTTCTTTTTTTGCATAAATTTCGCCCATTTTACAATTATTGCCACTGACATCTACAACTTCATTATTTTCGTCTAACTTGACAGTCAAATCGCAACCAAGTGGACAATTAATGCATGTTAATTCACGAATCATTTAATCCTCCAATCTAATCTCAACTTTTTTAATATCTTTATCTTTAAAGTCAGATTTTTTAAGTACTATATTTTCCATCTCACCTGGTGCAAGGGCTTTTTTCTTTCTGTGAGAAATTCTTTCTCCGTCAAGATAGACTGAAATATATTTACCCTTGTATATATTATTTACCCTAAATCGTACAGTTAAATTATCTGACATAGTATTTGCTCTAATATATTGAGGAACTGTATAATTTATTCCCTCACCTGCTACTAATTCTATATCTTTTTCGTCTTTAAGTGATAATTCTCCCTTTGCAAAATAAGCTGCATTCTCACCTGCAATTTCAGCTTCACCTGAAACATAGTCAACTAGATCATGTACATGAAGGACATTGCCGCATGCAAATACGCCTTCAATTGAAGTCATAAGTCTATCTGAAACATATGCTCCCTTTGTCTTGGGATCAATTTTTATATTTGCTTCATGTGACAATTCATTTTCTGGAATTAATCCTACAGAAAGTAGAAGACAATCACATTCATAGAATTTTTCTGTATCTTCTAAGACTTTTCCTTTATTATCGACCTTTGCCAAATACACACCCTCAACTCTATCTTTTCCTACAATTCTTGAAACTGTAGTACTAAAATAAAGAGGTATATCATAGTCATTTAAGCATTGTACAATATTTCTTTTAAGCCCACCAGAATATGGCATCAATTCAGCAACACATTGTACTTTTGCTCCTTCTAGGGTCATTCTTCTAGCCATTATAAGGCCAATGTCCCCACTTCCTAAGATTACAACTTTCTTTCCAGGCATGAAGCCTTCCATATTTATAAGCCTTTGAGCTGTACCTGCTGAAAAAACTCCTGCCGGTCTATTTCCAGGAATATTTAAAGCGCCTCTAGATCTTTCCCTACATCCCATAGCTAAAACTACTGCCTTTGGTTTTATTGTAAATAAACCTCTTTGACTATTCATAAGCGTAATAGTTTTATCTTCAGCTAAATCCATAACCATGGTGTCTGTGAGATATTCAATATTTCTCTTTTTAACTTCATCAATAAATTTTTGTGCATATTCTGGGCCTGTTAACTCTTCTTTAAATCTATGAAGACCAAAGCCATTATGTATGCATTGGTTTAAAATACCGCCTAGCACGTCATCTCTTTCTACTATGAGAATATTTTTAACACCACTATCATATGCCTTTACTGCAGCAGCAAGTCCTGCTGGGCCGCCGCCAATTATAACTATATCGTACATGCTGCCTCCTATTTAGTATTCGATGTTAATATAAACGAATTTTCGTTATTTTTAACTATCTCTTTTTGATCCTTATCGAGTTCTCTTGCCAAAATTTCAATTATCTTTGGTGAACAAAATCCTCCTTGGCATCTACCTGCTGTAGCTCTAACTCTTCTTTTGATTCCATCAAGATTTTTTGCACCCAATGGTCTATTTATAGCATCGACTATTTCGCCTTCTGTCACCTTTTCACATCTGCAAATTATTTGTCCATATCTAGGATCTTTTTCAATTAACTTTTGATGCTCATCAAAACTTAATTCTGAAGTTTTTATTATTGAATCTCTATGTTCATTAAAATGCTCATTTTCTTTCAAATTCAATTTATCAGCTACCATTTGTGAAATATAAATTCCAATTGCAGGAGCTGAAGATAATCCAGGGGACTCAATTCCGATGGCATCAAAGAAATTTTCCTTAGTTTCTTGCAATACGAAATCTCCTTGTTCCTCATGGGCTCTAAGTCCTGAGAAGGAGGTTATTACTGATCTAAGCGGAATATTTTTTACAGTCTTTTCACATTGATTTGTAATATAATCCAATTGTTTTCTAGTCGTTGATGTATCCTCTTTGTCCTCAACGAAATTTGCAGTAGGTCCAACTAGAGTATTTCCATCCATTGTTGGTGTTATAACCACACCTTTTCCTTTATCAGTTGGAACATCAAATACTACATGATTGACAAGTCCTTTAGTTTCCTTATCTAGAAGTAAATACTCTCCTCTCCTTGCTTTGATATTTAATTTGTCTTCAGAAACGAGATTGTGTAATTTATCTCCATAAACACCAGCTGCATTTACTACAGCTTTTGTCTCGTATTTTTCTTTATTAGTCTTTACTATCCAATAATCATTTTCTTTATAAATATCTAATACTTCTTCATTGAAATTATATTTAACTCCATTTGTATAAGAAACCTCGGCAAAAGCTACATTCATTAAAAATGGATCGACTATTGCAGCAGATTTACAAAATAGCGCAGCATATACATCATCAGATAAATTTTTCTCCACCTTTAATAGATCTTCTCTATACAAGATTTCCATGCCCTTGACATTATTTTTAATACCTTGATCATAAAGTTTTTTAAGTATTTCTACTTCACTTTCATCTGTACATACTACAAATGAACCTATTCTGTCATAGGCAAATCCGATTTCTTTTGAAAGATCTTCGCAAATTTCAGAACCCCATACATTCATCTTCGCCTTTAAAGTTTCTGGTTTTGCATCATATCCTCCATGAATTATTGCAGTATTTGCCTTACTTGTTCCTGTACATACATCTTCATTCTTCTCTATAACTAAAAAATTTCCCTCTTTTTTACTAAGATTATAGGCAATTGATGTACCAGTTACACCTGATCCAATTATTATACAATCGTACATTTTCCTCTCCTTTTTTAAGCAAAAAGAGTCCATTACTAAAATGTAATAGACTCTTTACTCTGTAAATATTTAATTAAAATACCCATGCATCAACTACAACCGCAATTACAGCTCCAATAATTGGTCCTACTACTGGTATCCAACCATATTGGAAATTTGGTGTAGTCTTATCTTTAAATGGAAGCAATGTATAAGCTAGTCTTGGACCTAAATCTCTAGCTGGATTAATTGCATATCCAGTAAGTCCACCAAGACTCATTCCTACAGATACTATTATGCCATAAACGTAAATCTTGTCAACTCCACTTGTCCCTGCTGTAGGCATTTGTGCCATTCCAAAAATTGTAAAGCAAAGAACAAAAGTTCCGACTATTTCACTTAAAAGATTTCTAAATGTGTTTGGAATTGATGGAGCAGTGCAAAAGCATCCCCTGATTCCTTCAGCATTGTTTTCTTCTTGATCAAAATGATCTTTAAAAAGAAGATAGGTCATACAAGCGCCCAAAAATGCTCCTAAAATTTGAGCTATTATATATACAGGCACTGTATTCCAGGCTACATCTCCTCTACAGGCAAGAGCAATAGTTAATGCCGGATTGAAGCTTGCTCCTGTCATTTCTCCAAAACAATAAGCTGGAATCATTACTGCAAGTCCCCAAGCTATGGTTATTTGGACACTTCCTCCTCCATGCATTCCTGATTTTTTCATATTGACATTTGCTACAACTGATGTTCCAAGTAATATAAGTAAGAATGTTCCTACTAATTCCCCCACAAATATAT
Source organism: Tissierellia bacterium (assembly GCA_030527425.1). Lineage (GTDB taxonomy): Bacteria > Bacillota > Clostridia > Tissierellales > Peptoniphilaceae > JAUNAV01. Next base: position 63,870 of record JAUNAV010000001.1, read on the forward strand.
CACGCATGATCTTCTCCTTATACTATTTCAATTATTCTTCAAAATGTTTTGCCCAACCAAATGATCTATCGATTGCTCTTTGCCAATTTCTATCTTTTTTATCTCTTTCTTCTTCAGAGATCAATGGGCTAAATTCTTTATCAATTGACCAATTTTCTTTAACTTCTTCAAGGTCTTTCCAATATCCAACTGCAAGTCCTGCTAGATAAGAAGCACCAAGAGCTGTTGTTTCAAGTGTCTTTGGTCTTTGAACGACAGTTTGAATCATATCTGATTGAAATTGCATCAAGAAATTATTGGCACTAGCTCCGCCATCAACCTTTAATGATTGAAGTCTAGTTCCCGCCTCTTCTTCCATCGCTGTTAATACATCATTGGATAGATAAGCAAGTGATTCAAGGGTTGCTCTTATAATATGATATTTTGTTGTTCCTCTTGTAATTCCAACTATAGATCCTCTTGCATATGCATCCCAATATGGAGCACCAAGTCCTGTAAATGCAGGTACTACATAGCATCCATCTGTATCTTTAACTCTTGTTGCCATGTATTCAGTATCCTCAGCACGATCTACAATCCTTAACTCATCTCTTAACCATTGAATAGCACTACCTGCTACAAAGATTGAACCTTCAAGAGCATAGGTTACCTTTCCTTCTTCAAGCCCCCAACCTATTGTTGTAACAAGTCCCTTATCAGAAAATACTGGTTCATTTCCTATATTCATAAGTAAGAATGCGCCAGTTCCATAAGTATTTTTTGCATCTCCTTCATTGTAACAAGTTTGACCAAATAATGCTGCTTGTTGGTCTCCAGCTGCAGCTGCTATAGGTATTTCTCCACCGAAGAAATTACTTGCAGTATGTCCATAAACACAAGATGAAGGTTTTACTTCTGGAAGCATGCATTCAGGAATATTTAAAATTTCAAGAATTTCTTTATCCCAACAAAGATCTTTTATATTATAAAGCATTGTTCTTGAAGCATTAGAATAATCAGTTACATGTACCTTGCCACCAGAAAGTTTCCAAATTAGCCATGTATCTACTGTACCAAATAATAATTCGCCTTTTTCTGCCCTTTCTTGAGCTCCCTCAACATGATCTAATATCCATCTAATTTTTGTAGCAGAGAAATATGGGTCTACAACAAGTCCAGTTTTCTTTTGAATCATTTCTCTATAGCCATCTTCAACAATCTTATCTGCCATGTCTGCAGTACGTCTACATTGCCAAACGATTGCGTTATAGATTGGTTCGCCAGTGTTCTTATCCCAAATAATTGTGGTTTCTCTTTGGTTTGTTATACCAATAGCTGCAATATCCTTTGCACTTACATTCTTTTTAGCTAAAGCTTCTGTACATACTCCTAATTGAGTCGACCAAATCTCTGTTGCATCATGCTCAACCCAACCTGGATGAGGAAAATATTGAGTAAATTCCTTTTGAGCCACTGCTTGAATCTCACCTTTTTTGTCAAATAGAATGCATCTATTACTTGTTGTTCCGGCATCTAGTGCCATGATGTATTTTGTCATAATTCCTCCTTACATTTTCCACACATCATAGTTACTGGATGAAATAGCAAATGCATTTGCATTAATAGCATCCATTACATCTTCCTTATCCCTAATAAGTCCACCTGCGACTATGGGAATTGCAGTTCTTTTGCCAACTTGTTTTATTACCTTTGGCATAATACCAGGTAAAATCTCAATTAAGTCGGCATTAGTAGATTTCAAAGTACTCTTCATTGACTCGAAGGATAGCGAGTCTAGGATAAAAAACCTAAGTACAGTAAAAAGACCTAATTTTTTTGCATTTAGAGCTGTTGATGCTTTTGTAGTTATAATACCATCTGCCTTCGTTTGAGCTTTAATAAATTCATTTGATAAAGGACCAGATTTTAATCCTTCAATTAAGTCTCCATGTACAATGACATATTTATTGTGGTCTTTTAGCTTTTCTACTATGTATGATATATTATTAATATTTCCAAATAGAACAAAAACCACCTTCAAATCACTTTTAAGGCATTCTTTAAGATCCTTATTATCTTTGATAGCCATTATCACCGGGCATCGTTCAATTTCTTCTATAATTTCTTGTTTGTGCATCTTTACTCCTTACCAACAAAAAACGAGCGCAAATCTCCCATGTTGTGCTCGCTGTCTCTAGTCTCTTAGCTTATTTATTTGTGAAATCCTTATCCTTATATATAAGGATACCACACTTGAATTAAAAATGCAAATATTTTTTCAAAAAAATTTCTTTTTTTTACAAAGCTTTAAATTTCAATCTTTTAAATTAATATTAGCTCAATAATTGTTTTTATAAACTCAAAAAATAGTTTTAATTTCTTTTTTATTCTATATTTACGCAATTAATGAATTAAAAAGACTTTGAAAATCAATTAAAATATCTAGATCTTGTTTTTTTTAATTATTATGATAAACTATAATAAAACCATTTTTTAAATTATTAAAATATATGAAATGAGGTGACTAAAATTTTCTCAAATGAAAAAAAGTATATATATTTAAAATCTATATTTGTGCCTCAGGCATCTAAGTCCTGCTATGGATATTTCTTTTTCTATATCTCTTTCATCTTTTTTAGGATTTTTAGGATCTTTAGGGTGAAGTTTAAACTCTGTCCATAAACCTAATTCTACTCCATTTTTTCTTGCATAATCGCCAAATTCTTTTAGATTTTCTATGTCGCCATCTAATGAATCAGTTTGTCCATATCCTGCTTTATAGCCATCATTTGGTAAAAACCACCCCAAAGGCATATTATGTTCTTTATACCAATCAAGCATTTGTCTAGCAGAGAATGTGTAATTATCTTTTTCTCCATTTAGAGATTCCAAAATCGCCCCTTCTGGAATTTCTTTAGTCTGTTTAGGATTTATCTCCTTATACCACTTGCCATTTGGTGTTTTATCATTTGGTTTTGCATAGCCTTTGGAGGATTAGGTGTATTTTCAAATTCTCCAGATGGATCAATATAATATCTAAACATATTATCTTCAAGTAAGCTAATTCTGCCTTGATTTCCATCTTTAAAATCTACTTTATAATATCCCTCTTCTTTTTTAACATCTACTACATAATCTTCGTTTTCTTTGTCATCTTTCTTTTCTTCTTTTGTTTCTTCTAATTTATTTACATCATTAACTATAGCTTCGTCTTTTTCTTCTTTAACTTCCTTCTCTATAACTTCTGGTTCATGAAGATGTTTACAAAAAAATAGATTGAAACTCAATCTATTTTAACTAACCCTATATATTTCTTTATCTTCTCTTTTTTGGTATATATCTTGAAGCTCTCTTTCGGTTATCTCTCCTTTTTTTACATCTAAAACAATTTTTCCATGATTAAGCATGATAATTCTGTCTGAATAATCAATAGCATTTCTTAAATTGTGAGTAATCATCAAAGTGGTGATTTTCTCTTTTTGAATTAATTCCAATGTTTTATCCATAACAATTCTACCAGTCTTTGGATCTAGTGCAGCAGTGTGTTCATCTAATAAGAGTAAATCTGGTTTTTTAAGGGTTGCCATAATTAGTGAAAGACATTGTCTTTGGCCACCGGATAAAAATTTTACTTTTGTTTTTAATTTATTTTCAAGTCCTAAATCAACCTCTTTTAGTTTTTGTTTTATATATTCTTCATTAGATTTTTTTATAAGCCTTTTAAAAGTATATTTTTCTCCCTTTTTTAAGGCAATACTCATATTTTCTTCTATATTTAAACTCGGACAAACGCCAACTGTTGGATCTTGGTTAACTTTTGCAATACAATTTGCCCTTTGTTCTTCTTTTAAATTGGTTATCTCTTTTCCATTGATAAAAATTTCGCCTGATTCATTTTTAATTTGTCCTGAAATCATATTAAATAAAGTGGATTTGCCACAACCATTGGGCCCAAGTATTGTAGTGCATCTATTTTTTTCAATTATTAGATTGAAGTCTTTAAAAATTCTATTTTCTTCTGGAGTTTTTGGATAGAATGTCTTAGATAAATTTCTTATTTCAAGCATTTTTTAACACCTTTCTTAATTTAAATTTCTCAGTTTGATTATTGTATACAATAAATGCTATGACAATTAATGCAGTAATAGCCTTTAAATCATTTGGATTTAGGCCCTTATCGATGGCAATTCCATAGATTAATCTATAAATAATCGATCCTATTATAGCCCTTGTAGTCATCTTGATTGATCTAGATCTTAAAAATGTATCCCCGATAATTATTGAAGCCAATGCATTTACAATCATTGTTTGTCCCATAGTAATATCGACAAATTCTTGACTTTGTGCCATAAGACTTCCTGCTAAAGCTATCAAGCCATTTGATAGCATAAATCCTAAACAAGTGAATTTGTCAGGATCCTCTCCTAATTGCTTTACAAGTCTTTCATTATCTCCTGTAGCAAGTAGTAAATATCCTTTTTCAGTGCTTAAAAACCAATCAAAAGTAAATTTTACAATGACTACTATGATTGCTAATATCAACACTTTAGGAAGAAAATTCAACAATGAAAAGATGGTATCATCTCCTACCAAAGTTACATTACTTTGTGAAAATATTCTTAAATTTACAGTATATAAAATCGTCATTGTCAAAATTCCTGCAAGTATCGCTTCTATTTTTAATTTTTTATATAGTATATATGTTAAAAATCCAGCGATTAAGCCAAATCCAAAAGCAATTAATATATCGATAAATGGCGATATATTAAAACTTAAAAATCTAGCAAAAATAAATGCTCCCAGAGGAAATACTCCCTCTATTGATAAATCTGCAAGAGCTAATATTTTAAATGTAATTACTACACCAATAGAAAGTATGGAGAAAATAAGTCCACTTTCTATTGATGATATTAATAGATTTGTATTAATCATTTTTCTTTCCTTATTTTTGAGTTTCCACTATTTTTGCATCTTTAAATGCTTCATCATTTAAATCAATGTCTAAAGTATTTGCCATATCCTTATTTATAATCAATTTAGTATCATCATGGTATTTTACAGCTATGTCTTTAATTTCTTTTTTATCGACTAAAATCTCTTTTGCCATTTCTCCTGCTATTTGACCTTCTTCATAATAGCTAATGCCTTGGCTTAACAACAATCCCTTATATACTTGTCCTTCGTCAGCTGACAATTGATAAATTTTTGCCTCCCCCATAACTTTAGCAACAAGTGGTGCAGATGATGCTACCATATTATCTGTAAGTAAGAATAGACAATCAATATCTTTTTTAATGCTTTGTAAAGCTTGATCAATGTCATTGGTAGATGTAATTCCAATTTTTTTAAGACTTAATCCCCTCTCATCTAGACTTTTTTCCAAATTTTCAACTTGTACCTGTGAATTTTGTTCTCCAGTATTATAGATAACGCCAAATTTTTTGACTTCTGGGAATGTCTTTAAAAAGTCATCTACTTGTTTAGAGCTGTCCACATAATCACTAATGCCTGTTATATTTTCATCTGGATTTTTTTCATCCTTTACAAGTCCACTGCCAACAGGATCTGTAACTGCTGAAAATATGATAGGCTCATCTTTTAAAACATTTTTAGCCCCTTGGGCTGCTGGAGTTCCTATTGCATAAACTAGATCGTAATCTTTAAATTTTTCTGGAACTTGATTAGCAAGTGAACTATCACCATTTTCATTTTCAATTTCAAAATCAGCTTTTATTTTATTGTCTTTTAAATAATCTATAAATCCTTCTCTCGCTTGATCTAAAGAAGCATGATCCATATATTGCACTATGCCTATTTTCAAATTTCCATTTGATGATTTATCTTCCTCTACATTTTTATCATTTGATGTACATGAAGTTAGTGCCGCCAATAAACTTGCCATTAATAAAATTTTTCTTTTCATTTTTGTCTCCTTTTCACTTAAAAACCCTCAATCTTTAAGATTGAGGGTTAAAATGTTTTTATTTTTGGTATAAAAAAAAGCCCCTCATCCTTGGGACGAAAGACTTCCGCGGTACCACCCGTATTATAAGCATAGCTTATCACTCATCGAGATCTAACAATCTCTATCCTACGATAACGGGGGAAGCCGTGTCAGTCTACTATTATTTTAACCGACAAGCAAGAAAGTGTATATTACATATGAACCAATTTGAGGTATCTCACCATTTCCTCTCTCTGTAAAATCTTTATCATATCTTTCTCTCTCTTAAGCTTTATTGCTTATATTATATATGCCATTTCATCTTTTGTCAAATAATTTTATAAAAATAATTTGAACTCATTTAAAAGCCTTATTTATCAAGTGTTTATAAGCTTTTGATATATCAATTGAATAAATATCCCGAAAGATTTAATATATTCTTTCATTTTCTTTTTCGAAAATTTCTATTATTTTTTTCGCAGTTGTTTCTATTTTCTCATTTTCAATTTCAAAGTTTGAAAGTTTTTTATAAATTGGAAATCTTCTTTCATAGATTGATCTTAGAGAATTTTTCTTAGAAACCGGCCTATTTGCAGTAGGAAGCAAAGATAAATCTCTTTTTAGAAAAAATATACTTGAATTTTTCTTTAGAAAATAGTGGTTACATTCTCTAATCACTGTTCCTCCACCACTTGCTAGAACATAATTTAAATCATTTGTAACCTCTCTTAATGTCTTAGATTCTAGTTCTCTAAAATACTCTTCACCATAGTCTGCAAAAATATCTTCAATATTTCCATATCTTTTTACTATCTCTAAATCTAAGTCAATAAATTTGTAAGATGATATTCTTGAAATCTCCTTTGCAATAGTCGTCTTTCCAACTCCTGGCATGCCTATTAATACAATATTATTTTTTTGTTTTTGAAGAGATTTACTCATTTTTATTATCTCTTTATATATTTTCTGTTTGTATAGCCCATATTTTCTACTTAAGATTTTTTCAAAAATTTCATCTTCTCTTTTTGTATCAGTGACATTTATATCATTTTTCTTCTTATAATTTGAAATCTCTTTTGCAATTTCAAATCTTTTATTCAACAATGAATCTATTGCTAGATCAATTTTATCAATTTCATCTCTATAATCTTCTAATTTCAAATTTTCCTCCTAATTTTTCAAAATCTTCAAAAAAAGTGGGATATGATTTATTTACAGCTTCATAATCTTTAATGATTATATCTTCTTTAGTTAAATTTCTGGCAATTGCCGCTGCCATTACTATTCTATGATCATCAAAAGACTCTATTGCCCCGCCTTTTAATTTAGACTTATACACTTTAAAATAATTTTCGCCTATTTCAAATTTAGCAGAAAGTCTATCAAGCATTGAAGCCATCGAATCAATTCTATTTGACTCTTTGTATCTAAGTCTTTGAATATTTTTAAGTATTCCACCATTTTTTGTCATCAATATGGCAAGTATTGAAAAAAGATCAATATTTTCTTCTATATCGACTTCTAAAAAATTGTATTGATTTTTTATAACCCTACTTCCTTCAACTTTTGCACCATAATCTTTTAATATATTTAGAATTCTTCTATCTGCCTGAGTTGATATTAAATTTAAATTTTCAACTAATACATCGCCAAAAGCTCCTGCTGATAAAAAATATGAGGCATTGGAGTAATCTCCTTCAATTTCATAATTAATATTGTTTGTATTTATTATTTTTTCAACCACAAATTCATTATTTTTTTCTTTTATATAAATGCCAAATTCTTTTAGACAATCTATAGTTAAGTTTATATAATCTTTTGACACTAATCTATCAAAACCTATTTTTCCACCATTTTTTGCAATATAAATAAGGCATGCAGAAATAAATTGGCTGCTTATTACATTAGAAAATTTAAAATCTCCTTCTTTAAGTTTATCTGATTTTATAAAAATAGGGTTTTTACCTTTAATTTCATATCCAATATTTTTCATATTTAAAAAAAGATCATCGCTATTTCTTTTTTCCAATTGTTTAGATATATAAATTTTTGCATCTTTTGTAAAAAATCCAATCGATGGAAACAATAATCTAAAGGCTGTAGCTGATTTGTCAATGTGAATACTTGCATGTTTGATCTTTCCTTTTTTTATATAAACTTTATTCTCTTTTATTTTTATCTCATTTCCCAAAGCCTTCAGTGCATTTAATATATCCTTAATATCATTTGAATAATTGTTTAGTCTAATTACTGTCTCTTTTTTAAAAATTGCCGCCATTAAAATTTTTCTAATGGCAATTGATTTTGAATCTATGGCCTTAATTTTTCCTCTATTTGCCGCATCTTTAATTATAATATCCATAAAAGAAGGTGATTACCTCTCACCTTCTTTCTCTAAAATAGCATCTATCATTTGTCTATAATCCTCAGCTTTTATATCTGGGTCGGTCTTGTCTTCTTCATTCAAACTACCATCTTTTGCATATCCTAAGGAGTTTGTAAAAGAAAATACATAACCTGAATTTGGTAAATAATCATTTATAACCCCTAAAGTTATGCCATCTCCTCCTGTTTTTTTGCCTACTAGTGTTGCAAGTGAAGTATTTTTACAAAAGCTTGCCATAGTCTCAGCTGCTGAAAATACTTCTTCATCTACTAATAAATATATATTTCCTTTAAAAGAAATGCTATTTTTAGGGCTAACTTCTATGCTGTCTTTTGCAAAATATGAAAAATCTTTTAAATCCTCACTGTATTCTAAGTTTAGGCTATTAATATCTACATCTTTAATATTTTCATAATTATAGTCATTATCTCCCAAAACGATCTTTGTTCTATCTCCATCTTTAAAGAACATGTAATTATCGGTCTTGTATTTTTTATCTATTATCCTTGGTAAAAAGAATTCTTGCCAATAATCGATATTGCCGCCACCATTTCCTCTAATATCTATAACTAAAGCTTTGTAATTTGGCAATTTTTCGATAAATTCATCTAATATTTCTTCATCTTGTTTCCAATTATAATCTGCTAGCATTTCATTTATTTTTATTGAGATTATATCATCGCTTATATCTTTTATTTCGATATTCTCGTTGCTAGTTTCACTATCATCTTCTTTTTTTCTATTTTCATCATTTATTTTTTTGTAATCTGAAATTTGTTTACCTTCAAGATTATACCTATTTCTAACCGTTTGAGTATTCATATATAAAAATTCTAAAAACATCGATCTTGTATCCCAATAATGAGAATAATGTTCTAGAGAATTCTCTACATAATAACTATCAGCTATCATTGCATGTTGATTTTTAAGCTCATCAATTATTTTCTCTAATACTTCATAAAAGTCCTCATCATTGTTACAGTCTTTAACCCAGGATAAGTATTTATCGTGTTCATCTAAGAAATTATATCCATATTCTCTTTCTATTAACTTAATAAATGGATAATTATCTTTAATGGTCTTAAATAGATACTCATAATCTTCAATCATCTCTTGTTTTGTAAGCTCTTTAGGATCTTCAGGGTCTGGTAATACCAATTCTGGAGGCTCTTTTAAACTATCATACCAAGAAAAATAGTCTTCGTAATTTTTAAACTTTTTTACATCGTCGGGAAAAAATACATTCTCATCATTTGGCTTTTGATCTTTTGACAAATCTTTTATTTTCATATCTTCAGCGCCAATTCTAGAATCTTCTAAACTTGTAAGGCGCCTTTTTACGCAACCTGTTGATAAAATTATAATAAATGAAAATATGAAAATTAATTTAAAAGTTTTTTTCATATATCTGCCTTTCTAAGCGTGTATTCCCTTCGGTAAATATCAAAAATGATAGGAATTATTCCTATTGGATTTACAAGTGAGAAAAACACAATCAAAAACATGTACAAATGAATTGAACGATTTTCAAATTTATTAATCCTATCTACTTTATGAACTGTAACCTTATTGGTAAATTTAATAATAGAAATAACTATAGAGATAATACCTGATGTTATTTCAAAATATTCCCAAAAATATAGTCCAAACGAAAGTATCGATATTCCACTAAGAAGCCATAAAATAGAAGACACTTTCGTTTTTAAAGCATATGTATTTATAAATCTATCTGGAGTTTTCATCCTATTTTTAAAAAAATCACTTCTTTTTCTCATGCTTACATTATAACCCAAAAAATGACAAAATTAAAGATACCCGAAAGGGTATCTTATCAATCAAGTTCTTTTTTTGCTTGTTTTAATTCTTTTCTAAGTTTCTTTTTTATCAAATGTTCAGCGGCAATTCCTGGTCTTGTCATACTTACAGGATCAAGAATTTCTTGAAGTTCATCTTCAGTTAAGAGTTTGTTCTCAAGAATTATCTCTTTTATAGTTTTGCCTGTTTTTAAAGATTCCTTTGCTATATCAGCACTTCTTCTGTATCCAATATGTGGTACTAAAGCTGTTACAACTCCTACAGAAAGCTCTACATCACGCTTTAATTCTTCTCTATTAGCTTTTATACCATCAACGCAGTTAATTCTAAATGTCTTCAATGCATTAGTTACAATTTCAATGCTTTCAAATAATGAATAGAAAAGTACTGGTTCAAATGCATTAAGTTCCAATTGTCCAGACTCTGAACACATTGTAATAGTCATGTCATTTCCAATTATTCTAAATGCAACCTGATTTACAACCTCTGGTATTACAGGATTTACCTTTCCAGGCATTATGGATGAACCATTTTGTCTTGCAGGAAGTATGATATCAGATACCATAGTCTTTGGACCTGAACTCATGAGTCTAAGATCCGATGCAATCTTAGAAAGATTTGTAGCAAGATTTTTATAAGCAGATGAAATTTCTACCAATGAATCTAAGTTATTTGTTGCATCGATTAGATCTTTTGCTTGCTTTAGATCAAAACCCGTCAATTCTGAAATTATTGGGGTTATATTTTTAAAATAAACAGGATCAACATTTATGCCCGTACCAATTGCTGTAGCACCCATATTGATGTATTTAATCTTTTCATTTGCTGCACTAATTCTTTCAACATCTCTTTTCATAACAGATGCATAAGCATGAAATTCTTGACCAAGTCTTATTGGAACAGCATCTTGAAGTTGTGTTCTACCCATTTTTAAGACATCGTCAAATTCTTCAGACTTTCTTTCTAAACTTTTTATGAAAAGATTTAATTCATCTAGCGCCCTATTTGAAAGTACTAATGTTGCAATTTTTCCTGAAGTTGGAAAAACATCATTTGTAGATTGACTCATGTTGACATGATCATTGGGATGGATGTATTCATAACTTCCAAGTCCGCCTCCCATTTTTTCATTTGCAATATTTGCAATAACCTCATTGGCATTCATATTATGAGTCGTTCCAGCTCCACCTTGTATCATGTCAGTTATAAATTGATCATGATATTCGCCTTTTAATATCTTCTCACATGCATAGACAATGGCTTCTTTTTTATCATCCTCTAAAACTCCTGCCATATTATTTGCAATTGCACATGCCTTTTTGATATTTGCTAAGGCATTAATCATCTCTCTATGCGTATGTTTTCCTGTAATGTCAAAATTTTCTTTACCTCTTAAGCTTTGTACACCATAATAAGCATTGGAATCTACTTGTTTTTCTCCAATGCTGTCTGATTCAAGTCTATAATCCATATATTCCTCTTTTCTTGATAAATGCTTTCATATCTTAATTATATCAAGTTTTAATCATATTGCAATAGCAAAATATTGTCATGTTTAAATAATATGATTAATTAATCGATATTAATTATACATACTTTAGTTTTGGTATTGTTTTATTAGAAAGTTAAATAAAAAAGCCGGTTAAACCAGCTTATAAATCTAAATTCGGATATACTTTTAAATAATTATCATCCTTATGTCCATCTTTATAATTTAAATATCCTGCCATGGCAATCATTGCTGCATTATCTGTACATAAAATATTATCAGGATAAAATAATTTTACATCTCTTTTGTCCAGTTCTTCTTTAAGCATTGATCTCAATTTTTTATTTGCAGCAACTCCGCCGCTAAGTGCAAATTGTTTTAGACCTGTTTCATCGATTAAACGAATTGATTTTTTGACTAAGACATCTAGCAATGCTTGTTGAAAGCTTGCAGCGACATCTGCTTTGTTTATTGTTTCATTTTTTTGTTTCATATTATTTAAATAGTTTAAAACAGCAGTTTTTAATCCTGAAAAAGAAAAATCATAACTATCTTTTTCTAGCATTACCCTAGGAAAATCTATAGCATCTGATGATCCTTCATTTGATAATTTGTCAATCTTAGGTCCTCCAGGATAACCCAAGCCCAAACTTCTGGCTATTTTGTCAAAGCTTTCACCTGCAGCATCATCTCTAGTAGATCCTATGACTTCATAATCTGTATATCCATTTACCTTACACAAATATGAGTGACCACCGCTTACAACTAAGGTTATAAATGGCGGTTTTAAGTCCTTATGAGTAAGGTAATTTGCGCATATATGACCTTGCATATGATTTACTCCTATAAGATCACATCCTGTTGCTAGTGACAAACCTTTTGCGGCAGAAATTCCAACCAAAAGCGCTCCTATAAGTCCAGGTCCCTTTGTAACTGCTATAAGATCAAGGTCCCCATAGCCAATGCCACTTTCACTAAGCGCTTTTTCGATTAATGGATTTATGGCCTCTAAATGCTTTCTAGAAGCTATCTCTGGTACAACTCCTCCAAAAATTTTATGGATATCAATTTGTGATGAAATCAAATTGACTAGTATTTCTCTATCATTTTTTAGTATAGAAACAGATGATTCATCACAGCTTGTCTCTATACCCATTGTATAAAAGTCTTTCATTTTTCCTCTCTAAGCATTAAATATGCATCTTCATTAGTCTTTTTGTAATAATTCTTTCTAAGAGCAACAATCTTAAATCCAAATTTTTCATATAATTTGATTGCAAATGTATTTTTTACTCTTACTTCTAAATATATTTTTTTTATTTTATTATTTGAACATAAATGAATGTAATGCTCAATCAACTTCGTTCCTATTTTTTTATTTTGATATCTCTTATCTACTGCTATTGTTTTTAATTCACTCTCATCGATTATAAAACCCGCTTCATAAAAGGCTTTAATTTCTCCATCTTCTTCGTATACAAAATGTTTTGTAAGCTTATTATTTAATAATTCATTTAGCAAAGTCTTTCTACTCCACGAATTGAAAAATGAATCATTTTCAATTTCGTATACTCTGTCGACATCACATACATTCATTTCTCTAATCATTTTTTAAGATCCCTTTCAGCTTGCGACTTTCTCATGTATTCAGGCACAATATCAAATAAATTATCATGTTTTTTTTCATTTTCTGAAAGTCTTATTAAAGATCTTCCTATGCAATTATCATAATTAAAGCCTGAAACAGTTGAATTATTAAAAAGATCCTTGTACTTATTCGCTACTAATCCAACTAGTATTTTCTCACCTTGATACTCATTTACAAGTTTTGAAAAATCCTCAATATTATATAGATCTTCTTTGATTACTACTTTCTTATCATTTCCTTCATACATCGCTGCATAAACTCTTTTTCCTCTAGCATCGATTAAAGAAATTGTGTATTTTTCACTAAATACATTTAAAGCTAAAGCCTTGAGTGTTGAAACAGAGACAACTGGTTTATTATGTACCTGAGCTAAAGTCTTAATTACTGTCATTCCAATTCTAAGTCCTGTAAATGAACCAGGGCCTTTAGCAATTACATATAAATCTATATCATCAATTTTTATCCCCAATAGCTTCAAAAGACTTTCAATCATCGGCACCAAGGATTCTGAGTGAGTTTTTTGTTGGTTAACATTAAAATCACCTATAATTTCTCCATCTTCGCAGATAGTTATTGTTGAAATCATAGTTGATGTATCAATTGCTAATATTCTCATTTATTTCTCTTTCTAATCTAAAATTATTTCTCTTTTATTCTCATCTATTTTATTTATTGTCAAATTTATCATATCTAAAGGCATATAACTTTTTGCTTTGTCAGACCATTCGATAAAAGTAATTTCATCATCAGGATAAATATATGTTTCATAATCAATATCTAGTATTTCATCTTCATCATCTAATCTATATAAATCCAAATGATAAATTTTAACATCGCCATCATAAATATTGACAATGGAAAAAGTTGGAGATACTACTTTGTCTATATTAAAATTTTGAGCAATCATCTTAACCAAGGTAGTTTTTCCAGCTCCAAGATCTCCTATTAAATTTACTACATCGCCTTTTTTTAATTGTTTTGAAAATTCATTTGCAAATTTTCTCATTTGATCAAGATTTGAAATTATCATATTATCACCAACAATATTATACTTTTAAACATAAAAAAGCCCAATAAAAAAGTTCTCGATTAAACGAGAACCTAGTTATTTTTTAAGTATCGGTGATACTTTTTTATATAAAAGTGTCGTAACTGCAAGTTCTATAATCCCTTTTACAATATTAAATGGAACTATTGATAAAAGCATTAAAGTTAAATAGCTTTTTACTAAAGAGTTTACGCCACTTACCATATCAACAAATCCTTGTAATGAAATTCCCATAATTTTTCCATACAATGGGAAAATAACAAATGCATTTGATATTGTAGCAGCTGCTGTCATTACTAAAAGTCCTGCAGTCATTGCCACAACAGCATTTTTCATTGTCTTATTTCTTCTATAAATTACAGAAGATACAAGTACAAATAGTGATCCAACTATGAAATTAGATAATTCTCCAACACCAGCTGTCATAGTTTTAGAAAGATTTAAAACACATTTTATAAATTCTATTATAACTCCATAAACTGGTCCTAAAGCAAATCCTCCAATTAATGCTGGTACATCTGCTAAGTCAACTTTCATAAATGGTGGCGCAAAAGGCACTGGAAATTGAATAAACATCAGAATATAAGCCATTGCTCCTAGAATTGCCATCTTAACAATTTTTTGTGTAGTAAACACTTGTGAATTTTTACGAGTTTTTTCTGTCATATCTTCCTCCTGAATATTTCTGGGCATTAAAATAAGCCCGATTCAGGGCTAGTGTAAAAAGAATATCTTCTCTCATCCAGACTTTACTGTCGGTGATGGAATTTCGCCATCTCAGTGTTAACTCGCGGACTATAACCGCCGGTGAGGAGTCTAACCTCGCCCTGAAGATATTATTATTATAAACTAATAAAAATACTTTGTCAAGTTTTAGTCAAGCGCTCCGCCTATCGTTGCATCGATAAAATCTTCACTTTCTAAAATATAATATCCATGAAATTTCTTTTTTAATAGAATTTCAACTTCCTTTGATTTTTTGTCATCGGCATGTCTTAGATTCTCAAAATACACTTGATCAAAATCATTTACCAAGTCAGTGTTTTCAAATACTTGCATATAATTTATATTATCTACTTTAATCTTTACATACACGCCATCTTCTCTTTTATCTTCAGATAAAATTTCATAATCCAAATTTGAAAAACAAGCTTTTAAAAACTCCTGTTTTATTTTTTCATCATCAGTGTAATAATCTCCCATGGTTTCAGATACATATCCCATTTTATCAAATACTTCTTTTTGTTTTTCAATATTTGCATTTTTTATCTGCTTCATTGCATACTCAACTGTCTGCTTTGGATTTTTAGCGTTCACAAAAAACGCGATAATGCATAGTAAAAAGATAGTCAAAATATAAATTAAAGGATTCTTTTTTCTTCTATGTCTTTTTCTATTTAATTTTCTTTTAGTTCTTTTTATATTTTCACGATAGTTTTCACCAGAATTATTTTTTCTTTCATAAAAACGCTCGCTTCTACTTTTTTTCCTTCTCATTTTCCTAATTTCCTCTTTAAATATATACCCCTTTTGATATAATATTATAGAGGTTAATTTATGAAAAAGCAAAAAAAATATAATATAATAGACATAATCATGATAATAGCTCTTATTTTTTTAAATATAGGAGATACAAGAAATGAAATAAAAAATAATAATTACATATATCTATTAATACTTGGCTTTGTAATTTGTTACTTTTCAGTATTTATGTCAAATGCAAAATCTCTGGGACTTAAATACTTTATCCCAATATTGACGCTTGGAATTTTTGATATGTTCTTTTTGGAAAATACAAGTTTCTTTAATAATAATGAAATTCTAAAGGATATTTTTCATCATTTAAATTCCTTGTATTCATTTTTATTGTTAATGGCATTATTTTTCATAATATCAAAAATTAGCAATAAATTAATTGGAAGCTATTTTACAATTGCAATATCAATAATTTGTCTAATTCTTACTTTATCAATTGATTTATTTAAAAAACCTGAGATTTTAATCAATTACAGCTTCTATATAAGAATGTTCTTCCTATATTCTTTATTTTTTAATTTAAGAATGGATAAAAAAGACAAATCCAAATACTTAATAGGTTTGATTCTAGCAATTTGCTTACTAGTTCTTGAAATTTTTATCGCAAAGAGATATTTTATATTCGATAAGACAAGGACTGTATCTGATATTTTGATTTATTACTTCTTGTTTAAATTATTTATATCAGATATTATAGAAATAGATTTTTCTAAGTATTATATATCTGCTATTTTATTTCAGCTTCCTATAATAACAAAAATACTGGATTATTACCTAAAATTAAATGAAATAAGAAATTATATTGCAAGCTTTATAATACTATTGTTTTTAGCAATAATATTTTACCAAATTAAATTCTTTATTTTCGATTATATTCTCTACGGAATCCACAAAAATAAAAAATAAAACTGGACTTATAAAACTCTTAAGTCCAGTTTTTTCTAGATGTATAAATTATTTAAATTAATATCAAAGATATATCATTATATTTCAAAATCGTCTATATCTTGCTCTCCTTCAGTAATACCTTTAGAAAACAAGACATTTGGTATGGTTAAAAGAATTATCTTTAGATCATTTCTAAAACATACATTATTAGCATAAATAGCATCAGTTTCAGCTTTCTTTCTAGGTCCTAAATTATCTCTTCCAGAAATTTGACTAAGTCCAGTTATTCCTGGTTTTACTTTACATGCTCCCTTTTCTTCTCTTAAATCTAAAAGTTTTGTCTCTTTTAAAATTACAGGTCTAGGACCTACAAAGCTCATATCCCCTTTTAGAATATTAAAAATTTGAGGAAGCTCATCTAATGAAGTCCTTCTTAAAAAGCTACCAAATGGAGTAATATAGTTATGGGCATTTTTAAGTTCATATGTAGACTCATTTTTTGGAGCATCCATTGTCATGGATCTAAATTTATAGCACATAAATGGCTTTCTATCTTTCCCAGAGCGGTATTGACTAAAGATAACTTTTCCTTTTGGTTCTATTATTTTGGATATCAGTGCAATAATAATGTATATTGGGCTAAGAATTATCAATACTATCAAAGCAAAAATTCTATCCAAAATATTTTTTATATAATTTTGATACATTTATTCCTCCATAAGCTCTGATATCTAATGAAATTATAAAACCAATAAATGAAGAAATTTTGAAATAAAAGAAAAAGAAAAGAGCAAAGCTCTATTCTTCACTATATTCTTTTAATTTTCCTAAAGCTTGGTTTTCAATTTGTCTAATTCTCTCGCGTGAAAGATCATATATGCTTCCAATTTCTTCCAATGTTTTAGGCTTTTTATTATCAAGTCCATATCTATATATAATAATTTGTCTTTCCCTATCAGATAATTGGCCGAGAGCTTTCATAAGCGCTCTTTCCATATCCTTTTCTAGTATTTGATCATCAACTGGAACCGAATCATCACCTACCATATCCATAAGCTCATCGCCTGTTGAATCTTCGCTGTCCAGATTAATATTTAATGAAGTAGAATTCACTTGATTTCTATTTATAAGAAATAGATCATCTGCTTGCTTTTTATCAATCCCTTCTTTTTTTAAGATCTTATATAATTCCTTCTCGCTTGCTTCTGGATTTGCTTTTAAAATTTGTTTTAATTTATTTAATTTCAAATATTTACCAGCAGGTATTCTAATAGTATGACCTTCCTTGTTTATAGCCTTTCTAATGGCTTTATCAATCCATTTATAGGCATAAGTAGTAAATTTATAGCCTAGACTTGTATCAAATTTCTCTGCTGCTCTAATCATACCAAGCATTCCTGATTGCACTAAATCTTCAAGTTCAAGATCATTGCCATGTGATTTGTAAAAATATGAAGCCCTACTTCTTACAAGTCCTTGATTTTTATCTACCAAAGCAGACAGAGCTTGTTGATTTCCTTTTTGAAATTGTGCTACGATCTCTTCATTTGTAAGATCTGACAATTTCATCATATCTTGCCTTTCAATTCTTGCAAGAAAAGCAGCAGGTCTAATTGTTAGATCTGTCGTTTGTTTTAAATATTCGCTTAAATCTTCTTTTTGATAATCATCCAAAGCTTCATAAAGATCAATCATTCTTTCAACCGAAAGCTCTGAATCTTCAAAATACTTCCTTAATTTTTCAAGAACTATCTCATCTTTAAAATCTATTTTATCCATAAAACCTTCCCTTGTGAAATTTATTTTATACCCTTACCTATTTCTTCTAATTTATCTAAGAAATCTTTTGAAAGCGAAAAAGACTTTCTATTGGCCTGAAAATCTTTCTTTTTAGCCCTTTTTATTGATTTTCTTTTAGAAAAAAGTTCTGCTTTAAGCTCACTTGCAGTAAGCCTTGTAGCTCCTCTTTCTAAGGCTAATTGTTGTATTTGATTGTCTCCTGTGCACACTCTGACATTTTCTCTTCTAGCAAGCCTATCTACTTCTTTTTCAATAAAAGAATCTGCAGTCTGATACGCTTTTGTATAGACGATTTTTACCTTTGAGACATCTTCATATACTTCTCTAGTTGAATCGGATCTGTAGGCATCAAATACAATTACTACCTTTTCTCCTGTCAAAGATGCAAATTCAGCCATATCATCGATTAAGGCATCCCTTGCATCTTCAAGAGAAAATTTCGTAAGATAATTTAGCTCACTCCATGAATTTATTATATTGTATCCATCTACAAATAAATAATTCTTTTTAACTCTTGCCATTTTGCCTTAGAACCTCATATATGGAAATTGCAGCTGCCACAGATGCATTTAGAGAATTGATTTTTCCTGTCATCGGTATTTTTATAAGCATATCGCAATTTTCTTTTACGAGTCTAGAAATGCCTTTACCTTCATTGCCTATAACAAGTGCTACTTTTCCCTTTAAGTCTGTATCATAAATATACTCACTTGCTTCACCAGCTAAGCCATAGACCCAAAATCTATTGTCTTTTAGTTCTTTTATAGTTCTTGTAATATTCTTAACCATTATTATCTTCATAAAATTAACAGCTCCAGCACTAGTTTTATAGACTGTAGAATTAATCTTTGCAGATTTATGTTCTGGTATTATTACAGAATCTACGCCCATGGCTTCACAAGATCTTATTATAGCACCTAGATTATGAGGATCCTCGATCTTATCAAGAATTACAATAAAATCATCATCTAAAGTGTCATTTATGTCTTTATATTCAAACTCATCAGCATAAACCATGACTCCTTGATGATTAATTTTTGTTTTTTCAAAAAATCTTTTGTCGACATAATTAATATCGACATTATTTTTTTGACAAAGATCTATGATCTTTTTGATAATCTTTGAATCCTCTTTGATAATATATGCTTTTTTTATATCTCTTTTAGCTAAAAAGGCTTCTATAACTGCATTTCTACCGTAAATTTTATCCATTATTTTCTCTCCCAAAGAGTTTTTTCTCTGGTATCTTTAATAGCTATGCCCATTTCAGATAGTTCTTCTCTGATTTGATCTGCAAGTGCATAGTCTTTTTGTTTTTTTGCTTGTGCTCTTTTTTCTATTAAGTTTTCGATTTTTTCAACATCTAAATCATCAATAGATTTTTTTCTATTTTCAATTCCCAAGGCTTTTTCAAGTCTTAAAAACATATCCCTTACATATTTTACAAATTCAACAGAAGAATTTTTATCTAGATTGGTATTTGCAAATTTAGCAATATCAAATAATACTGTTATAGCATCTGCAGTATTTAAATCATCATCCATCACTTCTTTAAATCTTTGTTCATAAGAAACTAATGCCTTTATTAATTCTTTTTCATCATCGGTGATTTCATTATTGACATTATTTAATAGATCATCCATTCTAAATTTAGCATTGTTTAATCTATCCAAAGAATTTTTAGCTTGTTCAATAATTTCTCTTGTGAAATTAATTGGAAGTCTATAACCAGATGATAATAACCAAAAACGCACTACCATTAGATCATATTCTTTTTTAATATCATGAAGAGTAAAGAAATTGCCAAGAGACTTACTCATCTTTGTTCCGCCAACTTGTATCATTCCATTGTGCATCCAATAATTTGCAAATGGCTTTTTATTTAGTGTTTCAGATTGAGCAATTTCATTTTCATGATGCGGAAATTCTAAGTCTTCTCCTCCTGCATGGATATCAAGAGTATCGCCTAAATATTTTCTACTCATAGTTGAGCATTCAATATGCCAACCTGGTCTTCCCTTTCCCCAAGGAGAATCCCAAGAAGGTTCTTTATCTTTTTTTACCCTTTTCCAAAGCGCAAAATCCATAGGAGATTTTTTTTCATCATTTTCATCTACTCTATTGCTAGCGCCTGCTTTTAAATCTTCTATTTTTTTGCCAGAAAGCCTTCCATAACCTTTTGCTTTTGAGACATCAAAATATACATTGCCATCTACATTATATGCACATCCCATATCCTCAAGATCTTTGACAAATTGAATTATATCGTCCATAACTTCAGTCGCTTTTGGATGAATGGTGTGTCCTTCATCGATATTTAAATCTCTTGCATCTTCTTTAAAAGCTTTGATGTATTTTTCGGTGATTTCTCTAAAATCTACACCTTGTTCAATGGCTTTGTTAATAATTTTATCATCTACATCTGTAAAATTAACAACATAATCTACATCATAGCCCTTGTAATTCATATATCTTCTAAATGTATCAAAGACCACCATTGGGCGAGCATTTCCTATATGAATATAATCATATACTGTAGGACCGCAAACATACATCTTTACCTTGTTTTCTTCTATAGGTTTAAATTCCTCTTTTTTTCTGGCAAGTGTATTATAAATTTTCATCTAAAAATTTTCCTTTACAAATTTAAGCCTTTCTATCATTTTTTCTTTTCCCATTATGATAAATGCATTTACAAGCTCAGGTCCATGAACATTACCTGTCAAAGCAGCTCTTACTGGAAACCATAGTTTCTTTCCCTTTACGCCACTTTTCTTTTGAACATTTTTCATAAGGGATTTATAAAATTCATAATCGTCTGAATCAGAATTTTCTAATTCTTCTATTAAAGTATCATATACTTTTTGGCTATCTTCCCAATTGAATGCATCTTTTGGTTCCTCTGTGTATTCTATTTGACTATCATCGACATAATATGACTTAGCTAAATGTTTGATATCCGAGAATTTATCAATTGCTGATTGCCAAGTTTCTGCAAGTAATTTGATCATTTCATCAGGATAATCTTCACTAAAGAAACCTGCTTCTATGCAATATGGCTTAATTGCCTTTGCAAGATCTTCTACTTTCATTTCTCTAATATAATGGCCATCTATCCAATCTAATTTTTTAACATCAAATACAGCCCCTGTTTTTGAAACTCTATCAAAAGTAAATTGCTTAATAAGCTCTTGTTTAGTAAAGATTTCTTCTTCGCTATCAGGTGCCCATCCTAAAAGTGCAAGGTAGTTTATCAATCCTTCTGGCAAATATCCTTCTGCCATGAAGTCTTCAACCATGCCATCGCCATTTCTCTTTGAATATTTTTTATGATCTTTATTTAAAACTGTTGGAAGATGGATATATTCTGGTCTTTGCCATCCAAAAGCATCGTATAAAAATACATGTTTTGGAGTTGAAGAAATCCATTCATCGCCTCTTACAACATGAGTAATTCCCATCAAATGATCATCAACAACAACTGCAAAGTGATAGGTTGGATAACCATCAGATTTAATTAGAACTTGATCATCCATGTCTTTGGTGTTAAATGTGATTTTTCCTTTGATTTTATCTTCAAATTCTATATCAGTATCAGCTGGCAATTTGAGTCTTACAGTATGAGGCTCTCCAGCTTCAACTCTTTTTTTTGCTTCTTCATAATCTAATGATCTGCAAAGACCATCATATTTTGGCATAAGACCATCAGCTTTTTGTTGTTCTCTTAATTTATCAATTCTTTCTTGAGAACAAAAGCAATAATATGCCTTTCCTTCTTCTAATAGTTTTTGAATATATTTATCATATATACCTTTTTTTACTCTGTCAGATTGAATATATGGTCCAACATCACCTTTTTCTGTAACTTTTCCATTTTCATCTAAAATAACACCCTCATCAACTTCTACTCCAGCCCATTTGAGCTTTTCAAGTAGATTTTCGAGTGCTCCTTCTACATATCTTGTTCTATCTGTATCTTCAATTCTTAGTAGGAAGTCCCCACCTTGATTTTTTGCGTATAAATAATTAAATAATGCTGTACGAAGTCCTCCAATGTGTAAATATCCTGTAGGACTTGGTGCAAATCTTACTCTAACTTTATTACTCATATTTCCTCCCATTGTGCAATTACTTCTATTATATAATAAATCTTAATTTTAATAAAGACCCTGTAAAAATTGAATACTTATACTCATATTTTAAACTCCTTAGAATAATCAAAAAATTGATAATATTGAATATTTTTATTTTAAAATAAAATAAGTTAATTTTAACGCCTTTAAAATACATATTTTCTATATAAATATTTAATATATTATAATTAGTTACTAGGAGGTAATTTATGAAAAAGAAAACTAATTTATTAGCTCTTGCAATGATGGGAACAATGATCCTTGCAGGATGTGGTAACACAAATCAAACTACAACAGATGAAGCTAGTAAACCTGTTGCTCAAACACAAAGCACAGAAGATAAAGCTAGCGCAGCTGATCAAAAATCATCAAACGATCAAAGTTCAAATGTAACAAGTGACAAAAATTCAAAAGAAGATACAAAAACAAGTGCAGAAAACAATAGTGGACTTACAAGCTTAGATTCACTTAAAGTTTCTCCTGAAGATGCTGAAAGTGCATTTTTCGAAAAATATCCAAATGCTCAAATCAAATCTTTCAAGCTTGATCAAGATCACAATGTATGGAAATATAAAATCGAAGCATTTGAAGATCAAACTGAATATGAAGTTTATGTAGATGCAGACAGCAAAGAAGTTACAGAAAATGAAAAAGAACAAGGCGAAGATAATTCAGATGAACAAACTTTCAAACTTGCTGATGCTAAAATCAAACCTCAAGAAGCTTTAGATAAAGCTTTAGAAGAAGCTAATGATTCAAATGCAACTCTTGATAGTTTAAAATTAAAATTTGACAGTGGCAAACTTGTATATGAAGTTGAATTTAACACACAAAATGGCGATGTCGATGTTGACATCGATGCGAATGATGGCAGTGTTGTTGAAGTAGATAGATAAAAATTTAAGGAGTGCGCTCGCACTCCTTTTTTTTAATTGAACTTTTCTATTAAATAAAAAAGCTTGAAAAAGCAATACTAATATTCTTATAAGTAAAAATTAGTAATGATATATTTTATAACAAGAAAAGCCATTGTAATATAGATCAAAATGTCAAAGATTTCATTTGTCACTTTGACATCTTTTTTGTAATCACTATTATTTCTATTATCTAAATTTATAAAAAATAATATAGATGCTGACGAAATAATATTTGATAAGGCTATTTTATTATATTTTATATCGACATATAAAGCCATCATAAGAGAAATCACAGCTATTATATAGGCTATTTTTCTGCCAATGAAAGTAAGTTTTAATCCAAGTTTGATATATTTTTCTTCCATACTCTAACTATCCCTTTTTAAGATATGCTTTTTATATATACATAAGCAAAAAATGATAATGCTGTAAGAACTATAAATATAATATCTAAAATCTTAGTAGTTCTTCTGCTTTTAAACTCATCGCTATCTGCTATTTGAGCCATTATCCAAATAAACATACCTAAAAATAGTGTTTCATAGCGCATATTAGTATTAATAATCGATTTAAATACGCCTATTCCCATCGTCATTATTGATACTAAATACACTAAGGTACTTGCCACAAAATCAAAAACTTTTATAGCTTTGTTTCTTTTGAATTGAGTTTATCGTTTTTCTCCATAGTAATATTTTGCAAGAATTATTAGATTGCTTTTTCATATTAAAACTAACTTTAAATATTTTTATAACATATAAAATAGTTAGTTATAACTAGTATAATGTAAAATTTGAAATATTAAAATGACTTTTTCGTATTTTCTTAGTTACTTTTTTGTATTTATTAAATTAACTTTAATTGCAATAAAAAAAGGATCCAAAAGGATCCTTTAAATTTAAGTTATTTATAATTAATAGTTGCAGCTGCAAATTTCAAAGTATTCTTGTGGATGTTTACAAGCTGGGCAAAGTTTTGGAGCTGTTTTTCCTTCATAGATAAATCCACAGTTGATACATTTCCAAACTACTGCTTCATCCTTTTCAAATACTTTACCATTTTCAACATTTTCAAGAAGTTTTTGATATCTATCTCTATGACCTGATTCAACTTTAGCGATATTTAAGAAAGTTCTTGCAATATCGTCGAAACCTTCTTCTTTTGCTACTTCAGCAAATCCTGGATACATATCTTCAGCTTCTTCATTTTCTCCTTCTACAGCACCTTTAAGATTTGTTGCTGTATCATGATATACTACTGGGAAAGCTGTATATTCAGGATTTAATTCAATTGCTTCAAGTTTGTAATCATCTTTAAGATATTTATAGAAAGTTTTAGCATGAACTTGTTCATTTCTAGCTGTTTCTCTAAAGATTTCAGCAATTTGTCTATATCCTGCTTTTTCAGCTTCTTTAGCTGCTATGTAGTATCTCATTGTTGCTTGTGATTCGCCAGCGAATGATGTAAGTAAGTTGCTAGCTGTTTTTGAACCTTTTAATTCTGTCATTGTTTACCTCCATGTTTTTTTATATGTTTCTTGTATCTAACTACATCTATAGTATACACTTACTTTTTTATAATGTCAATAGAATTATTTAAAAATTAGAATCATTCTAAAGTATTGAGTATCATTATCAATATCTTTATTTTTAAGTCTTATGGGTATATAATAATAAATATAAAGGAGGTCATTATGATAATAGACTTTAAAAATGCAGATGTTAAAAACCTAGAGAATTATAAACAAAAAGCCATGGATGCTTTTAATACATTAATTGAAAAAAAAGGAGAAGGTAATGACTTTTTAGGCTGGATCGACAGACCTATAGATTATGATAAGAATGAGTATGAAAGAATTAAAAAAGCTGCTTTAAAAATTCAATCTGATAGCCAAATTCTTATAACCATAGGCATTGGTGGAAGTTATTTGGGAACAAAAGCAGTTGATTATGCAATGAAAAATTATTTTGGAAATACTCCAAAAACTGAACTCATTTATGCTGGTCATCAACTTTCAGGACAATATCTAAATGAATTAATAGAATATATAAAAGACAAGGACTATTCTATCAATGTTATTAGTAAATCGGGTACAACAACTGAACCTGCTATTGCTTTTAGACTTTTAAGAGAAGAAATTGAAAAAAAATATGGAAAAGAAGAAGCTAGAAAAAGAATCTATGTCACAACAGATAGAAAAAAAGGTGCTCTTAAAACTCTATCTGACAATGAAGGCTATGAGACTTTTGTCGTACCAGATGATATAGGCGGAAGATTTTCTGTAATTTCTGCAGTTGGACTACTTCCTCTTTGTGCAAGTGGAATTGACATCGACCAATTCATGGATGGCTTTAAAGAGGCTAGAGAAGAATTTAAAGTAAATGATTTCGAGAAAAATACTGCCATTCAATATGCTGCTTTAAGAAATATGTACTATGAAAATGGTAAATCTATCGAAGTCTTAGTAAATTATGAACCTAAATTGAAATATATATCAGAATGGTGGAAACAACTTTTTGCAGAAAGTGAAGGAAAAGATCATAAAGGCATATTCCCTGTTTCTGTAAATAATACAACTGATTTACATTCATTGGGACAAATGATTCAAGATGGGCAAAGAAATCTATTTGAAACTGTAATTAGTGTAAAAAATGTAGATAAAGATATTGAAATAAAGTCAGATGAAGAAAATCTTGATGGATTAAATTATTTAAGTGGTAAAAAACTTTCATATGTAAATGAAATGGCTATGGAAGGTACTACAATCGCTCATGTAAAGGGAGGAGTAGATAATTTAAGAATCGAACTTGAAGGCATAAATCCAAAAGAGATTGCAAAATTATTCTATTTCTTTGAAATTACTGTAGGCGTAAGTGGATACATGCTAGGCGTTAATCCATTTAACCAACCAGGTGTTGAAGAATACAAAACACAAATGTTTAAGCTTCTAGGAAAAGAAGGATATTAATATAAAACCAGAGTCAAAATAGGCTCTGGTTTTTAATTGCTATTAAAATTCTATAATTGAATCTTTAACCCAATTTTTATTTTCTACAAAAATCTTCCCATTTGCTATGACATATTCTTTTTCTAAATTATCGTTTAATATTAAAAGATCTGCATCATTGCCCTTTTTAATTTCACCTTTATTTTTTAATTTATATGCCTTAGCGACATTTGATGTAAAATAAATTAAACTTTTGCTAAAATCATACAATTGATTTTCAAGTGCAATCCATTCATCATAAAGAGATGAGATAGATGAAACACCAATGTCAATTAAATTCTGATTATCATCATAAGTTGAGTATGATCCATTAGCATCGCTACTTACTGTAACTTTTGATGTATCATAATTTCTATCTAATAATTCCAATATTAAAGAAGTTGGAGTATCTTCTTTTGAAATTTTGGCTGTATAATCTACATATCCTCCTTCTTTTACATAAGAAAGACTCTCTTTTGAAAGCATAGAATTTCTATTCATATGAGTTGGTCTAAAGATAGATTTTGAAACCTTAATTTCTTTTGTGATTTCCCTTATTAATTTCATGCCTTCAGGTTCATCTCCCATATGGATAACTAAAGCCCCCGCCTTGTTAGAAAGCATGGAAGATACTCTAACTTTACTCATAAGTCTTGTCAATTCTTGTTTTGTAATAAATGAGCTTCTATGATCACAAAGAGCTATCTTACAGCCAATTATAGGATCTATAAATAAAATATCTTTTTCAACTTCTCCTGTTATTGTAATTGAAGGATATGAATAACTTCCTGTAAAGCCATAGGCTGATAGACCACTTTCTCTAAGACCATAGAGTTTGGATACTAAATTTTCAACATTTCTTGTATATCCATCAGTTCCTAAAAGACCCATAACTGTTGTAATGCCATTTTTTAATATTTCAGATGCTTTAATCTCTGGCGCCTTTGAGAAAAAGCCAGCTTCTCCTCCGCCTCCAGTGACATGAACATGATTGTCAATAAATCCTGGCACTAAAATCTTTTTATTAGCTTCTATTATATATTCGACATCAATATTGATATTTTCTGAAATCTCTACAATTTTTCCGCCAGCTATCAAAATATCTTTAAGTCCTAAATATTCTGGTGCAAAAACTTGAACATTTTTAATAAGAATCATTTTTTTCCTCTTTCTTTTGTATTTTTTCAATTCCTATTCCATTAAAAGCTAAAATTAGAGCAAATATTATTCCTATATAATTAAAAACAGCAAAAGGCAAATAACTTAAGGTGTCTACTCCTAAAGTTGCTGTCATATATGCTCCTGCAGCCGACCATGGAATAAGCGGAACTAAAACCGTACCTGAATCTTCTAAAGTCCTAGATAGATTTTTTGGATGAAGATTTTTCTCAGGATATGCTTTTTGAAATAATTCTCCAGGTATTAAAATTGAAAGATACGAATTTCCTGTGATAAATGCGACTGTAAAACATGATAGTATAGTAGAGCTTATTAAGCCGAATGTTGAATGTACTCGTTTTAATAAGGCATTTAAAACTACATCTAAAAATCCAGCTTTTGACATTATCCCAGCAAATCCCATTGCGCAAAAAACAAGTACCGAGGTTTGAGTTACTGAGCTTACCCCACCTCTATTTAAAAGCCTTTGTATATCCTCATTCATTATCATATCTGTTTTGAGCATGGACAAATCAAATCCATTTATCAAAGAACTAAATCCATCAACCAAGCTAAATCCTTGTACAAATATTCCAATAAAAACTGAAATAAGTGAAGTAACTATCATAACTGGCAATGTTGGTAATTTTAAGATTGTTCCAAGAATAATTATAATTACAGGCAATAATAATATGACATTAAAATTAAATGCATTATTTAAACCTTCTTGAAGCTCGATTACTTGAGCTGATGAGCTAGCTGATTGAGTTAATCCCAAACCACAAATAAAATAAACAATTAGAGAAACTACTGTAGCAGGAATTGTTGTATATAGCATATGTCTAATATGTTCATATAATTCTGAACCAGCTGCTATTGGAGCAAGATTGGTAGTATCTGAAAATGGAGATAATTTATCACCAAAATAAGAACCAGCTACAACAGCTCCTGCAGTAATTGGCAAAGATACACCGAGACCATGAGCAATTCCCATTATTGCAACTCCAATAGTTCCCACAGATCCCCAACTAGTTCCTGTTACCACAGATAAAATTGCAGAAATTATAAAAGCTGTAATATACAAAAATTTGGGATTAATTATTCCAACTCCATAATAAATTAGCATTGGCACTGTTCCGCAAAAAATCCATGATCCTATTAAAAGTCCTACGGACCATAGAATTAATGTTGCAGGAAGCGCTTTTGAAATTTTTTCAATTATACCTTCTTGAAGCTCTTGCCAACTATAGCCCAATTTATAAGCGAGAATTCCTGTAAATAGCGCACAAATTAAAATAATAGGTTCAGCTTTCAATTTTAAAAAGCCAACCCCAATTGTAAGAGATATCATCATAAATACAATTGGTGAGATTGAGTATAAAAAAGATGGTCTTTTCATTCATTTTTCTCCTTTTTATTTTAAATTATAAAACCTCATAATTAAAAAATCAATATGTATTTTATTTTTAATATTCAATTAAATAAATGCACTAATTTACTAGTTTTAGACAATAAAAAAGATCTCAATTAAGAGATCCTTTCTATTAATCTAATTCAATTTGTTTTAAATTTACAATTTCAGCATTTTTATAATCTCCATCTAAAAATGCTTTTAGATTTTTAAAATTATCTTTAGCTCCTTGAATAAATGCCTCTTGTGAATAGAAGGCTACATGAGGGGTCAAAACGACATTGTCTAGATCAATAAGATCCAAATTATCTAAATCTGGCTCTTCAGTATCCACAACATCTAAAATAGCATAAGATAAATTGCCATTTTTAAGTGCATCGTAAAGATCTTCTTGATCAACCACTCCACCTCTCGATGAATTTATAAATACAGGAGATTTTTACTATAAATTTTAATATAAAAAAAGAGATCTTTATACAAATTAAAGATCTCAAAAATTTATTTATCAAACAGGCTCCATCTATAGCCTTCTTTTACTACTGTTTCTATTGGTTCGTAGCCAACCTTATTAAACTCAATTCTAATTTTTCTTACATGTTCTCTTATTGCTCTCTCCGTCGTTTTAACGCCTCTTTCTCGAAGTAATTCTACGATTCTCTTTTTAGATAGAATTTCAGGTCTATTTTTCATTAGAACTGCACATATATTGACATCTAATCTTGTAAGATCTAGAATTTTATTATTGTCAATTCTTACAATTTCATTGTCTTCTTCTAGTTTTACTTTGCCAAAGTCAATGATATTTGCATTTCTATTTTCTTCTATTTTGTCGAAGACTTTTTGGATAAATTCTTCTCTAGTATAAGAATGAATTACAAATTCTTCATCATCTATTTCACTTTCAAATCTGCTTTTTTTGTATCTATTAGTCAAATAGATCACGGGAATATCAGTTGTTTGTTTAATATATGTTATTAATTCCAAACAGCGCTGATGACTCATATCTATGAGAATCAAATCATAACCTGAGATGTCAGCGAGTATTAATTCTTCAAAATCATTAAATTTTGTAAATTGAACCTCATTTTCACCAAAGTATCTTTTAACTAAGGTGGAGATTCCATTTTTATATTCAACTGACGCTATCTTCATAAACACTCCTACATAAATTTTACATATACATTATACCACATTGGTCTATTAAAATTAAATCTAAACTATAATTATTTAATTTAATAGTAAAAAATATGCCCCTTAAAGGACATATTTAAAATAATTATTTATTTTTTTGTTCATATAATTTTTCGGCCATTATTATAGCGCCCTTATCTGGAGTTGTATAAGGCTTAACTATTTCTATTTCATTTTTAATATGTTTTTTTATGCTATCAATAAGTTTTTGGCCTAAGTTAAACACTCCACCAGAGTAAGAAACTTTAACTGGTTTGTTAAAATCCATTTGATCGATTAAACAGTCTATAGCAAGAGAGGCCTCATATCCAATATCATCTAATATTTTTAAAGCCACTTCATCTGATTCTTCTAGTAACACAGCTAGCAATTTTGAAATATCAGCAATCTCTTCACGCTTTAAGTCTGTTGCTATATTGATGATTTCAAAATCATCATCGATATTAAATCTCTCTTTTATAAGATCATATAATTTGCTTTTTTTGACTCTTCCATCGCTCATTCTAGTCCAGTAATTTAACAATTTCAATCCTATATAATATCCACTGGCCTCATCTCCTAAAAATGGTCCCCAACCAGAAGCTCTCATTGCTTTGCCATTTTTATCAACGCCATAGCTAATAGCGCCTGTTCCAAGGACTAAATTTATTCCTTCGCTACCATTTAAAGAACCAGCCCAGCCATTTACGCAGTCATTATCTACGGAAAAATTATCTCCTTTTAAGACTTCTTTAAAAGTTTTGTCTATGGTTTCTAGAGTTTCAGGATATTGACCAAAACCTGGAATTGCTGCAAATGTATATTTAATATCTTTAACATCACAACCAGCTTTATCTAAAACCTCGCTAACTCCTTGTTTGATTGTTTCATAAAACTTTTTGTCATCAACTTGTTTAAGATGAATGGTATTTTTTTTTGTAGAAAAGTATTGACCTTCTTTTTTTAGTGTGAATTTTGTTTTGGTTCCGCCACCATCTATTCCTAAAAACATATTTTCTCCTATTAAATTAGTTCTTTTGTTTGGGATAATTCCTTCCACCAATATGCACTTCTTTTTGGATATCTTTTCATTGTATCAAAATCCACAAAGAAGAAGCCATATCTCTTATTATATCCATTAGACCAAGAGAACATATCCATCAATGACCATAGATAATATCCTTTAATATTAGCTCCATGTTCAATAGCTTTTAAAACTACTTTTAGATGATCTCTTACATAGTCAATTCTTTGAGTATCTTCAACGGTATTATTCTCATTGAGTTCTTCTTTAATACCTATGCCATTTTCTGTAATGTATATCTTATTGTAATTAGGATAATCATTAACAATTCTCATAATCATATCATAAAGTCCTTGAGGATAGATTATCCAATCCCAATCAGTTTTTGGTAGATCATCTCTTTGAACTTCTTCAGCTATTGCTTTAAGTTTTCTTTTAGCTGTTCCTCTTTCTCCTGTTCCATTATGGAAAGTATCATTTTCTCCATCATATGCTCTTAGCCACTGACTAGAATAATAATTTATACCTAAGAAATCACATCTACCTGCAGCTTTTTTCATAATTTCAAAGTCTTCTTCATCGAAGGATAAGCTAAGTCCATTTCCATCAAAAATTTTATTTAGATATTTCATAGTCTCCGGAGAATAATATCCAAGATATGTCGCATCAAGTGCCATGCCATTGGTTATTGCATCTTCTCTTTTTGCAGCATCTATATTTTTAGGATCATCATCAATTGGATACTTTGTTTGTAGTGAATGTACAATACCAATTTCTCCAGGAATTTCTGTATCCTTAAAATAATTTACAACCATAGCATGAGCAAGAAGCATATTGTGTATGCATTTTACAGTTTTTTCTAAATCATATTTAATAGCTGGTGGGAAAGTTCCTATCAAATATTGACAAGATGACCATGGCCAAATTTCATTAAATGTAGCCCATTTTTGAACTTCATTGAACTCCTTTAGACAAAATTTGGCATATCTTACGAATAAATCAACTGTAGCTTTATTTGTAAAATCTCCATTTTTATTAAGCTCATAAGGGGTATCAAAATGATGAAGCGTTACAAGTGGTTCGACACCTCTTTTTATGCATTCTCTAAATAAATTATGATAATGCTCTACTCCTTTTTTATTGACCTGGCCATCACCATTTGGAAATATTCTAGTCCAAGCAATAGAAATTCTTATACCATTGATTCCAAATTTTTCGCAATTTTCAAGGTCTTCTTTGTACATATTATAAAAATCGCTAGCTGGCTCGGGATTGTAGCCATTTGTTTCTTCCAAATACTTATCCCAGCAAACTACGCCCTTGCCATCTTCATTAATCGCTCCTTCACATTGATATGCAGCTGTTGCACCACCAAATATGAAGTCCTTGTCAAATTTCATCTTTCTTCCTTTCTTTTACTGTCTTTAAAACCAATCTAACTGCATTTTCTGGATCACGAGTTAGACCAATATACTCTTTTCCTTCAGTCTTTATTAAGATATTTCCTATCTTGTCTGTATCTTTTTTGATATCTTCATAATTATTTGCGACTTGTGGAGCAAGGATTACTACATCAAAATTAGGCAAAATATCATGGTGTGAACCATAGCTACCTGCAGCCGCTTTAATATTTATATCCTTTTCTTTAGCTCCTTCATTTAGTGCATTTGCCAAAAGTCCACTAGTTCCTCCACCTGCACATAATACTAAAACATCCACTTCATCTATTTTTTGTACTTGTTTTTCAATCTCTTTATCTTCTTGTTTAATCTCTTCTTTTATTTCTTCTTCAGCTTCTATAAGCTTTTCTTCTTCTATTTCTTTTTTAAGAATTTGCCTATCGTATACTTTAAAGAATGGATAATAGAGTATAAAATCGACTACAATTAAGAGTATCACTAGTATGAATGACAATTTATCGAAACCTGTAGATATTATTGCTCCAATTGGGCCTGGTGTTGTCCATGGCATTTGCGCTACCATTGAATTCATACCCAAAACCTCTACAAAAAACTTAAATATCCATACATTAATTATCGGTACGAAAATAAATGGAATCATAAATATAGGATTTAATATCATAGGTCCACCAAAGAGTATTGGTTCATTTACCCCAAAGCTTGTAGGAATTACCGCTGCCTTACCAACTGCTTTATTTTGCTTGCTTTTTGCTAAAAACATGAAAATAAATGGAACTACAAATGTCGCTCCGGTACCACCTAAGGTTGCAATAAATTCTCCTGTATTTGGCGTAACTATTGCTGTTGCATGCTCTCCTGCTCTAAATGCTGCCATATTTGCATCTCTATTTATAAATGCAATTGCATTAATAGCAGGATTAACAATGGATGGTCCATGAATTCCAATAAACCAGAAAAATGCCATAGCACCATAGATCACTGCTATTCCGCCCCAGCTGTCTGCTGCTGTAAATAATGGTTGCATAAGTTTTATGATGCCATCTGCCAAGTTGGTTCCAATAAAATGTCTAGCAATAGTATCTATTAGCCAAAATATCATTAGAGATATTCCAAAAGGGATCATATCTTTAAAAGCTTGGGAGATATTTGGCGGAACCTCTTTTGGCATTTTCAAAGTCAAATTTCTCTTAAAGGAAAATTTATATACATTTCCTGAAATAAAAGCTGCAATAAATGATGCTATAAGTCCTGTAGATCCTAAAAATCCGGAAGAAAATCCTCCCTCAATTGTATCTGCCGATAAAAGCATAAAACCAATTATTGAACAAAACATTACAGAAACCATATTTTACTGATTATCAACAGGCATATCTCTATTTAAGGCCGTCGTAAAATGTTTAGCAGTAGTTGCTGCCACTACAAGTCCTAATAAACCCATCGAGTAATTATATGGCTTCATTAAAAAATTTTCTATACTTTCTGACCAATAGAAATTGAATATATTTGGTATATATGCTATAAGCATAAATATTGAGGAAAATACTACTATTGGCATAGTTTCCATAAAGCCATCTTTTATGGAGACCATGTACTTGTTTCTAGAGATCTTTTCAAAAAATGGCGTTATTTTCTCTAGACTCTTTACCATTTTTTCCATTATTTACTCCTTGTCTTTGTAAATGTCCATAAGAGTATATATCAAATCTTTTAAAAGAAGGGTTGTCATCAAATGATCTTGAGCATGAACCATGATAAATCCTAGTTCAACATCCTCACCTCTTGATTCTAAGGTGAGCATTTCAGTTTGTGAATTATGCGCATCAACCAAACATTCATTGGCTTTTTTAACTAATTGATCGGCTCCTTCAAAATCCTTTTGTTTAGCAAGCTTTAAAGCTTCTAATAATTTACTCCTTGCATCTCCAGAAAATGCAACTATCTCAAATCCTATCATCGCTACATCTTTTTTATTCATTGCCATAGTTTCTCTCCTTTAATTAATCGTGATATTCGCCTTTATCCCATTTTTCTAAGAATTCTTCAAAGAATTCTTCATCACCAGTTTGTGTATCTTCATATTGTTTTTCAATATTCATCAATTTTTCAATGATTTTATCATTCTCTTCGCTCTTTTTATATTCTGCATCGATGAAGTGATCGATTATTTCAAATGCTAAATCTCTTCCAACTATCATTCCTCCAATTGCTATTACATTGCAATTTAAGTCTTCTTTTGCATGTACTGCTGTTGTGACATCTCTTACTAATGCACATCTTGTTCCAAATGATTTATTAACTGAAACAGAAATTCCTACACCAGTTCCACATAATACCACTCCAAGATCAGCTCTTTTACTTGAAACTAATTCTCCAACCTTTTTTCCATAAATTGGATAATGTGTTCTAGTATGATCATAAGTTCCAACATCTAAAACCTCATGACCTTTTTCTTTTAAATGATCAGAAATCATCATTTTTAAATCTGTTACTATATGATCACAACCCAAAGCTATTTTCATAATTTCCTCCTTGTATAATGAACACATAGTAATTAGTGTTCTTTTTTTCTTTTTAC